>NZ_JAWLSC010000020.1:0-28085 GCF_033142465.1 Rhodococcus sp. IEGM 1318
TGTCGTCATCACGGCACCTCCCTCGCTGAGCATTCACTCAGCGTCTGGGGCCGAAACACCGATTAAGAAACAGTCCCCTGCGTACGGATCCGGCTGCATGCCATGACCGCTCGCGCGATGACTCGGAGTATGGGTGGTGGTCATGGGTTTTCCTCATCGCTGGCATATCGTCGTTCTTCACGCATGGACACCACGGCGATGGCTATCCGGGCGATGAACGGGTGTGATCGTTCCAGTGTGCTCGGCTGCTGCCGGTGTCGAGTAGGGCCGAAAGACTGCTACGTTCACATCTGTCGCCACCGTTGTGAGCACAGTGAGGAGTACCGTCGAAAGTATCGGCGACGGTGCGGTCATGACCGCCGTGGTCATCATCGCGTCGATCGTCGTCGTGGTCCTCGGCGCTCTCGCAATGTCCATTCGCGTCGTCACCCAATACGAACGCGGGGTGCTGCTGCGGTTCGGCAAAGTCCAAAATGTTCGGACGCCCGGCCTGACCGTGATCATCCCCCTCGTCGACCGCCTCACTCGCGTATCACTGCGCATCGTGACAATGCCGATCCAATCCCAGGGAATCATCACCCGTGACAACGTCAGCGTCGACATCGCCGCCGTCGCCTACTTCCGCGTTGTCGACGCCGTGAAATCCGTTGTCGCCATAGAAAATGTCGATACAGCGATCAACCAGATCGCACAAACCACCCTTCGCAACATCGTCGGCCAACACAGCCTCGACCAAGCGCTCTCCGAAACCGACACCATCAACGCCGACATCCGCAAGATCCTCGACGTCGCAACACTCGAATGGGGCGTCGAAGTAACACTCGTCGAGCTCAAAGACATCCAACTACCCGACAGCATGAAACCCGCCATGGCCCGCGAAGCGGAAGCCGAACGCGAAAAGAGAGCGAAAATTATTGCCGCAGAAGGTGAATCCCTGGCAGCAGCAGCCCTCGGAGACGCATCCGACACGATGATGGCGCACCCCCTGGCGCTACAGCTCCGCAATCTGCAAACCCTCGTCGAACTCGGAGTCGAGAAAAACACCACCATCGTCTTCCCTGCACCCCTGATGAGCGCAATCGGAGAACTCGGCAACTTCCTCGCCCAGGAAACCCGAGCCACCACCGACCTCGGCCGCACCACGCAAACACCCGCTCCCCACCCCACGCCGCCCGCACCAGCGTCCCTCGCGAACAACGGAACACCACTCCCGATTCCCACCACCTGACACACAACACACACCGGCACGAACTTTGTCTAGCGTGCACCCAGCTCCCATACTTGTAAACGAAAGCACTGTCGGACAGTCAAATTCACTAATTCGACTACCGGTAGTCGAACGCCGTTCCCGTTGAGCACACAACACGAGGGCCCCGATAGCCGTGCGAAGTCGACTCCTCGAGATGACCGCAAGCGAAGGGTGGTTGAACAGAGGGGACCACGCCGAGATTGCGTACTGATTCCCGCATAGCAGACTCTGGCGAAATCGATAGATATTTAACGGTATTCGGAGGAGAGTCAAAGAGATGACCCCCGCCGGCGAAGAACGTCACCTGGTTCGGATCACTGAGCGACTGCGCATGAGGTTCCCACATGCGCCCACCGAAGCAATCGACAGTTCGGTGGCATACGCATACGCACGTTTCGACGACGCACCGATCAGAGACTACATACCCGTGCTTGTCGAACGCCGAGCACGCGAACAGATCCAAGAGCTCGCAGCGCGCGCAGCGACGCGGTTCCTCACCGATACGATCAAATGGAAAGCTGGAAACCTGTTTTGCGGGTAACTGTTATCGCACCCACATCTACCGGGGTCTTCTCGAACCCCTGAAACGCTGAAGACTCCGCGATAGAGGCCGAATGCCTCTACGCGATATCTCCCGACGTCGTCACTGTGAAGGAAGCACGAATCCGATCACTTCGATGGAAGGACAAATCGCGATGAGCCCCGCACCATCGATCAGCAGCGACCACGACATCCAGGCCGCCGTCCAAGACGAGCTCTCCTGGACCCCAGAGGTGGACTCCGCCGGCATCGGCGTGGCAGTCGACGACGGTACCGTTTCCCTCTCCGGTGAAGTCGACAAATACTCCACACGCCTGGCCGCCACACGCGCCGCACTACGAGTTCGCGGAGTCACCGCAGTGGTCGACGACCTCTCGATACATCCGAACGCCACACAGTCCGTCTCCGAAACCGACATCGCCAAAGCCGTCGAACACGCCCTGACATGGGCCTCCAACATCCCCAACACCGTCAAAGCGAAGATCGACAACCACAATGTCACCCTGCAAGGTGAAGTGATCTGGGACTTTCAACGCCAAGCCGCCAAGCGGGCCGTCGAACATCTACGCGGCGTCAACTCCGTCGCCAACACCATCACCATCACCGCACGACCGTCCGCGCCCGATGCCGAACATCGCATCACGCAGGCACTGGTCCGCAACGCACAACTGGACGCGACAGCCATCGAGGCCACCGTCTCCGGAAACACGGTCACACTCACCGGCACCGTGCGCTCGTGGGCGGAAAAGCATCAAGCCGAGCTGGCAGCATGGGGATCACCGCACGTGACCGAGGTCAACAACCAGATCACCATCCGCCTCTGAACACCCCCACCCGACGCCTGCCCCTGACGCACAGGGGAACATGCCCACATAGCCGCACAACTAACTGCACGCGGGCCGAGGCGGCCCACGCACAGTTCGCGGTATCGGTACGGGGCCGATTTTGGGTGAGCGTCGTTTTCGCTGTCGTTGTTACGGTAGAGGAACAGTCCACACCAACGAAGTACCGCCTGTGGGGGCCTTTCCCACAGTCAGGGAACCTCCGCATTCGAGGGCGCGACTACGGAGGTTGTCGAGTCCGCTCGAGGCGACCGAGTCGGCGATGCCGATGCCGTCGTCGCTGATGTCGATACGAATGTCATCGGCGATAGAGAGTGCGATTTGCACGGTCTGTGCGTATGCATGGCGAACGGCGTTGCTCACGCCTTCCCGGATGACGGCCACAGCATGATCGGCCAGACTTTGGTCGATGACCGACAGCGGACCGTGCACACGAATGGTGGTACGTACGGACGAATCGGCGGAGATTTCGTCGACGGCGTCGTGGATTCTCGCTCGCAACGCCGACTCTGAGAGAGTACCGCCCTGCAGATCGAAGATGGCGTTGCGAACATCTTGGACAACATCTTGAAGATCGTCGATTGTGGCCGCCAGACGGGCCTTCGTGACCACTGAAGTTTGCTGCTGCGCTGTCACCTGCAGTGAGAGACCGGCGGCGAAGATACGTTGAATCACACTGTCGTGCAGGTCTCGTGCGATCCGGTCACGGTCTTTGAGCACATCGAGTTCACGTAGCTTCCGTGCCGCGTGTGCCAACTGAAGCGCGACAGCTGCCTGATCGGCGAAAGTGGTCAGGAAAGCAAGTTGATGTTCGCTGAACGGTTCGGTGTCGTGCTCACGCAGCGCCACCAGCACACCCGAGACGGAGTCCGGTGTCCGCAGCGGAGACACCAGCGCCGGCCCGTAACGCACACGAGAGCCTCGATTGACGTCGAACTCGAGGTGCTCACCGCGGGTGGACGTACGAGTACGGAAGGATGTGCCGATCGCCGAGCCGACCACCGGTATCAGGAGCCCGACGATTTCCTCCGGCGAATTGCCGTCCGCGACGGTGACGACCAAGTCGGAGTCAGGCCGCAGCGCATCGACCGGTTCGGCAATGAACGTGCGGTCAGCACCGGTGAGTTGACGAGTTTGCCACGCGATCAGGTGTAGCACGTCCTCGACGGCAACTCCCGAGAGCAGGGCTTCACCTATTTCACGGATAGCCTCGAGCCAGAGTTGCCGCGAACGAGATTCCTCGAACAGTCGCGCGTTCTCGATCGCGACTCCGGCAGCCGAGGCCAGCACTTCGACCACAGCCTGATCATCCTCCGAGAAAGAGCCTCCCCCATGTTTTTCGGTGAGGTAGAGGTTCCCGAACACGGTCTCCCCCACCCGGACAGCCACGCCGAGAAGGGAGTTCATCGGCGGATGATGCGGCGGGAACCCCACGGAGGAAGGATGCGAAGACAGCGTCGTCAGTCGCAAGGGCTGCGAACCGGTCACGATGGATCCGAGAAGCCCACGACCGGTCGGCAGCGGGCCGATGCGGGCCCGAGTGAGTTCGTCGATGCCCTCGTAGACGAACTGGGCGAGCTGCCCGTCATGCCCGCGGACCCCCAACGCGCCGTAGCTGGCACCGACAAGGTCGATGGCGGCATGCACGATCGAGCGCAGCGTCTGTTCCAGATCCAGACCGGAGCCGACGACCAACATCGCCTTCAGGAGCCCGCTGGTCCCCCCTCTCGTCTCGGCGCTTCTACGTTCGATCCGGTCATCGACAGGCTCAGAGCACGGTCGAGACGCGGGGTCTTCAGCATCCGCTGACGCGTCGGGCGCGATCATCGGCGCTCCAACTCGAGTTCGTGTTTCGATGCGAACACCGCTGCTTGGGTTCGACGCTCCAAACCCAACTTGGCCAGCAACCGCGACACGTAATTCTTGACCGTCTTTTCGGCCAGAAACATCCGCCCCGCGATCTGACGATTGGTCAGACCTTCGCCCAACAGCGCGAGGAGTGTGCATTCCTGATCAGTCAGTGCATTCAACTCACCACCCACTTCATCGGCGGCCCGGAGTTTGCTCATCAGAGCAGCGGCAGCGCGATTGTCCAACAACGACTTACCGTTGCCGACGTCCTTGACAGCCTTCGCCAGCGCCATGCCCGTGATGTCTTTGACGATGTAGCCGTGTGCGCCGGCATGAATCGCATCCAGCATCGCTTTGTCTTCGGTGAACGACGTGAGAATCAGACACTTGACCTCCGGCAGCGTCGCATTCAGCTTCTTGCACAACTCGATACCGTCACCGTCTGGTAACCGCACATCCAGCACCGCCACGTTCGGCCTCAACGCCGGGATGCGAGCGAGAGCGTGTGAACACGTCCCTGCCTCACCGATCACGGTCAGATCCGGATCGTTGTCGAGCAAATCGACAAGGCCACGCCTGACCACTTCGTGGTCGTCGACGAGAAACACCGAGATCACAACTGTTCTCCTCTTCCCCGCCTCTCATCAGCCTACGGATCTTTCACCGAAATCAGCCCCCCAGCGCCGACTTTTCGAGGTCTTTCGCCTCTAACTACTACGGGTTTTCGCGAGATTGGGGCCGACAGGACGCGTCGGCGACGACCCAATTCAGGCACAACAACTCACTCGACCCTGTCCCAATGTCCTGACACAAGGAGCGAATGCTGGGCAGAGTGAGTACATGGACACAAGTGATTTCGATTGGAATCGCACCCTGTGCCAGCAGTGGGAATTCCACTGAAACCATCAGGTCAAGGCTCGGCTCGACGGTCTCACCGATGACGAGTACTTCTGGTCCCCGGTACCCACTGCCTGGAGTGTCCTTCCTCGCGGCCGATCGCCCTTGCATGCAACCCCCTAGGCTGGTTGCGTGGGCACAGACGCGGAAAATCAGAGCGCCGACGTCGTGCGGTGGCTTCTGGACGGAGACGTCTCAGTACAGTTTCAGACCTATCGCGATCTACTGGACGAAGCTCGTCCCGACTTGCGGTCCCGAATCGCAACGGAGGGCGCCGGTGCAATGATTCTCCTGGCCGGAGATCGTGGAGGTTGGGGGCGTGGTTTCTACGAGCCGAAGTGGACCTGCACTCACTACTCGTTGTTGGAGCTGCGCGACCTCGCCATTTGCCAGGGTGAGCCGATGTGCACCGACGCTGTGGCAACTGCGCTGAGGGCGCACATAGGTGAGGATGGTGGGTTCAACCCCGCGGACTCGGTCAAGGAATCCGACGTCTGTATGAACGGGATGTTTCTCGCATACGCAAGCTACTTCGGAGCCGACGCCCTCGCGTTGCACAGCGTGGTGGATTTCTTGCTGAACCAGCAACTGAGCCCCGGCGGCTTCAACTGCCGATTCAACCGATCGGGTGCGAAAACGGCATCCGTCCACAGCACGACAAGCGTCATCGACGGATTCGCCGAGTACCTTCTCCGTGGTTTCTCGTATCGAAACGAAGATGTCCGTGCTGCGATTGACACGGCGGCAGAAGTGATGCTTGACAGACGCCTGTACCAGCGGCGCACGGATGGTGAGCCAATTCGTGCGGAGTTCACGCGTTTCCACGTACCTCCTCGATGGCACTTCGACGTGCTCCGCGGTCTTGACGTGCTCCACAGTGCGGGTGTCACTCACGACCCACGACTCACCGACGCACTCGATATCGTTCGGAAGCGACGTCGGGCCGATGGCCGCTGGGTAGGTTCTGCCCAGTACCCAGGCAAGACACACATCACCTATCCACGCGCTGGGACGCCGAACCGCGGGGTTACCCTGCGCGCCTTACGCGTGCTTCGCCACTTCGCGACCCTAGGAGAGTCTGAGCGCCCGGACCAGGATCCGCAATGAACTCATATATCGCCATGACAGCAGGAAACCGGCCACCGTTTCGTAGGAACCGTATGCCTGACCCGAGGATTCGACGTGGTCAACATCGACCGCGGCAAGCCCCAAACAACCACGCCGACCATCGCCTCCTGGCTCGGGAGCCAGGAGGTAGGCGGAGACACCAGTCGCTCATATTTCTATGTGAGTGCGCCCGCCACGCATATGCAGCGAATAGCTCGAACCCTGCCGCGGCATCGCCCTCGCGAGTATTTCCCGTTTGGCATGCCGATCCCGCACGCTCATCGGCCGATAGGGGTCTCCCATGTGCTCGGAACCACCATGACCGGCCGATGGCAACGGTGCAAGGTAGCCATAGCGACACTGCCGAGCAGAATTTCACGGATGGCGGAGCGTCCGCGGGACCCGACGACAACGACGGCAGCGTCATGGGCATTCGCTACAGCAACAAGGGCATCGGCGACGCCCCGCCCGTGGAGCGCAGGACCACGTTCGCTATCGCCGCGTAAGACTTTTCGGCCATCCACGCTCATCGGGGTTGCCGGCGTCGTGGCACCCTCATCGATACAGACCGGCAGCACTTCACGGTCTCGGAACAGATGTGTGGTTGCTGCGATGGCTGTTTCGGCGCCGGCAGACCCGTCCCAACCCACAACTACGGGCCCACCCTTTAACGCATCATGCTCGAAGGCCAGCACCGGGTAAGGGACAACAACGACAGGCCGGGCGGAGTAGTGCACCACCATGTCGGAGACGCTGCCGAGGACGGCGTGGGTGCCACCGAGCCCGCGAGATCCGACGAGGACGAGGTCCGCATGGAGTTCCTCGGCGCTCTTGGCGATCGACATGCCTTCCGTACCGAGGGTCTGTTTCAGCAGCGGTTCGGCGTCCCAACCGGCCGCGCGAGCGAGCGTGACCCCCATCGCCACGAGCCGTTCGGCTTCGCGTCGGCCCTCTCGCTCCACCATCTCGGTCAACTCGTCGGTGTTACGGGCGCGGGCGAGGAGCCGCCGCCGAATCGTGGCGTTCGCGAACGGTGGGGTCCACAGATGTGTGATCCACCCGTGCGCTGCGGGAAACAGCGCCGCCCCGGCATCGATCGCTGCGCTCGCCCTCAGCGAACCGTCATATCCCACAATCGCGCTCACCGACATGGCAATCCCTCCTTCATAGCTTGATGCTGCATGTGGACGACAGACATTCGAATATTCGTTCCGTCCCATCCCCGCTTGCGGGTTCAAGGCACCGGGTGGCGCACCCCCAGCGCACGATGAGCACGGTCGCTGTCGTCGTTCGGGGAGGGCGTATCAACTGCGGACAATCATCAGTGGACAGTGCGACGCGTGGAGCAGAGCACGGCTTGTCGACCCGAGCAGGAGCGCAGTGAATCCTCCTCGGCCTCGGCTGCCGGTGACCACCAGCTGCGCATGATGTGACAGCTCAGCGAGGTGGTGCACCGGACGATCACGAACAACGACTTTCCTCACCGGCACGTCGGGATATGTTTCGTGCCAGCCGGCCAAACACTCGGACAGCACCGCTTCTTCCGCGGTAGCGATTTCGGCCCAACCGAGATCGCGGTCGCTCACATCGGTTGCGAAGACCGTGGTGAGGTCGGAATCGCTCCATGCATGCACCGCAACGAGATCCGTGTGCCGGATCCGAGCTTCTTCGAACGCTGTGCCGAGCGCCGCTTCGCTTCGCGGGGAACCATCGACTCCCACAACGACAGGTCCGCCGAGATCGGCGTCGAACGAATCCGGCATTCCCCGGACCACCACGACCGGACACTGTGCATGGGCAGCCACGGCCGTGCTCACCGAGCCGATGAGGCCACCGGTGAACTCGCCGAGTCCGCGAGACCCGACGACGAGCATGCGAGCTGTCTTCGCCAACTCGAGCAATACCGCGGCCGGTGTCCCTGTGAGTAGCGTCGTACGGACCATCAGAGGAGCGCCGTCGGCGACTTTCGAGGCGATCTCAGCCGCGAGCTCGAGGCGCTGCTTACCCATCGCTTCAAGATCTGTGAAAGCCCCCGCAGACAGATTGATCGCATCACCGAAAGTGCCCGAGCGCGCGATGACCGACGTTGCCACCAACAGCGGGACGGCACGGAGTGCAGCCTCGCGTGCCGCCCATCGAACCGCATCGAGGCCCGATTTCGAACCGTCGACTCCGACAACGACGGGATCATCGACGTGCATGGGGGACTCCTCTGCTGGTTCGTCCTGGCGATCTCCAGTGTCGAGCTGGCCGGCCGGTGCCGCTAGAGCCGAACGGCCCGACACGAGATGCAGCCACGATCCGTCCCCGGCTTCGACGCGTGCCTCTACGCATGGATCGCGGTCAAGCAGTTCTTGCCTGACGACCCCCCTCCATGCCCGACCGGCAGTGTCACGTTGATTGAAAAGTTTAGCGGCACAGTTGATTGTTGAGATGTTGCTACGGAACACCCTCGGGTAGTTCTCCTTTCATGCAGCAATATCGGTCGTGGTGACTTCCCGCCGGACCGCGAAGCGGCCGGCCATCTCGGTACGCCACTCGGGTGCCGGGATTCTGTGCCGGTGGGGTCGGAGATGAGGTGAGATGCCGTCGAAGGCAGACAGGAATCGTTGCGCGTGCCCGGGCGATGTGAAGCGTTCCATCGCATGTTCTCGCTGCCTGGCGGGTTGACGCGAGTTCTGGGCTCGATTGTTCAAGTACTTCGACCGGCGATGCTCGATCGAGGCCAGCATCTCGGGTGCGCCACCTGGTAGCCGGCGAGATTGTCGGTGACGATCACACGCGGCACATACTCCAAACTTTTGAGTAGTCGGCGGAAGAATCGCTTGGCGGCGTTCCCGTTTCGCCGCGACTGGATCAACACGTCGAGTACGTTGCCGTGCTGGTCGACCGCGCGCCAGAGATAGTGTTGCCGGCCATTGATCCGGATGAAGACCTCGTCGAGATACCACTTGTCACCGGTCCGGACACGCCGTCGGCGCAGCTGGTCGGCGTAGGCCTGCCCGAACTTGGCGCACCACCGCCGAATCGTCTCGTAGCTGACCACCACACCGCCTTCGAGCAGCAGTTCCTCGACCTCACGGAAACTGAGTGGGAACCGGAAGTACAGCCACACACAGTCGTTGATGACCTCGACCGCGAAGCGGTGACCTTCTTGTACGACAACACCGCAGTGGTCATTCCACATCCTCCCAGTTTGTCGCGTTCAGCACCGTGGCAGTGCCCTTCTACCGGAATCATGTTGCTACTCGTGCCAACCTGGCAATCGCTCCCGGTACGGCGCTCATTCATAGCTCCCTGCTGCTAGTCAGCAAGGTGAATCGTCCGAATCGTTTCACCGTCACTAGAATTCGAACACCAAGCGCGCAGTGACACGGCCAGCAAGAATGTCGTCGAAGCATTCGTTAACATCGTCGAGTTTGCGCGAAACTGCAGATACGGCGGTTTTTCCGGCGGCATGAAGCTCGAACACCTCGCGCAGATCCTCACGTGTGCCGACTATCGATCCCAGAACGGAGATACCCCCGACGACGGTGTCGAAGATCGGGATCGGAAACACACCATGCGCAGGCATCGAGACACAGACCAGTCGGCCTCCGCGCCGAAGTGAGCGGAACGCTTGGTCGAAGACGCTCGGAACGACCGCCAACACGATCGCGACATCCGCACCGCCAAGCTTCTGGATCGCTTCGACGGGGTCTTCGGTCAGTGAGTTGACAGTGTGGTCCGCCCCCAATGTTGCGGCGAGCTCGAGCTTGTCGTCCTCGATGTCGATCGCGGTGACAAAACCTCCGGCGATCCTGGCGTATTGAACTGCCATGTGCCCCAAGCCGCCGACACCGAAGATCGCGACACGTTGCGCCGGCCTCACCCCACCGACCTTGACCGCCTTGTACGTGGTCACACCCGCGCAGGTGAGCGGGGCAGCATCGAACGACGAGATCGAATCGGGAACACGAACTACGTACTGTGCTTGCGCCACAGCATATTCGGCGTAAGCACCGTCGATGGAGTATCCGCTGTTCTGCTGCTTCTCGCACAGTGTCTCCCATCCGGAGACACAGTGGTCGCACTCACCGCACGCGGAACCGAGCCATGCGATCGCGACACGTTGACCGATACGATCGTGGGAAACGTTCTCTCCTGCCGCTTCGATCACTCCGATACCTTCGTGACCGGGCACGAAGGGGACGGTGGGTTTGGCGGGCCAGTCGCCCTTCGCTGCGTGTATATCGGTGTGGCACAGTCCGCAGGCTTCGATCTTGATCAGAACTTGGTCCGGTCCAGGCGTTGGGATCGCAATGTCCTGGACGACCAGGGGTGCTCCGAACTCTGTCACTACTGCTGCTCTCATCGCGATCATCCTCAGATTGGGGTGGACTCGAAAAGCCGACAGTCGATCTCGGCGCCGCACCTACTGATGCTCCCGCGACCAAGCACAGCTCAAGTAGGGTCAGAGGTCACCCCGGCAGGTCGAAGGACCCCGAATTCTGAACACCCCAAAAATGTTTGGGCCCCTGATTTCCTGCAGTCATGGCCGCCCATTTACCGATGATTCCCATTTCCGCACTGCCTATCGTCGAATCTCTCGCTGGAATCACCGCAGGAGAGCACTGGCATCACCGTAAGAGCGATGAGGTGCACCGCTGCTTCGGCGGTGCGGCCATGCATGTTGCC
Source organism: Rhodococcus sp. IEGM 1318 (assembly GCF_033142465.1). Taxonomy (NCBI): domain Bacteria; kingdom Bacillati; phylum Actinomycetota; class Actinomycetes; order Mycobacteriales; family Nocardiaceae; genus Rhodococcus; species Rhodococcus sp. IEGM 1318. Next base: position 11,164 of record NZ_JAWLSC010000020.1, read on the forward strand.
ACTGGTGTGGCGGTGCCGACATCGGTGTTTCACCGGAACCGCGGTGCACTTCCGGGCGTATGTGTCCATGGCGGTCTTTCGGCCCTACTCGACTTAAGCAGCAACCGAGCACACTGGACAAACACGGCGGTCACGCGATGAACGACAGTACGGCGATGAGGAATCCCGGATGGACATCTCCCACACCCCGTTGGCGTGCGAGCGCCCATGCCATGCGACACAATCCGTTTACCCACGCACTGGCCCACCCTACGAAGGCGCTCACCGGTGTCTACGATCGCGATATCGCTGGGTTGCGGTGAGAGCCGTCGCGGAGCGGAAGCGCGACAGTCCATTTGGTGCCGATCCGAAAAACATTGAGCCACAATTTTTTTCGGTCACCGTTGGCGAAGCAAAGAATCTGTGTTCACGTCCTCAGGTGCGAGACGAGGGAAGGTTCACACAGGACAGTGGCCCGCAGTTGCCGCTGGTGGATCATGTCCGAGGAAGGGGACCGAGGTGAAGGTGTCGTCGTCGATGATGCATGTACGCGACTTGGATCGTTCTGTGCAGTTCTATCGTGATGTGTTCTCCTGCACTACGGGCCTGCGCACGCCGGACTCGGCGTTGCTCCTGACCCCTGACGGATTTCAGATCTACATGCACGCGAAGTCTGCATTTCGTCCAGTCGATGCCGGCGTCACCGGAGTCCTCTACATCATGTGGTCCACCGACACCGAAGACGAGTTCACACAGATAGCGGAACGAATGCGCGTGCACGACCCGTCGGCATCGGTCTCGACGTCCGACGGACTGACGCTCCTCGACGGACGCGACCCGGACGGAATCAGAATCGTCATCGCGTATCCGAGCCCGACGCAGTTCCCACGCGAGGTGATCGCTGCCCGCTTCCGCGGGTAACCACCGTCGCATGATTCGCAACCGGAAAGCCGTCGACACCGCCACTGGCCGGTCACTTGCCATAGATGGTGTCAGGCCAGCGACAAGTCTGCAGGGCACTCTCTCTGACGGCGCCCTGCCTGCTATGTCGTCTCGTCGACAGGTTCGAGGGCCGCGCCAGCTGAGCAGCGGGCTCGATCTAGCGTGCCATCGCTTCGGCGTTCGCGCGGAGTGTGTGCAACATTTTCCTGCTCATCACGAAACCTACCGGTTCGATGATCGAGCATCCGAAAGCAAGGCGGCTGGTCAATGACTGTCCATGTGAGTATCTCCCCCGCTCGATCAGTCGTGTTCTGTCCGAGGTTATGGGACGTAGATGGAACGACCACAGAGCATGGTCGGATATGTCTGGGCCTTCGCCGAGAAGAACCATTGTCGTGCCGCGCTTGATCATCGTCACGGTCAGAGGGGGTGATTTCGGGTGCAGAACTACCTTGTCACCCACTTCGAGGAGTTGGAAGTCGGGATTGATACCTGCCGCACTCGTGATGTTACATCCCACCATGTTCTCCAGTCCGCGATAGCTGTAGAAACCCGCACGTTGTTGGCCTATTTGAATCATCCACGGCCACAACTGATCTGCCGCGGAATCGACAGTGATCGCGTGTGTGTACGACCATGCCGCGTTCGGGACGAACTCATCGCCGGGAAGCGTCTCTGCGATCTCCGATGCCGTCGCACCCCAGCCAGTTCTCCACCGACGCAACGGCCTCGATGCAAGTATGTGAAAAGCAATGAGACCAGCACCGCCGATCGATTCCACAGCCTCGTTCATTCCGCGCCCACATCCTCGTGCTGCCCAGCCGAGACGCGGCTGGTTTCGCTACAGGCCCCTCGGGCACTTAACTCGCCTGTGCACCCCGCTGTCGTCGACGCGACTTTCGGCCGCGCCTCTGCATAGGTGGTAGTCGGATCCGCGACTGCACCGATTACCGCGAAAGCAGCACTCGACCAGACCAGCGGGTGGAGCACTTCTGGGTCGGCGGCGAATACAGTAGTCACAACGATTGGCAGCATATGTGCAGGACAGTGGTCGATGGTCGTCACGGAAGCCTCAATTGTTTTGTCTTCGAATCGGTTCGACACCCGTTTTAGGTGCGGCCTACGCGTCTCGACGTCTGAGCATGTAACCGGCGAAGCCGATCAAGAGTACTGTCCAGATCACCGCGACGCCGAAACCTTGCCATGCCGAGAGCAGATCTCCGGGGGCTTGCTTCGGTGAGGCGATCAAGCTCCCGGCCTGAGAGGGTAAATAGGCGTGGACGTGTTGTCCGATACTGCCGGGCAGCAGCTGAGCCAGGGGCGCCAAAACGAGAACGAAACCGATGATGCCGGTGACGGCTCCCGCAGTGTGGCGGACGAGAGCGCCGATCGCGATCGCCATCACTCCCAGCACCGAAAGGTACAGACCCGCACCGACTACGGCTCGCAGGACACCCGGATCACCCAACGACACCGATACACGCGACCCCATCACCGCCGATCCGACAAAGAACGCCGGAAAGGCCGCGAGCTCGCCGACCACGAAGACCACAACCATGAACAGTCCGGACTTGGCGGCCAATACAGGTATCCGCGCAGGAACCGCCAGCAGGCTCGCTCTGATCGTTCCGCTGGCATACTCGCTGGTCATGACCAGAACGCCGAGAACACACACCGCCAGCTGTCCGAGCTGAAAACCGGCGCCGAGAATCTGGCGAGTAGGGTCGGCCACAATCTGCATTTGGGCAAGCGGATCGACTCTGTCCCAGTACGACACGGTAAACCACGTGAACAGCGCAGTGAAACCGACAGTGACGACAACCAGCAGCGACAGGGACCAGATCGCCGACCGGAGCGATACGAGTTTGGTCCACTCCGATTTCAGCAATCCCACAAAATTCAGGCCGCTGAGGTGCTGCGCAGGCGCAGCGGGTTCGTCATGAAACGCGGAGATACTCATCTCGCGGCGCTTCCTGTGGCGAGAGGCACCAGCGACCGCTCGTTGGGCGTCATTGCAGGGTGGGTGAGGTTCATGAACGCTTCCTCCAACGTAGCCACTTCCGGTGTCAGCTCGTAGATCGCGATGTGATGCTGATTGGCGAGTTCGCCGACACGCTGAGCGGAAATATCACGCACGGTGAGTGCGCCGTCATCACGCGCGCCGGTATGCCCCCCGGCCGAGGCGATACGTTCGGCGAGTGCCGGCGAATCGGATGACCTCACCAACACGGAGGTGTGGCGGCTTCGAGCGACCAATTCCTTGGTGGTGCACTGTGCTATCAGTTTTCCGTGATCGATCACGACCAGGTTGTCAGCGGTTTGCGCCATTTCGCCCATGAGATGGCTGGAGACGAACACAGTTCTTCCCTCGCTTGCGAGGTGCCTCATCATGGAGCGCATCCAGAAGATGCCGTCTGGATCCAATCCGTTGATCGGTTCATCCATGATGAAGGTCGTCGGATCCCCCAAGAGTGCTGCTGCGATTCCCAAACGCTTGCGCATACCGAGCGAAAAGGAACCCGCACGTTCTCCCTTGACGTCACGGAGGCCGACGAGATCGAGGACCTCATCGATACGGTGCCTCGAAATAGACTGTGTTTGAGCGAGATAGAGCAGATGATTGTACGCCGATCGACCTGGGTGAACAGCCTCGGAATCCAGGAGTGCGCCAACTTCACGCAAGGGCTGACGGAGCTGGGTATAGTTCACGCCGTTGATGTGGGCATGTCCATGACTTGGGTGGTCGAGCCCGACGATCAATCGCATCGTGGTGGACTTGCCCGACCCGTTCGGCCCGAGAAACCCTGTCACTGAACCGGATTCGACGTCGAAAGACAGGTTGTCGATCACAAGCTTGTCGCCGTAACTCTTGCTGAGCTCTCGAACTTCGATCGTGTGGCTCATCACGGCCTACCAGAATTCGGTTGCGCAGACGCTGACGGTGCGGTGCAGATCGTTCCGGGCCATGTAACAATCGCACAGGCCGCCGCCTCGCGTTCCCCATCTCCGGCACTCACGTGAAATTTCGGACCGCGATCGCGCATCCCCTCGGCTCCCGCAGTTGCTGCAAGCCTACGCATATGGGTTCCTTCGTCGGCGGAATGAACTGAGGGAGCGGACAGGGTCTGTGGTCATCGGCAACGCTGTCAGGGGACCGGCACCTCTTCGGTCGCGCGATGAACCTCGATTCGACAGTCCTTCACCACAGCGGCGACGGCAGCAACTGCGACCAGAACAGGTGCCGCTATGGCTACCACGACGCCAACCGTGACCGGAATCTCGAAAATGGTTTGGTCATGGTCGTTTTTCACCACAATTCGTCGGACGTTGCCATCATGTAGCAGCTTCTTCACCGCATCAGCTACCTCAGCTCCCTGAACCTGGAAGCTGTTCGTCGGAGGAGCGGCGCCCGTGGATCCGTTTACTGAATTTCCCTGTTCCTGCATAGTCGACATTCCGTTCTGTACCAACGCACGATGTGGACGCGGTGCGATATCGGGGCGCCGGGTAGCCGATCGACTACCCGTCATCAGTGTCGGGGACGGCCGATCCAGTGCGTAGAGTCTTTGTACCTGCGGGGCAGTTCTTTTACGGATGCGGATGTCGAGCGCCCACACAGCACTCGTGAGCTCTGGGCTCACGAACTGATGATGACCTTCGCCCAGACCGTGGGCACCTACTCGCAGTGACAGGGTCTTTCGGCAGTCCGCACCACTCGGCCCCGCTGAAATGCAGCCGGGCGATCGGGAAACGCGTCCACTCAGGGCCGAGGTCCTCCCGCCACGGCGGCCGGCATTCGCAGATCTTCAGATGACGGGGTGCGATGTCGCATTCGACCCAAATCTCATGACGCAGACGATCGGGAACCTTACTCGCGCAATACTTCACGACCCGCGCGACATCGAGTTCGGGAAGTCCGGTGGCAGCCATGCCCCATCATGCCAACCGTCAGCGGCGGCCGGCTTCGCTATCCGGTTGCGCAGGAACCGAGTACCCGTTCCTCTCGCCGGCGTGGGCTGTCCCAATCGAGCACGCGCCGAGGTCGATCGTTGAGTTTGGCCGCGATCATATTCAGGTCATCTTGACTGAAACTGCGCAGGTCAGCGTTCTTGCGCAGGTACTGCCGCAGCAATCCGTTCGCGTTTTCGTTCGTCCCGCGTTGCCACGGAAGGTGCGGGGCGCAGAAGTAGACGGGCATGTCGAGGGTTGCGGTGATGCGCTCGCGTTCGGCCATTTCTCGTCCCCGATCCCAGGTCAGCGAACGACGTAGGTGCGCAGCCAACCTGCTCAGGTAAGTGATCAAAGCGTCCTCTACCGTCTCGGCCCGGTACCCGCCCGGCAATGCCACCACATGAGTGACGCGTGATTGCCGATCCACCAGCCTCGCGACCGCTGACGGGCGGATTCCGAACACGAGGTCACCCTCCAGGTGCCCGGGCTCACTACGACCGTTTGCCGCAGCTCCTCGAAGATCGATCGAGACCATATTTCGTATCCGCCCACGACCGTGGGAGCGTTTCTTCCCGCGAGCCTTGCTGTCCGCGCAAGCCACCGACGGATACGTCCGAATAGCGGATCCCAACTCAGCCGAGTCGCTTGCGGACAACATGATCGGCGAGATACGTGTTTCCGGTCCACGACTGAGCCCCGGTTACTGGGGCCGTAGCGAGATCGGGAAGGAACTGTATACAAGTGACCTCGGCGCGGTCGTCGATGGTGAACTGTAGGTGGTCGGACGCATCAGGGACGACATCATCGTTCGAGGGAAGAACTATTACCCGCATGACATCGAGAACACCGTGCGGATCCACGTCGAGGGGCCGAAGTCCCTGACATGCGCGGCATTCGCGATTGCCGACTCCCACGGGATCGAAAAGTTAGTGATTGCTGCGGAGACCACAGCTGATCACGACGTGAGTCCGTCTGCGGTGAGGGAGGCAGTGACTCGCGAGCAAGGACTCACGGTGGGTGAGCTGGTGATGACGGACAAGCGACTGCAGAAGACCAGCAGCGGCAAGTTAATGCGAGCCAACGCCAAGGCCCGCTACCTGCGGGGCGAGTTCGTCTAGAGATCCAGCTCGAGGACCGGTGACACAGCGGCCCTCGAGACGCACACCATCATCGATTCGCTCCGCTCACGTTCGTCGTCGCTCAGAACGGAGTCGCGGTGAATCGGGCTCCCGCTCAGCACCTTTGTCTCGCAACTCGAGCAGGTCCCTTCTCGGCAGGAGGTAACGACCGAGACGCCTGCGCGTTCGAGTGCGTCCACCAGCGCCTGGTCCGGGCCGACTCGGATGACGTCGCCCGTGCTGACGATACGTACATCGAATGCTGAGTCCGGCTCCTCGACGACAATGGGACGCGGTGCGAACCGTTCCACGTGCAGGGCACCCTTACCGTGTTGTTCTGCCGCCGCGAGCAACGGCTCCGGTCCGCAGCAGTAGACGCAGGTCTCGGCACCGGCGGTCCGAGCGATGTCGGCGAGCGGCAGCAGCCCTGCTTCGTCCTGCGGGAGTATCGCAACTTTGTCTCCATGCGCGGCGAGTTCGTCGACGAACGCCATGGAGGCGCGGGTGCGCCCCCCGTAGTACAGCTGCCACTGCGCACCTGCACACTCGGCGGCGGCGATCATCGGGAGTATCGGGGTGATTCCGATCCCACCCGCTACGAACACGTACGCTGAAGCGTCGACGAGGGGAAAATTGTTGCGCGGCAACGAGACTTGGAGGGTGCATCCGATCTGTGCACGGTCGTGGAGGTAGGCCGACCCACCGCGCCCGTTCGGCTCGCGCAGCACCCCGATGCGCCACCGAGTCCTCTCCGTTGTCGAGCCACACAGGGAGTACTGCCGGACGTCATCACCGCCGACACCGATATCCACGTGCGCGCCTGCATTCCACCCGGGCAGGTCACCGTCGTCGGGTAACGCGAGTTCGAGTGCGATCACGTCCGCAGCGACATCCGAACGTCCGACGACGACCACTGTGAACATACCGGCTTCCAACACTCTTGCTCCTTCGGTCGTGGACGTCTCGCACACCCCAGGCTGGGCGAACATCGTGACCCTCGCACGCCGTGGGCCCCATTGATGTCGTGCGATCGGCGTCGCCTATCGCGGCCCCGCTCGCACGACCCGCCGCCCGACACTTGACGCCATGACAACCGTCGAACGAGACATCGATCGCATCCAAAGATTCGATACCCCCGAGACAGTCGACCTGCTGGTCGCCAGGACCGCGGCCTTCGTGCAGGAACACGTTCTGCCCGTCGAGCGAGAGGTCATCGTCGAGGGCCGCGTAGTCGACGACGAGATGCGTCTCGAATTACAGCGTAAGGCGAAGGACGCCGGTGTCTTCGGCCCCCTGTCGGATACCGAGTACGGCGGCCTGCAGCTGTCCACGCGTACTCAGGCCCGCGTCCTCGAGGCGTCGGGCGCGAGCCTACTGGGGCCGTTGTCGGTCAATGCGTCGGCGCCCGACGACGGCAATATCCATTTGTTGAAGCACGCCGGCACGCCAGAACAGCACGCACGCTATTTGGCCCCTCTGGCGTCCGGAGACGTCCGCTCGTCCATCGCGATGACCGAACCCGCCCCCGGGACCGGCTCTGATCCGTCGATGTTGCGGACCACGGCGCGCCGCTCCGATTCGGGCTGGGTGATCGACGGTGCCAAACACTTCACCACGGGAGCCGACGGCGCGGCCTTCACCATCGTCATGGCAGTCACCCCGAACGGTCCCACGATGTTCATGGTCGACCAGAACAACCCGGGTCTGCACGTCGGACGGCGCATGCCGACGCTCGACCACAGCATTCCGGGTGGGCACTGCGAGATGCAGTTCACCGAATGCGAGGTCCCCGCCGACGCCGTACTCGGCGAAGAAGGGAAAGGCATGCTCTACGCCGGGGTGCGGCTCGCACCGTCCCGCTTGGTCTTCTGCATGAACTGGCTCGGCCTGGCCGTGCGTGCCCACGAAATGGCCGCCCGCCACATCGTCGGTCGCTCATCGTTCGGCGTCCCCATCGCCGACCATGGAATGGCACAGGCCCATGTCGCCGACAGCGAGATCGACATCGAAGCGTCACGCGGTCTGATTCGCCGAGCTGCGGAGATCATCGACACCGAGGGTGCCGATTCCTCCAGCGCCCGCCACAGCGCCTCCATCGCAAAGACTTTCGTTTCGGAGGCCGTGTGGCGAGTTCTCGATCGGTCGGTCCAGCTCCACGGAGGCCTCGGCGTCTGCGAGGACCACCTCGTCGCCCGGTTCCTCGTCGAGGCACGCGCGTTTCGCATCTACGAGGGCCCGTCGGAGGTCCTGCGGTGGTCCATAGCCCGCCGAGTGCTGCGCCCCTTCCGCTGACCCACTTCTTCACACACAACAGAACGGAGCTCATCGTGTCCACTTCGACTTCCACGTCCACCACAGGCCATCGGGTCGGACTTTTCGCAGCAGCGTTCGGTTACATCGACGGCGGTGCACCCGATTACGAGCACCTTCGATCGGTGTCCAATTCCCTCGTGCCGTTCGGAAAACACGTAGGGACCATTGTCACCGAGATCGGCCCCGATCGAGCCGTCGTCGAGATTCCGCGCGAACCTCACGTGGTCAACCACATGAACACCGTCCACGCGGGCGCGCTGTTCACCGCAGCAGATATCGCTGGAGCTGCAGCGTTCGTCGGTGCCGCCGCAACGAGGCTGTACGTCGTCGAGAGTCTCGTCGTGCGCTCGGCGAGCTCGACGTATCGCAAGCCCGCCTCGGGAAATATCCGTGCGATCGCAACCGTCGACGAGCGGGAGATGCGAGCCATCCTCGCCGCCCAGTCCGACGCACGCTTCGAGCTCACCGGCAAAGCGCTGATGGTGAACGACGACGACGTCACCGTCGCCAAGTTCACCTTCGACTACGTGTGCGACGTCGTCGTCTCCGACGGGCAGGTCTAACCGATGTCCACAACCTCGGGAACACCGAGCGGCCCCCAGGGTGCCGAGAAGGAGACGCCGGCCCGGCGCCCCTCCGAATACTCATTGCTCGAATCTCTGCCCGTCGAGGTCGCGGGCGGAATCACGTTCACGGTTCGATTGGTGCCGGCAGCAGACCCGTCGGCTCCGGTGGTTCTCATCCTCCCGGCCATGGTCATGAAGGCCAAGCACTACATGCATCTCGCCAAAGCCCTGAATGCACAGGGAGTGTCGGTCGCCCTGTGCGATCTTCGCGGACAGGGTGAAAGCACACCGGCACTGCTCGATCAGCCGAACTTCGGCTACCGCGAGATGCTCGAAACCGATCTTCCCGCCGTGACCGCGGCGGTGAAAGAACAGTTTCCGGACAGTGAGCTGCACCTGTTCGGACACAGTCTCGGCGGTCAGTTGTCGTTGCTCTATGCGGCGGCCGAACCGGGAGTGGTCGACAGTGTCACGGTCATCGGCACCGGGACGGTCTACTGGCGCGCATTCGGTATCCGACGGTGGTTCGAGGCGCTGCGCGACATCCAGTGGATCGGCTTGGTCGCACGGGTCAAAGGACACTGGCCGGGCGGCGTCCTGATTCCGGGGGCCATGGCCGGGCGCGTCATGGTCGATTGGTCGCGGCACTCCCTGACCAGTCACTACCGACCCACCGGAACGTCCCGTGACTACGACCGCTTGCTTGCGGAGATGACTACCCGGGTCCTGGCCATCTCGCTCGCCGACGACCATCTGGGTCCCAAATCGAATGTCGACTTCCTGGAATCGAAGATGAAGGCGGCCGCGGTGTCCCGGTGGCACATCGACGGTGATTCCCCGGTCACCCACCGCGATCACTTCGAGTGGATCAAGGATTCACCGGTGATCGCTCGGGTCGCGTCCGAGTGGATTCGGGCGGGCGTCGCGACAACCGCTTCCTGATCTTTCATTCGCGCGGTCCTGACAGCCGCAGCACGACGGCCGTCAGGACCGCACCCGCCAGGGCTCCCACCGCAGCGATGACGAATGTCGTCGACATCGACGTGACCTCGTCCCCCACGCGCGGCGACGCGATGGCCGCAGCGGCAACGCCGAACACGGCGCCGAACTGCCGGAACGTATTCATTGCGCCAGATGCGGCACCCACCGACTCCGCCGGAACCGCGTTCATCATCGCGGCAATCGCGACGACACCGCCGGAGAGCGGTATGCCGATCCCGAGCAAGGCGAGAGCGACTCCGTAGACGGCGAACGGTGCGCCCGCCGGGATCGACAACAGGCCCAGCATCCCGGCGCAGATCGAGCCGAGCCCGAGCAACATCGTCGGACGGGTACCGAGCCGACCGACGATGTACGACGCACTCAGCGATCCGATTCCCATTGCGCCGAAGAGCGGGAGGAATTGCAGGCCCGTCGCGATCGGACTGAGGCCTCGCTCCCCCTGCAAGTACAGCGTCAGGATGAACAGCACGCCGTAGAGGCCGAACAATCCGAGGAAATTGACTGCACATGCAGCGAGAACTTCGGGGATGCGGAGCAGTCCCGGCGGCAACATCGGCAACTCGGTGCGGCGCTCCCACACCACGAACGCCGCCGCAGAGAGCGCCGCAACCCCGAAGGTCACCAGCACGAACGGATCCGCCCAGCCGCGATGCGGGCCCTCGACCAGCGCGAGTGTGGCGCCGACACCTGCCGCTACGAAGAAGGCCTGGCCGAGGACGTCGATACCACCGCTACGCGGCTTTTCCTTGTGGCGCAGAGAAATCCGCAAGGCACCCCACGCGAACACCGCGATGGGAACATTGATCCAGAACAACGACTGCCATCCCGCCGACGACACCAGCACCCCACCGACCAGCGGTCCCAGTGCAAGCGCAACCCCCGCGGTGCCACCCCACAGACCGATGGCCTTCGCCCGGGCCGTAGGGCGGGGAAAGTGCGTGGTCAACGCCGCGACGGACAGGGGAACGATGACCGCCGCGCACACGCCCTGCAAGGCGCGACCCGTGATCAGCACGCTCATGGTCGGCGCGAGGGCGCAGACGATCGATGCGAGCCCGAACGCGCCGGTGCCACCGAGCAACATGCGCCGAGTGCCGAATCGGTCGCCGAGCAGCCCGCCCGACAACAGCAGGCACGCGAATGCCAGTGTGTACGCGTCCAGAATCCATTGCGCCGCAGTGTCTCCGCCATCCAGGCGGTCTGCGATGGTCGGAATCGCTACCGGAGCGATGCTGGTGTCGAGGTAGACGATGAACGTCACCGCGCAGATGCCCCGCAGGAGGGCCCGCCGGCGGAGTTCGGGCCGGTTTGCGGGAATATCGGTTCGGGAGATGTCACTATCCGAAGTCACTCGAAGATCGTATGCTCAGAATACGAATTGTTGTCGAGCGAAGACACTTTCGGTCGCCGGCGATAAAATACGCCTATCCTGGCTGGCCACCGCCGGAATCAACTGCTCTCGGCGATCGGGTGACGGCGATCGCACGCAACCGAAGATTCTATCGGCCCAGGTCCACGCATCGTCATTGCTCCCGGCACAGGACCGCGGCGGCCGGTGTTCACCTCGAGTACACAACGGCGTGTTGGCATGTTCCCACGGATCACGTGCACGGCAAGGAGACACACAGTGAGTCGAATCCAACTCCAATCGATATCGAAGAAGTTCGGTACCACCCATGCGATTCACGACGTCAGTCTCGACATCGCGGACGGCGAATTCATGGTCCTTCTAGGGCCGAGCGGGTGCGGCAAGTCCACCCTCCTGCGAATGGTGGCCGGCCTGACCCAACCGACGTCGGGGCAAATTTTGCTCGACGACAACGACATCACCTCGGCACCCCCACGTGGACGAGATCTTGCGATGGTCTTCCAGAGTTACGCGCTGTACCCCCATCTGACCGTTGCCAAGAACATCGGATTTCCGTTGCGCACCCGCAAGCTATCGCGACAATCCATCGCTGACAACGTGGCGAAGGTGGCGTCGATCCTCGATCTGACCCCACTACTCGCGCGGCGTCCGGCCGAATTGTCCGGCGGGCAACGGCAGCGAGTTGCATTGGCGCGAGCGATGGTTCGTGAACCGGGCGCATTCCTGATGGACGAACCCCTGTCCAATCTGGACGCACAACTGCGGAGCGCGACGCGTACCGAACTCATCGAACTGCACAGAAGGATCGGCACCACCTTCCTGTATGTCACCCACGACCAGGTCGAAGCCATGACGATGGCGTCTCGGATCGCGTTGATGAACGACGGGCGCGTCGAGCAAGTGGGCACTCCGACCGAGCTCTACGACACCCCTCGGTCCACGTTCGTGGCAGGCTTCCTCGGAGCGCCGCCGATGAATCTCCTGGCGGCCGACGTGGTGAGCCGAGGCGGCGAACTATACGCGGAGGCAGTCGATCTTTCGGTGCCACTGGGCATCTCGGCCGACGAAGTCGCTGCTCGCAGTGTGACCATCGGCGTTCGCCCAGAACGTATCGTTCTCCGCCACGACGGCGTCGGCACCCCGGCCACGGTCGCCACCGTGGAGAACCTCGGGAGCGAAGAACTCGTTCATGTACGTGTGGGGCCTAATGCCCTGTGCGCCAGAGTGTCCCGGCCTGCCGGCGTACGACCCGGCGATACGGTCCACCTCGGCCTGGATAAGTTCGACCTTCATCTGTTCGATCGCGACACCGGGCGCCGGTTGGTCTGGCAGCCCGAGGACGCGGTTGCCGACACCGCAGTTGCAGACACCGATGTCACCGCCCGGCAGACGGGTATCCCAGTCTTCACTTCCTAGATCCCGATTCCTTCCGTACCCACTCTCACCAGGAGCAACAATGAAAAGAACCCTTCTCGGCATGGGTGCGCTCATGACGAGCGCACTCGTACTGACTGCGTGTGGCGGTCTCGGCAGCACGACGACGACGGAGACCACATCTGCTTCCCAACCGGTGCCCGAACTGACCGACGACCAACAGGTCTCGATTGTCTTCGAGAGCTACAACTACGGTCTGGCAGGTGCGTGGACCGACACGTTCAACACCCTGATCGGCGAATTCGAAAAGCAGCATCCGAACATCACCGTCACAGCGCAGAAGCCGCAAGGCAACAGCCCCAACCCCGCAACGGACACTGTGTCGAGCATTCAGAACCAGACCGTCGCGGGCGCACCCCCGGACATTGCACAGCTCGGGTTCAGCGACCTGGACTTCACCATCAACCAGCTGGGAGCACGATCCCTCGACGAACTCTTCGGCAAGGACGAGGTTCAGAAGAACTTCGACGGAACGAAGCACGCCTACGCACCCACCGCACGCACGCTCGCAGACTGGGACGGGACCACGTACGGCATCCCGTTCGTGTTCTCCACGCCCGTCTTCTACTACAACGCAACACTCTTCGAGCAGGCCGGTATCGATCCTGCCGATCCGCCCTCGACCTGGGAGGAGGTTGGCGAGGCGGCGAAGACCATTGCCGACCGGACCGGCAAGGGCGGGGTGTACCTCGACTGCCTCACCAAGTCCGCGAAGGACTGGTGCTACCAGAGTTTGGTCCGATCGAACGGCGGACGCGTCATCTCGGAGGATCGGACGTCTCTCGAATTCGCCGACGAGGCGGCCGTCGAAGCTACGACGATGGCGCAGAAACTGGTCGCCGACGGAGCGACGCCGGTATTGAGTCAGCAGCAGGGATACGAGGCCTTCGCTCGCGGCGACATGGGGATGATTCTCGAAACCAGCGCTATACAAGGGACGTTCACCAAGGGCGCCAAGGACAAATGGGATCTGCGTGCGACCACGATGCCGTCCTTCGGTGACAAGCCTGTCGTTCCCACCAACTCGGGTGCGTCGCTGTTCACGTTCGCATCCGACCCCGCTAAGCAGCGTGCGTCCTGGGAACTCATGAAGTTCTTGACCAGCGAGGAGTCCTACACCACAATTTCGCAGGGCATCGGCTACCTTCCGCTGCGCACCGGGCTCGTCGACGATCCCGAGGGGCTTCAGGATTGGGCATCGAAGAGCCCGCTGATCGGGCCGAACCTGAAGCAGCTGGAGTCGATGGAGCCGTGGGTCTCCATGCCCGGCAACAACTATCTGCAGATCCGTGACGGAATGATGGACACCGTCGAGTCGATCGTCTATCAGGGTGCGGATCCGGGTCCGACACTGGAGGCCGCCCGCGATCAGGGCACAGCTCTTCTCCCTGCTCAGTAGACCGTCGCCCACCTGCCGAAGCCGCCCAAGAAAAGGACACGAGATGGCTGGACCTGATTTCACCGTCATTCAGTTGACGGACACACACATTCGCAGAGAGGGTGAGACGGTGCACGGTGTCGTCGACACGCTCGCCAACCTGCACACGGTCCTCGACCGACTGGTGAACTCGGGGCAGCGCATCGACGCCCTGGTTCTCTCGGGAGATCTCACCGACGATGGTGACCCGGAGGCATACCGCCGGTTGCGCGAGGCGGTCGTTCCCGCCGCCGACGCTCTCGGTGCCGTCGTGATCTATGCAATGGGCAATCACGACGATCGCGAAGCGTTCGTACACGAATTGATCGCGCCGCCGTCGCCCGACGGCCCCGTCAATTCCGTGGATTCCGTGGATTCCGTCTTCGACATCGGTGGAGTCCGAATCGTCGTTCTGGACAGCACGACGGCTGGGAGACACGACGGCCGGCTCGAGCCGAGCCAGCTGTCGTGGCTGACCGACGTTCTTGCCGAGCCGGCACCCGGCGGCACGATCCTGGTGCTGCATCACCCACCGATCCCGTCACCGGTCACTTCGGTCAATTCTCTTCGGCTGCAGCACTCAGAGCATCTCGAGGCCGTTCTCGCTGGATCTGATGTAGGCATGATCCTGTGCGGTCACGCCCACCACACGAGTTCGGGTTCGATCGCTGGGATTCCGGTGTGGGTGGGCCCCGCGATGTCGTACCGCGTCGACCCGATACCGCCCGTCGGCCGACATCGCGGTGTCGTCGGGTTCGGCTTCTCCCGCATCGATGTGTTCGGATCGTCCTTCGTCGCTACCGCGGTGGAGGCCACGCCGTCTGCGACGGTGTACGACGAGTCGATGCAGGACATTCTCGACAAGCTCGCGGCGCTTTCGCTCCAGGCTGGGTGAGACGTGTTCGTCAGCGTTCTCGACCGCCCTGTACCCGCCAAGGAGACGGCATCCGAACCCGCTCGAACCATCCGGGATTCATCGATCGCGCGTGTACTGCGCGTCGCGCAGCCGTATCTGTATCTGACACCGGCCATCGCACTGCTCGTCGTGTGGACCTATCGCCCACTCGTCCAAGCTGCTCAGTTGTCGACGTATTCGTGGAATTTGTTGCCCACGACACCGATGCAAGCGGTGGGGGCGGACAACTACCGTCGTCTGATCGAGTTGCCGGCCGTCGGTGACTCCATCTGGCGCACGGTCGTTCTGATTCTCGCCCTGCTCCCCTTCTCGATCGTTCTGCCCGTGGTGATCTCGTTCGCAACACGGGGCGTACACGGGCGAGCACGGGTGATGTACCAGAGCATCATCTTCGCTCCGTTCCTGATCGCACCGGTAGCGGGCGCGGCGGTATGGCAATGGCTGCTCGATCCGAGCGCCGGAATCGTCAATCGGATTCTCGGTTCGGACCGCAATTGGATCCAGGACACAGCTACCGCTCAGTGGGTGATCATCATCATCACGGGGTGGCACTTTCTCGGGTTCGCGGTGCTGGTGGTGTCCGCCGGCATGGCGAGTGTGAACAGCGACTACTCCGAGGCCGCACAGATGGATGGGGCGTCGCGGTGGCAGATCGATCGCTGGATCACACTGCCGCTGCTCTCCCCCACCCTGGTGTTCCTCACGCTCATGACCGTCCTGCTCAGTGCACAGTGGACATTTCCGCTGATCGACACCCTGACGCAGGGCGGGCCGTCGCAATCAACGACTAATATCTACTACCTGTTGTGGGACTACGGTTTCCACAGCTTCGACGCCGGACTCAGCGCGGCCGCGGGCATCGTACTCTTCGTGGGATTCGGTGCTGTCGCAGGTATCCTTGTCTGGCTCTCCGAACGGATAACGTTTCATGACAACTGACATGCGCAACACCGGCGCGCCCGACAGCGTCGAGGGTAGCGGCGATCTTCTGCGCCGAGTTCGCGGGCACGCCATCCTGATCGTCATCGCGGTGGTGTGTGCGTTCCCGATTTATTGGCTGTTCGCGACATCGTTGCGTCGGCCGGACGACGTCGGGTCCCTCTCACCGTTTCCGTGGCCACTGTCGATCGAGAACTACACGGACGCCGCATCGAAGGTCGACATAGTCGGCCTCCTGTTGAACACGTTCGGTGTCGCATTCGTGTCCGCCGCGTCGCAGCTGTTGATCGCATTGCTCGCGTCCTACGCGTTCGCGATGTACACGTTCCGTTTCCAGAACTTCCTCTACCTGGCATTCATCGGGACGTGGTTGGTACCGTTCCAGGTCACCATGCTGCCCAACTACGTTCTGCTGTACCAAATGGGTCTGATCAACACGCTCGCCGGAGTGGTGGTGCCGACGCTGTGTTCAGCTCTCGGCGTGTTGATGCTGCGTCAACACATGACCAGCTTCCCGAAGGAACTGGTAGCGGCTGCGCGAATGGACGGCCGGTCGTCGTGGTCGATCCTGTGGACCGTCGTGGTACCCAATCTGCGTCCGGCCCTCGCCGCGCTGTCCATCCTGTTGTTCATCAACTCGTGGAACGAGTACTTCTGGCCGGCAGTGGTATTGCAACGCAGCAATTCCGTCCTGCAGCTCGGTTTGCGTAGCTTCATGGGCACCGAGGGCAACGACTGGGGCCCGATGATGGCGGTGGCAGGGATGGCGTGCCTACCGGTCTTCCTCCTCTATATCGTGCTGCAACGTCATATCGTCAACGCGTTCGTCCGCTCCGGTCTCAAGTAGGAACCGAATCAGGGGCGGGGGGGGGGGGCGGGGGGGGGGG
This sequence comes from Rhodococcus sp. IEGM 1318, assembly GCF_033142465.1. Classification (NCBI taxonomy): domain Bacteria; kingdom Bacillati; phylum Actinomycetota; class Actinomycetes; order Mycobacteriales; family Nocardiaceae; genus Rhodococcus; species Rhodococcus sp. IEGM 1318. The sequence continues at coordinate 27,997 of NZ_JAWLSC010000020.1, forward strand.
GGGCCGCGCCCCCCCGGGGGTGGGGGGGGCGGGGAGCGCCCCGCCCCCCCCCGCCGCCCGCAACGGGGGCCCCCCCGGCGCCGGGGCGG
>NZ_JAWLSC010000020.1:28095-36762 GCF_033142465.1 Rhodococcus sp. IEGM 1318
AAAAAAAATCCCAAAAAATAAAAAAACACAAAGGCCACCCCACCCCCAAAAAAAAAAAAAACAACTACGGGGGGCCCCCCATAATAAATACCACACCCCCCCCCCCCGCCCCTGTGTTTCGGACGTTCGATATTCCAGCGCGAACCTACGGTGCAGCGAAGAGCGGGAACAGCTTCGGTCCGCCGTCGGGGAGTACGATCTCCGAACCGACTCGAGACAGTCCCAGACGCTCCCAGAGCCTCGAGCTGCGCTCGCTCGACGCTTCTGCATAGACACCGACACCGTCGGCGAGCCGCAGTTCGCGCAGCGCGCCGGTCACAGCAGCCCGCGCGCCGGTCCCCCGCGAGTGTTCGCGGACAGCGGCGAACATGACATGGCAGTGCGGCGGAAGGTCGGTCGGGTGATGCTCGTCGAGCAGTTCCATCAGGACGCGGACGCGGTGGCCGGTCAACCCGGTCGCGGACTCGAGTCGGTCCAGCAGAACTGCACTCTCGTCGACGGTCGGCACCGCGTCGGTGGGCGTCGACCAGACGACGACCGCGTCGTAGTCGCTCGAAGTAGCAACCATTCCGCCGCGATCGAGAATGTCTTCGGTGACGATCGCGAAAAATGAGTCCAGGTAGCGGCTACGTTCAGGCGTGTCGGTGGGTATTGCCCATTCGATGATCGGGTCCTGTGCGAAGGACGCCGTGAGCGTCGCAACGACGGCGTCGAGGTCGGGTTCACCGGTTACGATCGGTTCGGGTCTCATGTGGGCAGTGGTCATACGAATTCCTCCAAGGGAGCGACGGCGGAGCTGTGCACTGAAGTGGCCTGTCGATGGGCGCCGACCAGCGCGTCTATGCACCGTTCGATGTCCGCGCTGTCGGTCTGCCAGTTGCAGACCGACAGCCGCAGCGTGGGGTGACCGAACCACGTGGTGGGGCTGGCCCAGCCTGTCCCGCACCGCTGCACGGTGTCGACGATGCGGCCGAGGTGGCCCGCGGCGTCACCGTCCGGAGCGTCGAATCGAACCAGCACCTGATTGAGCACGACGTCGTTGACGACTGTGATGCCCGTCTCGTCGTCGAGGCTCGACGCGAGTTCCCGTGCGAGGCGACAGCATCGGTCGATCAGGTCGGCGACACCGTCCCGGCCCAGATGTCGCAGGGTCGCCCACAGAACAAGGCTGCGCGCGCGTCGGGACATGTCCGGTGAATAGTCGACGGGATCTCGGTCCCCGCCGGTGGCGACGGTCAGATACTCTGCGCTGGTCCGTAGCGCCGCGCGGTGCGCGTCGGGGTGCGCGCACAGAGCGATACCGCAGTCATAGGGAACGTTCAGCCACTTGTGCGCGTCGGTCGCCCACGAATCCGCGGCGGCGAGTCCAGAAACATGACGGCGCACGGTGGGCCCTGCGGCGGCCCACATACCGAATGCTGCATCGACGTGCACCCATCCCCCACGCTCATGCGTGAGCCGGCAGATCTCGGTCAGTGGGTCGACGGAACCGGAGTCGACATTGCCGACCTGAGCGCACACGATCAGCGGCCCCGTCGTCGAGTCCAGACGATCGATGAACGCGGGCAACGACATCCGGCCCTGTTCGTCGACATCGACGGGGTACACCTGTCCTGCCATGCCCAGCAGACGAATCGCTCGCGACACCGTGACGTGGCAGCCTTTGCTGACCAGAATGCGCGGTGCCGGCGCACCGATCAGACCGTCGTCGTCGACGTTCCAGCCCGCGTCGGCGAGCACGGAGTGACGGGCCGCGGCGAGCCCCGTCAGGTTCGCCGTCGCACAGCCGGTCGTGACACCGACCGACACGCCCGACGGCAGCCCGAACAGGTCGATCAACCACCGCGCAACCGTCTCTTCGACCACCGACGCAACGGGACTTGTCGCGTACAGCGCGCCGCATTGATCCCATATCGACGTCAGCCACTCGGTGGCGACCGCAACGGGATACGCACCGCCCATGACGAACCCGAGAAAGGTAGGCGCTCCCGAGTGCAGCAGTCCCGGTTCGCCGCGCGAGACGAGTTCGGACACCACGTCGTGCGGTTCCTCACCGCGCCTCGGCAAGGGCCGAACGAAGTCCGCTCGCAATCGGTCCCGGTCTGCCTCGACCCGAGTACTGTCGGCACGGCCCTCCCGGACGTACCGTTCGCTGTAGCGCGCGACGGTCGTCAGCAGACTCGCCGTCCGGTCCGGCGCAGTCATCGCTGCGGCTCCGGCACGTAGTGTGCCGCAGCGGCAGGCAAGCGAACCCCCGCGCTCCGCAGAGACGCCACGCGAGTGGCGTGCGCACCTCCGAACATCATGTGGTGCGCGATGTCCGCGACCCGACGATTCGTCGGCGCAGCGAGATGCGTACCGGCGACCCAACTGTTGAACGCGCCCATCGCAGGCCCGCACCAAATCTGATAGTCGGCCGTGCGATCGGATTCTCCGCGGATGCTCCACCCCGACGACAACCCTAGGTACCACCGAAAGATCAGCGCCATCTTGCGCTTCGGGTCGCGTTCGGCGCCGGCGAGTTGACCAGGGTCGCGTTCGGTGAAGTAGTCCACGCAACCCGCCCACACGTCGTCGAGCGGTCGCGCGAAGATCGACTTCTCGAGATCGGCTCGGCGGACGGCTGGAATCGACTCGATGCCGTCGTATTCGCGGTAGGTCTCGTACAGCCGGTGTGCGCGCGCCGCGAACATCGTTCCGCGGCGCAGCACCTGCACCTGCACACCGAGCTCGAACATGTCCGACGACGGTGCCATCGTGCAGTCCGCGACCCCGGACGAGGCCAGGAGCGCCTTCGTCGTGTCCGACTGATCGGCTTCCACCGACGACTGGTTAATCGAGCCGGTCACGACGTACGCGGCGCCCATCGCGAACGCTGCGGCCACCGCCTGAGGAGTGCCGATGCCACCCGCTGCGCCGATCCGGACCTCCGATCGACCGGGTCGTTCGCGAGCGAGTCGGTCTCGCAGCATGATCAGGTCCGGAAGCAGAACTGTCAGTGGACGCCGGTCGGTGTGACCGCCCGAATCGGCCTCGGCGGTAATGTCATCGGCCATCGGAATGTGTTCCGCCCACTGTGCCTGTTCGGCGGTGATCTCGCCGGAGTCGAGCAATGCCCGAAGCAGCTTCGCGGGCGCCGGCCGGAGGAAATGCTCGGCTACCTCCGGTCTGGACACCTTCGCGATCACCCGATGCCGCGGCTCGACGCGGCCATCACGGCCGAGCGCCAAGCCGCTGACTCGGTAGCGCACGAGTTGCGGCGTCAGATCCATGAAAGCCGACGCTTCGATACACGTCACCGCATTCCTGAGGCACGCGTCGACGATGGCCTTCTCGAGCGCGGGTTCGGTGGGACTATGGATGAGATTGCATGCGAACGGGGTGTTGCCGAGTGCCTGCCGAATAGTGTTCAGCGCCGCATCGATGCGGGCGGGAATCACCCCTGCGGCGCCGTAGGACGCGAGGTAGCCTGCCCGCGCCAGCGCGATCACCATGTCCGGTGACGCGATACCGTTGGCCATCGCTCCGGCGGCGTACGAGTATCGCACACCATGGAACCTGCGGAACGTGCTGTCTCCCAGAGATTGTGGCGAGAGGGGGCCGACGGCGCTGAGCACCCGGGCGTTCGCCGTCATCGCCGGATCCGACGTTGCGCCGACTCCGTCTGCATCGGCGACGATCCAGCACGGCGAGTCGAGGTCGAGCAGAACCGAACGCACGTCGCTGACGGCCCGTGCCACCGCGGCGGTCATCCGAGGGCTCCGCGGCGAATCGAGATGTCCGAAAGCTCGACAGCAAGGTCGATGAGCTCGTAGATGCGCAGACCTGGCTTCCACAACGACGCGTCGACGGTCACGATCACCGAGCCGTTCCTGCGCTCGACAGCCTTGATGTGCACCTCGAGTTCGCACTGCCGATCTGTGGGCAGGAACTGGCCGCGGTATTTCCACGTGAAGTCGATGTCGGCGGGGATCAGGAACTGCGGATCTGCCATGCCCGAATCGAACCCGGAGTCGAGCATCCATTCCTGAACGGCCTGGATCGCCGTCTCCACACCGAGCGATCCGGGGATCACCGGGTCGAGGTAGAAGTGTCGTGCGAAGAACCAGTCATTCGGATCGATTCGGCGCACTGCGTGCAGGTAGCCCTCGCCGTGATCACCGCCACCGTCGACGACGTCGACCTGATCGAGCAGCGCCAACGTACCCTGCGAACACAGGCGCGCACCCGAAGTGTTGCGACGCGCAGCGATGTCGATCGTGCGAACACTGCTCGGCACGTTCGTTTCTCGCCATGTCGGCTTGTTCCGTCCAGCGTCGAGACCGGTCTGGTTGCCCAGTGCCTCGTCGCTGAAATAGCCGAACATCGTCTCACCACGGTAGAACGCCTCGCCGTCGACCGACAGGGTGTAGTCGAATGTCTGAAGCGACGAACCAGGCAACATGGTCGTCGACAGCAACCGCGACGACTGCGCAATGGTCTTGTCGCGCAGGTCCACTTGACGAAGCACGGTCGCCGTGCCCCCGAGGTTCCGCAGACTGAGGGTTTGGTTCGGGGCGGTGAGCGTGGGGCCGACGTACAACCCCATCAACAGCGCCGCCTGCAGGGACGTCTCCATGTACACGAAGTGCGGCACCGAGTAGTTCGCGCTGTCGGCGTAGTACCACGAGTCGGCGGGCGAGTCGTATTCACTGTCGTACGACGCCAACCGGTCGAGGACCCCCCGCGTGCCGTCGAATCGACTGACGCGATCGACCAGCAGCAAACCACCGGTCGGCAGCCGTGTCGCCCGGTGTCCGGTGTAGTGCGCGAATTCGGGTCCGAGTGCGGTCCCCTGGTCCCCGCGTGCGAGATGCGCCATGTGGAACTCGTTGAGCAAGACCCTCTCTCCACCGTGGCCGATCCTGCCGGTCCAGTGATCGAGCGTGCCCCCGGTGCCGGGTCCGATCGCGGAACCCGGCTTGTCGGTGACGGTCATCGTGACACTGACGCTCCGGCCGTCGCCCGCGATCACTTCAGCGATGACATGCGGCCGAGGAACGAGGTCTATCTGAGTGACGACGACGTCGAGTTCGGTCGAACGGGTCTCGAGCTGTGTCGGTGGGGTGGCGGTCAACAATGCGTCGGCCAGGCATAGATGCAGCCCGGCGAACACCGCAAAGGTCTCGACTGCCTGCACGGCCGCTGTCGTGGCGTCACCGTCGAATCGGGCGCGCAGGCGACCCCGACCGAGCGCACCGCCACGCAGATCGATGTCGGTGATCGCGGTCAGCGCCAGAGGCGCCGCCGCAGCGATGCGGACATCGGGGTTGGCTTCGGCTTGGTTGTAGTCCGTTCCGAACACGGCATCGATGTCGCCGCGCGAGAGCGACTCCAGCGCAGCTCGGTCGAGTGTGCAGCGATCGGTACGGGCAAGTGGTTTGAATGCTCCCTCAGGCGCCACCGCGACGGGTGCGACCGTGAGCGCTCGCAGCGGTGCGGGCGCGGTACGAGCGGACCGGAGGATCGCGTGCTGGACGCGCGTGTAGGCATCGAGGTGCGCGCGGTGCGCACCTATGACCGCAGCCCTGATCTCGCGTAGCGGGTTCGGCCGTCCGGCAGCCGGTAGAAACGCCTTCGGGACGAAGGCCGCCGGTGCGGATGACGCGGGAGTGGATGAAGTGGGGATAGATGTGGCGCCGACCGGGTCGAACGCCTCGCCGTCGAAGGCGAGCACGCCCTCGCCGAGGTCTCGTGTAGAGCCGTTGTTCATGATTGGGACCACTGCCTTACTGATTCGCGGAACATGTCGGACAGATCAGGTGTCGTGACCACTGTCACGTCGGAAAACTTCTGAAGAACCACGCCGTCAGCCCCGATTGCGGTGGCGTCGATTGTTACGTCGGTAGAGCCCGCGCGCGGGTTGTCGACCACCACCGCCCAGGGCTCGCCCAACGGAAGCGCTGCGTAGTAGTCGATTCGGCCGATGCCGAGGGGTAGGCACGCCGAGTTCAGCAGGCGATGACCGAGTACCGGAGGCCCCTGCAGAATGACGTCCGCGAGTACGGGATTGTGCAGGACTCCGGCATACGCTCCGAGTTCGAGCGGCTCACCTCCGAGTTCGCATTCGAGCACCAGTTCGGTGTCCGAGTCCGTCAGAACTCGGCGCATCCCGTGCAGCAACGGCGCGTGGAATTGCCTGGCGTCGCGATACAACTCGTCGGCGGGCACTCCGGCACCGAAACGAGGTGCATGGTGCCGAGGAGCCTGCGCAGGATGCCCATCGAGATCCATCGTCGCAACGTAGTGAGAGACCGTCTTGGCTTTGTCGCCGCCGGTGACGAACACCCGAACGGTACGGTCATCGTCGGGGGCGACCCGGATATCGATGGATTCGATCGGGTGGTCGAAGACTATTCCCTTGTGCACGTGGAAATCTCGGACTCCTGTGACGGTCCGGCCCGGGTATGCCCGCTCGACGACGTTGATCATTGCGCCGAGACCGAAGGTCGCGGGAAGCACCGGATGCGCGCCGATTCGGTGCGCCTGAACCAGCGGATTCGTCTCCAGCTGCACGAGCCGCCGGGTAGCGACGAACGGTTCTCCCAGCGTCGGTGATCCTTCGGTCAGCGACGCGGCTTCTCCCACCAACACCACGACGTCGTCGCGGCGGTCAGGTGTGAACTGCTCGGCGAAGGCGCGAGCGCCGACAACGGGATCGAGCAAGGTAACACCGCGTCCGATGAAGTGCTCGCGCAACTCGGCCGTGACCATCCCGCCGTCCCAGGCGCCCCAATCGATCGCCGTCACGTGAAGATCGGGCCGGGAGGACACATGAGCTGCAGCGAACCGAGTGAGCGCCTCGTTCGCAGCCGCGTAGTCCGATTGCCCGGAATTTCCGTACAGCCCAGCGACCGACGTGAACAGCACGATCCTACGTAGCGGTGATGGCTCGTCGTTCGTCTCGAGCGCAACCAACACGGCACCGAGTCCGGTGATCTTGGGGTCGAGAACTCGGGAGATTTCGGCGACCGTCTTGGCGCCGATCGCCGAATCGGCGAGCACACCCGCACCGTGCACCACGACGGTGACCTCGGATGCCAGCGAGCTCAGGGCCGCTCCCACCGCGTCGACGTCGGTGACGTCGACCGCGATGTACTGTGCGCGATCGCCGAGGTCCTTCAGGCTCTCGGCGATTTCGCGGCCGGCCCGAACCGCTGCACAGGCCCGTCCGATGTCGCGGGGTGTGGCCCCCGATCCGGCCATCGCCGTGAGTGCTGCCGACTGCAGACCGGCGTCGTTGACACCGTGTGCCCAGTCGGGTTCGGGGTCCGGGTCGGTGCGCCCGAGGAGAACGAACCGTGCGGCCGTGTGTCGGCCGAGTTCGCGTGCGCACAGCGCCGTCACACCCCGCGCGCCTCCGGTCACGAGAACCACGTCGGACTCGGTCAATTCGGTGACGCTCATCGTCGCGGCGCGGTCGACAACCGTTTGCGACGACGACGCGCCGTGCAGGCTGGGCACGATCGTCCACCGGTCACCGTTGTCGTCGATCGCCACTTCCAGCGTGTCTGCCGCTGCGTCCGATATTTCGATCAGCAGTGTTTCTACGAGAGTGTCGGCACCGACGGCTGGATGAACGTCTATGTTCCGGCAGAACAGGCCAAGCCGCTCGGCAGCAACCGTTTTCACGACACCACCGACACCACCGATCAACGCGCGCACCGGGTCGACTGTGCCGGCGAAACCGAGCGCACCGTCGAGACGAGTCAAGGTCACCAATGCCGACCGGAGCCCGCCGGAACGTTCGAGGGAAGCGTAGGCGTACTTGGCGGCGAGCAGAGCCGCCGAGAGCCGATGGCTTGCGACAGACCACTCAGTCGACGTGCCTACCACGACGAGAGCGAGCGTCACGTCGGCGTCGAACACTCCCGCAACGGTTCTCTCGATGTCGTTCGCGGTGCCGGTCAAGGGCACATGCTCGACGGACCAGCCGCGTTCGCTGAGCCCGCTCGTAAGGCTGGCCGAATCGGCGCCATCGTCTGTGAGGTCCAGAACCACTGCGGTAGCGCCGGTTACGAACAATCCTTCGATTCTGTCCACTGGTGGAAGCGCAGTGAGTTCGACGGTGTGCCGCGGCGAGGTCGCCGCGGCTTCAGCTTTTGGGTGGACATCACTCCCCGCGGCAAGGAGCTCGACGATCTGATCGAGAGTGCGCAACGTTCCGAGCTGCTCGGGCCCGAGACTGGGCAGCGACGGGAACCTCTCCTGCACAGCGCCCAACACCTGCACCCGCTTGATCGAATCGACACCGAGATCGGCTTCGAGATCCATCGACGGATCCACCATCTCGACCGGGTAACCGGTCTTGTCGGCAACTACTTCGAGCAGGGCACTGCGCACAGCGTCGGCGGATATGCCCGACGGCGAAGGTTCCGGTGGACTAGGTAGCGCAGCGGATTCGGGCGCGGAAGGTTCCGGTGTGGGGGGATTCGGTGCCGACTGCGCCAGCAAGTCGACGATCTGATCGAGAGTGCGCAACGTTCCGAGCTGCTCGGGCCCAAGACTGGGCAGCGACGGGAACCTCTCCTGCACAGCGCCCAGCACCTGTACCCGCTTGATCGAATCGACACCGAGATCGGCTTCGAGATCCATCGACGGATCCACCATCTCGACCGGGTAACCGGT
>NZ_JAWLSC010000020.1:36862-60454 GCF_033142465.1 Rhodococcus sp. IEGM 1318
CTTGTCGGCGACCACTTCGAGCAGGGCACTGCGCAGTTGGTCGGCGCTGACACCCGCGGCCTCCTCGGACACCGACACGACGGTCGGGATCTGAGCAGCCGGCTCCCGGGCCGCAGCGATCGATACGGTCGGTACCGGGACTGCAGGCGAAGCAGGCGCGATCGCAGCGGGTGCAGCTTCCTGTGTGTTCTGCTGCGCCGCAACCGGTATCGATGCGGTCGAAGTCGCATGCCGGAACGGAGCGGGGTCGGAGATTCCGCCCGCGATCTCCAGTTCGGCGATCCGCCCCAGGACCTCGGTCGCACGGGTGTGGCTATGACTGATCGCCACACCGTGGTCTTTGACCGCTTCGATCGCTCGGATCAATCCGTCGTCGATCCGGTCGGTACTCAGAGCCTCGGCGAGGTGGCGTGCGAGTTCGAGCTGGCCGTCGAGGTATCGGTCATGGGTGTCGAGGTGCGCGGCAAGGGGTGAGGACTCGTTTGTCGCTGGACGTGGATCGTTGGAAGGCACGGTCGTCTCCGAGGGTCGAGTTGCCTGAGGGGCGGGCGTGGGCTGGACAGGAGCCGGAGCGGGAGCAGTCGACGGCGTCGACGCAGCGGCTGGAGTGTGCGCCGGGGTGAGCGCGGACACTCGGTATCCATCGGCGAGTGCATCGGCGTAGGCCGCACGGCGGGTCGGCGGCACGTACTCGGGAGCGGACAGCGCGACCGTCATACCGCTCCCGGTGCGCGGCGGCGGCGGTGTAGAGGCGTAGCGGTTGACCTGGTTCAACGTGACACCCAGCACGATCAATTGAGCGGCCGCACGCTTGAGCGAGAGGTCACTGTTTCCGAGCGGACCGATATCCGTAGCGATGGCAACCACGTCGTCGCCCAGAGTGCGATGAACCAACGAAGTCAGGACCTTCTTCGGGCCGAACTCGACGAACACGGTGCACCCGTCGGCGTGCATCGCTTCGAGCGACGCGACGAATTCGACTGGCTTCAGCAATTGCTCGACAAGCATCGCGGCGTTCTCGGCCGCGTCGGATCCGTACTGGCGATCCGGCGAATTCGCGTAGACGGGAATGGACGGTGCTCCGACACCGACAGCGTCGACTGCAGGTGCAAACGCATCGACCGCGTGCGCGACGTACGGGGTGTGGAACGCGGCCGACACCGGGAGCTCACGAGTGGCGACCGCACGCTCGGCCGCGGACACGATCACCGCGTCGATCGCAACGCGCCCACCGCCGACAACCACCTGATCGGGCGCATTGTGGTTGCAGATCCAGACGTCGTCGATGTCCTGGACGATCGAGTCCACGACATAGCGGTCGGCAGCGACTGCGAGCATCGTTCCGTTGTCTTCGTCGGACGTCGGTGCCATCGCAGCACCGCGGGCACGCGCCAGAGTGAAGTAGTCGCCGGTCTCGAGTGCGCCCGACGCCCACAGCGCGGTCAGCTCGCCGAAGCTGTGGCCGGCCAGAGCATCTGCTTCGAAACCGAGTTCCCGGAAGAACTGGTACTGCCCAACCGATAGCGCGCCGATCGCCGGCTGCGCGAATTCCGTTCGACGCAAAGTGGCGTCGTGTCGCTCGCGAGTCTCGTTGTCGAAGACCGGCGGTGGGAACACGATTCGGCCCAGCCGTTCGGTAGCGTCCGCGAACGCTACGTTCGCGAGGTCGAACGCCTCGGCAACCGGCGGCGTGTTGAGAAGAGCGTCGGTCCCCATGTCGACGTACTGGCTACCCTGGCCGGAGAACAGCGCACCAACCTTGATCCGGGGCAGTGCAGCCGCGCGGAAGAACAGACCCTCCGGATGACTCCACTGCTCGGACTCTCGATTGCGGATCAGTTGTGCAACGCCCAGCTCGCGCAGCTGCGCCTCGTCCTCGTCATCGACTGCGACGAAGCCGAGTCGCGCATGATCGCTCGGAATCTCGCCGCCGTCGACCGACTCACCGGAGCGGACAGCCTCGATCAGCGAGTCGACATCGGCGGCATGCCACACGTGAACACGGGGCACGCAGTGCAGCGGGCGTACGTCCGCGCGGGGCGCGTTGCTCTCCTCGAGTACGACATGGAAGTTGGTGCCACCGAATCCCATCGCCGACACCGCAGCGCGGCGCACCGGTCGCTGCGGGTCACGAATCCACGGGCGCGTCGCGGTGTTCACGTACAGCGCTGCGTCCGAATCGATTCCGGAGTTCGGCGCATCGACGTTGATAGTGCCGGGCAGAACTTTGTGGTACAGGCCGAGTGCGAGCTTCATGAGACTCGCGGTTCCCGCAGCGCCCTTGGTATGGCCGATCTGCGACTTCACACTTCCGACAGCGGCATACGACGTCTCGTCACCGGCGTCGCGCAACAAACCACCGAGCGCTTCGATTTCCGTTCGGTCGCCGACAGCGGTACCGGTCGCGTGCGCTTCGAACAATTCGACCGAGGCAGGTGAGCACTCGGCGTCGGCGTAGGCGCGGTCGAGCGCGATCCGCTGGCCTTCCGCACGGGGGGCGTAGATGCTCTTGGACCGCCCGTCGCTCGATGAGCCGAGGCCACGGATCACTGCGTAGATACGGTTGCCGTCGCGCTGAGCGTCCGACAGACGGCGGAGCGCAACCATGCTGATGCCCTCGCCGAGCAGCGTGCCGTCCGCTTGTGCAGAGAAAGGGCTGATCTGCCCGGTCGGAGACAGCGCGCCGACCTTGCTGAAGCACAGGTAGATGAAAATTGAGTTCTCGGTGTCCACACCACCGGTGATCATCGTGTCGGCTCGACCGTCCAGCAGTTCTGCGACAGCGGTCCGCAACGCTGCGAGCGAGGCGGCACACGCCGCATCCACCGTGCAGTTGATACCGCCCAGTCCGAACCGGTTGGCGACGCGACCCGCGACCACGTTGGCGAGCAGACCGGGGAACGAATTCTCTTCCCACGGCGCAAACGCTGCAGTGAACTTGTCTGCGATCGCGTTGACGTCCTCGGTCGACAGACCACAGCTGCGCGCCGCTTCTTTCAGGATTGGCGTGGACAACCGAGCGGCGAGCGGATGCATCAGTGGAACCGGTCCGGTCGTGCCGAGGACGACACCGGTGCGAACAGGGTCGTACCAGGACGATCCCGTCGCGCCGGCGTCGATCAGGAGATCACGAGCAACGCCCAAACTGAGCGTCTGCATCGTCGACGTCACTTCGAGCTGGTTGGGCGGCAATCCGAATTCGAGGGGATCGAAATCGACATCGGGGAGAAACGCTCCGCGGCGGGAGTAGGTCTTGTCGGGGGCAGTCCTGTCGGCGTCGAAATAGTCGTCGAGGCTCCACCGAGACGCCGGAACCTCCTCGGTGCAATCGACACCGTCGACGATGTTCTGCCAGTACTCCCGGTGGCTCGTGGCTTTCGGGAACAATCCGGACATTCCGACGATCGCAATAGGGTTGCGAGCGAGTCGACGGTCTTCGAAGATGTCGGATCCGGTAGTGGATTCGGCGGTCACGATGGTCCTCTCGGGTTTCATGCGAAGTGACGTGCGGCGAGCGAATATCAGGCTGCGAGGGTGGTGGCAGTCGTCTGGTAGACGAGTTCCACTGCGGAGGCGGCGAACTCACGATGGCCGGTCGAGCTCGGGTGAAGGCCGTCGGAGGTCCACATCTCGCCCTCCGCCCACTGGGGGGACGCGGCGATGTCGAGAAGAAGCGTTCCCGTGGTGCGGGTGACCTCGACGAGTGCGGAGTTCGCTTCGGTGAAGCGCTCGCGCAGCAGTTCCCGGAACCGGTCCGGCACCGGCAGCCTCGCTGGGATGTCCGGGTACGTGGCGGTGAATACTGTTGCGCCGCCGGTACGCAGCTTGTCGAAGATCGCGTGCAGGTTGTCCTCGAACCGGGGCCGTTCGTAGTCACTCACCAGATCGTTGACTCCCACGACGACACCGTAGAGCGAGGAACGGGTCGCAAGCGCACCGGGAAGCTGCACATCGAGGACATGTGTCGTCGTGGCGCCGTGTGTGCCGAAGTTGCGAGCCTTGTCGCCGCGCAGCCCTATTTGTCCTGCGAACCGCGGGACCCAGCCGCGGAAGCCGCCGCCCTCGACCGGGTCGCCCCGGCCTTCGACGAAGCTGTCGCCGACGACGGTCAGAGTCGCGGTGCTCACGCCGACGTCAGATGTCGGTCGCCGTGCGGAAGGTCAACTTCCGCGTACAGATCGGCGAGATTGGTGGGAGAGAAGAACTCCTCACCCGGGATACCTCCGGCGATGAGCCCGAAGAACTTCTTCGTGTACTCCGGACTCTTGCTCGCTGCACGGAAGACCGAGTCGTAGTACGGCGTCAACTTCAGGTCGGAGATACTGGTGGTCAATTCGTACGTGCCTGCGCTCTGTTCGTCACGAGTATTCTGGTAGTCCTCGAGCGCATCGCTCATCGGCCGCGAACCAGCCAGACCTTCGTGTACGCGCTCGGAGAGCAGCTCTGCGTACTTGAACGAGTCGGTAATCCCCCAGCCGGTGAACGGATCCTTGTGGTAGCCCGCGTCGCCGACCAATGCCCAGCCGGGACCGAAGGAGCGTCGGTAGAAGTTGTCCGGGTAGAGCATCGGACGGAACGGCTCTTCACGAACGGCGCTGTCGCGCAATTCTTCACCGTACTTCGGGTCGACTGCGTCGACGATCTCCTCCATGCCGCCATCGGGGTCCGCACGGAAGTCGCGGAACCGGTCGCGCTTGCGCATGACGGCCACGAGGCTGAGACCGTCGTTGGTGGGCCACGACGCGAACTGCTGCTCGCCGAAACCGGTGCGGTGCTGCATCCCCCAGTCGATCCCGGAATAGTACGAGTAGTAGATGAAGCAGCCACCGGGCGACGTCTTGTAGATGTCCGCGCCGACTTTGCTCGCGACGGTCGAGTTGGCACCATCCGCGCCGATCACGATCGAGCTGCGGAACTCCTGCTCCGGACCGTCACCCTCGTGTCCACGAATTCCCCGCACGACACCGTCACTGATCACGAGTTCGTCGACGGTGAAGTTCTCGATCACCTCGACTCCCGCTTCGCGGGCGCCGTCGACCAAAATCGAGTCCAGGACGGTGCGTCTCGGGCAGTAGACGGCGTCGATGCCGTCGATCGGGTCTGCGAACCCGTCGAGGGAGATGTCGGTGTAGGAGAAGTTCAGGTGTCGAATCGGCGGGCAGCCGGACTCGATCACCTTGTCCAACAGTCCCCAGTCCTGCAGCCGCGAGAGCCCTGCCTGGTGAATGTAGTGAGTCGAGACCGTGTCGCTCGGGAACGTCGTCCGATCGACCGCGAGTACTCGATATCCTTTCCGTGCGAGCAACATTGCTACCGAAGATCCTGACACCCTGGCGCCGACAACGATGACGTCGTACATAGTGAATCCGCTCCTGTTCGATCGGTTTTGAGTCTCGTGCTCTCGAATCTCAGTGTTTCTGTCGTAGGGACCCGATGCGTGTCCGAAGAATGGTTCGGCATCGGGCGATCGGTCTGCCCTATAGCCGACCTGGGATCAGTAGGTGTGTTATCGAAGTGTTTGCGGGGTGGCCATGTCGTAGATGTCGGCGATCTCGGCGGCGAACGTCGCTTCGATAGCAGCCCGCTTCAATTTCAGTGACGCCGTCAGCAATCCGGAATCGACCGTAAAATCAACTGATAACACACGGAATTGACGAATCGACTCGGCACGCGAGACCAATGAGTTCGCGTCGTCGACGGCCGCTTGCAGCTCGGCGCGTACCAGGGCGTCGTCGAGACCGACCGCTGCCGGGTCGAGGGTGATCAACGCGACCACGTACGAACGCCCATCTCCGATCACGACTGCATTGCTCACGAACGGATGCAACCGAATTCGGTCTTCCAGCGGGGTGGGCGCCACGTTCTTCCCACCCGAGGTGACCAGAATCTCTTTCTTACGCCCCGTGATTCGAAGATAGCCATCGTCGAGCTCGCCGATGTCCCCGGTATGCAACCAGCCGTCGGCGTCGACCGGAGACCGATCCGCTGCGGCACCCCAGTAGCCCCGTGTGACGTTGGCGCCGCGGACCAGGACTTCGCCGTCGGGAGCTATGGCCACGGTCGTCCCCGGTATCGGCCGTCCGACCGTTCCGATGCGATTGGTCTTCGGCTCGTTCACGGTGACCGCCGTTGCGGATTCGGTCATTCCGTAGCAATTGAGGATATCGACACCGAATCCTGCATAGAACCCGGCGGTGGAGTCGTCCAACGATGCGCCCCCGGAGATCACGGAGCGCAGGCGCCCGCCCAGCATGCCGAGCACTGGCCGCGAGGGAACAGCGGCCGATGCCTGTTTTCCGGACCCGAGCAGTGTCAATCCGTCCGACACCGCAGCTTGCTCCGCACCGCCTTCGAGGTGTGGACGGGCGGCCTTCCGGATCTTCTCGAGGGCGTACGGAACGAGAGCAAGGAAAGTCGGCTTGATCTGCGGCAGCGCCGCAACCGTATCGGGAATACCTGGCAAGAGGTGCGTGTCCGTGCCGCCGTACAGCGTTGCGAACAGAATGGTCTGTCCGAACACGTGGGCCAGCGGTAGTCCCAGCGCGGTCACCGCCTGGTCATCCGCGGTGCCGCCGAACATGTCACCGGCCCGAACAACTGTGTTGGCCGCGGCCGCAAACATGTTGCGGTGACTGAGCATGCAGCCCTTGGCCGGCCCGGTGGTACCGCTGGTGTACACGATCATCGCGAGATCGTCACGATGGACTGCGGCGATGCGATCATCGGGGGCGGTCCGACTGGTCGAACGCGACCACTGTGACACCTTCTCGAACGACCACACCGTTGCCGCACCGGCGTCGCTCAGCCGTTTGGCATCGAACTCGCTCTCGGCGGCGAAGTGGGTGGATCCGGAATCTGCCACGATGTGGCGGATCTGATCTGGGGAGGATGTCGGATACACGGGCACCACGACACCACCGACAGCCAGCACCGCCAGGTCGAGGACGACCCAGTCCAGGCTCGTGCGGCCGAGCACGGCGACGCGTTCGCCCGCACCCACTCCGGCCTCCACGAGGGCCGAAGCAAGACTCCGGACGCGGTCCGCGACCTCGAGGCACGTCAGCGATTCGGATTGCCCGCGCTCTCGTAGGGACGGTCGACCCGGTGTCCGGTCTGCGGCGTCGAAAATGATGGAGGAGAGGCCCGACTTCTCGGCCAACTCGACGCCGGGCCCGGAGAACGACTGAGGATTCATGAATACCGATTCAACACGTGCAATTCTTGGGCGGCAATGACCAAAAGCCTTGCGCGCCAATGGATATTCCTATCCACGACGTCAGACTGCGAGCCCCACTTCCGACGGACATTTCACGCTCTCCGGAGGCTCGATGCAATCCAGGAAGGAATCGACAGCTGGATTCACTTCACCGGCGCGCCAGACGGCGTACAGGTCGATGACCGGAACTGGGTCGAACAGCTTCACGGCAACCGAGTTCGCCCCGACCGCTCCCATTCCCACCGAGGTGGCCCGCGGAAGGGATGCGAACCCGACGAGCGGTTTGACCGACACGACGTGTGCCGTTGCACCCGGATCGTCGGCGGTCTGGGCGATCTTCAGCGCGATCTTGTTGTCCGCAGCCGCGGACAGGATCGAGTCGTACATCGCCGGGCACTGCTCGCGTTCGAACAACACGCACGACTGGTTGGCCAATTCGGCAAACGGAACGCCAGGCCGACCCGCCCACGCATGCCCTTTGCCCACCACCGCGACAAGGGGAACCCGATGCAGGACCCGACGATGACGAAACTCGGCAGTGTGCGGATGACCGTAGACAAGAGCGACGTCGAGAACTCCGTCCGCCAACGCCGAGAGCTGCGGGCCGGTTCGCTTTTCCCACAAAGAGACCATCAAGTCGGGGTGTTCCTTGCTCATCTTCGCCAATGCGTACGGCAGGATGTGCCTGCTAGCCGGGAAGTTG
The DNA here is from genome assembly GCF_033142465.1 of Rhodococcus sp. IEGM 1318. Classification (NCBI taxonomy): domain Bacteria; kingdom Bacillati; phylum Actinomycetota; class Actinomycetes; order Mycobacteriales; family Nocardiaceae; genus Rhodococcus; species Rhodococcus sp. IEGM 1318. The sequence goes on from NZ_JAWLSC010000020.1 coordinate 44,782, forward strand.
TAGCCCACATTGAGCGATCCCGATCGCCCAGCTGCCGTCGACTTCGCGATACTCGCAGCCTTGTCCACCTGTTGAACGATCAATCGTGCTTGGGTCACGAACTCTTTGCCCGCCGAGGTCAACTTGACCTCATGCGAGTTCCGGGCGACCAACATTACGTCCAGAGACTTCTCCAATTTCTGCAGTTGGGCACTCAGAGACGGTTGCGTCATATGAAGCCGAGCCGCAGCTCGCCCGAAATGCAACTCCTCAGCGATGGTGATGAAAGCCATCAGGTGCCTGAACTCCATGGTGCTCCCCCAGTTAGTTCGTGGGAATGACACTATCGAGAGGAAATAACTGCACGTAAACAGAGCGAAACCGTGCGGTGCCGCCGCGGTGTCAGCTGAAGGTTTCGTGATCGCGTTCAGCGTTCGCGGACCGCGGCTGGGGACACCGATTGCACGAGACTACTGCCGAAGAGTTTGTTCGGCCCAGGTGAGGATCACACGCAGTCATTCGGCCCGTCAGTCAGCAACGTACCCCTCACGTCGGTCAGATCGGAATCGCTGACGCCGATCGCATTCGGGATGTCGATCGGCCCCGCTCTCAACATTTCAGGCTCGCCACGAAGATCGGATACCGGCCCCACTCCAAGCCGTCTCATTTCAGTGCGGCTCCCTTCGTCCAACCTCGACAGCTCCGATGGTCTAAAAGCAACCCGCACCGAACGGCCCCCCTCCGCTGTACGGACGCCACCGACGTCTCGAAAATTTCAAGCACCCGACAATCGAAATCAGTTGATAGAAAGTGGCTTTGCCATCAGGATATATTACCGCGGCATCGCGTCGGGAGTAGTTCCCGCATGTGTCCGATTCGGAAGGTATTGTTTCAGAACGTCATTCGCCTTCTCAGGTACATATGAAATGCGCGCCATTCCTCGTTCGACGGCCGCTATGATCTGCGGTCGCAGTTCGGCTGCGGGGACGATGCGGTCCACCGAGCCGACCTGCTGCGCACGCTCGATGTTGTGGATGGCCTCGAATTCCGCCGCCACTTCACCCAGCTTGGCATTGCGCACATCGACTCTGGTCGACGCGAGCTCCACGCGCAGGTGAGCACGGTCAGCGTCGGTCTCCGCCGCGGTCAGCTCGGCTTCGAGATCCTTCACTGCTGGGTCCGCTGCGGTTCGGGCATTGACGTCGCGAGTGAACACCACCGCCGCAGCGGGTGCGCCACCCAAGACGGAGGCGAACGACCCTTCGACTGCCAGCACTTCCATGTTGTCGTTGAGAGCTCCGGAGAACACGACGAATGCACCGCCGTGGTACCGCGAGACGACGCAGAAGACGATCGGTCCGTCGAAGTTGACTATCGCGCGGCCGATTTCAGCGCCGTACTCCAGCTGCAAAGTACGTAACGACTCGGGCGAGCCGTCGAACCCGGACAGGTTGGCGAGGACCACCAGCGGCCGACTTCCGCTGGCCGCGTTGATCGCGCGGGCCGTCTTCTTCGACGAACTGGGAAACAAAGTTCCTGATGTCCATTGGTCGGGTCCATCGGCGGGGAGCAAGCCCTTACGGGGGATGGCCCTGGACTCGATGCCGATCACGCTGACCGGGATTCCCGCCAGGTGGGCGTCGAACACGACGGAGGTGTCGGCGTCGGCCATGTCGGCCCAGCGCTCGAGAACGCAGTGATCCTGATCGACGACGGCCCGCATCACGGTGCGAATATCGAAAGGCTTCTTGCGATCCGGATTGGTGACCGACGAGAAGACTTCGCCGACGGTGGTGAAGTCGCTTGACGGGTGGGTGTGCGGGAAGCTACGCACGTCGCGATCGACGGGGTCCGTGGTCGCCGCGCGCCTCGGGAACCGTTCGCCGGGAGCGAGGTACGAGTGTGCGTAGTGGCGGAACAGGATCTCGCACGCCGCGGTGAGGTCGGGGGCCCAGTACTGAGCCTGGCCGTTGGGGCCCATGACGCGGTCGTAACCACCGATACCGAAGTTGTCTTCGGCCGACACACCGCCGGAGTAGTCGAGAGACTGCTTGCCGGTCAGCACCATTGCGCTGTCCGGAGTCATCACCAGAATGCCCTTGGTGTGCATCAACATGGTGGCTTCGGCGTTCCAGTAGGGCTGAGCGCCGACGTTGATTCCGGCGACGACGATGTTGATCTCGCCGCCGCCCTGGGTGAAGGTGATGATGCGGCGCAGCCCGCGGGCCACCCAGTCCATGTTCTCGGTTCCGGTCGACATCGAGATGGTGGCACCGGAAGACAGTGCGAACCACTCGACCGGAGCGCCGATCTTCTCGGCCAGGTCGACCGCGGCGACGATGCGTGAGCATTCGGCCTCCGCGACGGTGCCCAGCGCCTTGGTGGGGTCACCGAAGAGCGCGACGCGGGTGACTCCTTCGGGGTACCGCGCGCTCGGAGTGGTCACGACGCCGGTGATGATGCCGGCCGGGTTGTGGCCGTACGGACGGTCGACAGGGTTGAGGGTGCCCGCGACGTCGAAGTCGTATTCGGTGAACGTGCCACCCGATCCGGTGAGCAGCGGAATGAGTTCATAGGGGTACACCGTTCCGCGTGCTTGCGAACGCAGAACCTTCTGCGTGTACTCGTCGAGCGGACGCATCGGTTCGGTCGGCTTGGCCGTCACCTTGGCGACGATTCCTGCGCCGGAACGGTACGAGAACCGGATGGCCACGTCGCGAGGTGTCGACCGTGCCCCGTCCTCGAGTCGGGCGATCAGGGTGATCTCCTCTAGCCCCGCACCGACCGTCGACGGGGCGATGTGACGCGCGATCGACGCCAGGTGGTCCTCCGGAACGTCGAGCACCGGCCAGACGTAGAGAGTGACGCGGTTGGCGTCGAGCCGCTTCTTACCGCGTTGAGCCTGGGTGCGGCGGATGCCGTCGAGGCAGGCGGCAACGGTGCGCTCGATCTCCGGTACCGCGACCACGTTGCCATGTTCGTCGAGTTGCGTTGTGACGCTGCGTACCTCGGCGAGTGCCATTAGGCGCTCGTCCGACGGGTTCGCTTTCGCCGTGAGCCGGAACAGGTAGGTGCCGGCGGCGGTGGGGAGCCGCTCCCCGTCGAAGTTCTTCAGTCGCCACAGGTCCAGGCGCTGCCCGGTGAGCGGGTGCATGTCGCGGATGATCAGGTCCTCGGACAGCGGCTCCGATCCGTCGGTTCCCGTGCGGCGGAGTGTCACATACCGAATTTTGCCTCCGCAGACAATGACGGTGATACGACGCCAGCCTTGCGTTCGTGGGTGCTCACTCAGCACGGCATGAATGGTTGACGAGATGTCGTCCCCATCGGCCGGCGCATCCGGCCATGCCAGGTACAGATCAACCGCGAGATGCGCAGGGTCCGGTCCGGCAATATCGTCGACGACATCCAAGGTTGACGACAGATTACCGAAATGGGTTGCAGCTGTGATTAATTGAATACGTTCGCCAGCAAGGTCGAAGTTGCCGGTGACAAAGAACTTGCCATCGCGGTCGAAGGACTTGATATCTTCGAGCGTCCGGATCTCGTAGTATTGGCGAGTGATGACCTCGAGCAGCGCACCGGGATCGAAAATGCGTTGTGCGAGTAGGCCGATCAGCGGCTGCGGGGTTGCGACGAGTGCGTCGATTCGGGACGAGTAGTCCATGGCGTCGGGGTTGTCGGCAAGATATTTCAGGCTGCCGCGGACGTGGTCGTAGGTCTTTTCCCTGGCAGTGCGGATCTGCGGCTCGTCGAAGACTCGGAAACGTAGGTTACGCGCGAAGTCGCCGATGACAGGGTAGCGGGCCTGGGTGGCGATGATGAGGCGTTCGAGTACCTCGGCCAAGGCAGCGGTGGCCTCGGGTGGCGTCGAAGGATCAGTGAGCCGGTGGTCGAGCAGTGCGGCGATGACCGGGACATGGTTCTCCATGCGTTGGAGTGCGAGGAAGACGCGGTACACCGCTTCCTCGAGCTCCGGTGTCCGGCCGTCGACAGCATCGTCGTCGTAGTGCTCGAGGACCCGGGAGAGCCTGGTCCGAAACGAATCCGGCAAGCCCTGAATGTCCACGTCGAGCGAGTGCAGGAACGAGTGAAAGTGCTCGCGTGGGCTGTGCACCCGCTCATCGGTACGCTCCTCGTCCATCGTCGGGCGATTGCGAGACAGTTCACAGATGTCGGCGAAGGTGTTGAGCAGGGCCAACTCTGCCTCGACGACCTGGGTGTCGTTGCGGGGAACCTCACTGCGCAGAGTCTCGTACTCGGAAAGCAATGTCTGTGCGCGCGAGGCGCTGACGTCGAAGCCGGTGATCAGTGCAGCCAGCTCGTCGAGCTGTGCGAGGGCCTTGCACCGGGGTGTCTCACCCTCGGGTCCGTCCACCGCGCGAAACTGAACACGAGCAGTCAGGTGCGACGCTTTCTGCTCACCCGCCTGGTCGACGCGAAGTAGTGCAGCTCCCGAGTCGACCTGGCCGTTGACCGAGGCGAGTACTTCGCGGACACGTCCCGCGTACGGCGACCGCACGGCAGTTTCCATCTTCATGGATTCGAGGACGACCAGCGTCTGACCGGCTTCGACGTCGTCACCGACAGCGACCTGCACTGCAACGACGACGGCGGGTGCAGGTGCACGCACGAGGCCGGCTTCGTCCTGGCTGATCTGATGACTGATGCCGTCGACCTCGACAATGAAGTGGGCGGCTCCGGCGACGGTGATGATCTGATATCGACGGTTGCCCAGAACCAGACGACTCTTGAAATCGCCGAGGCGCTCGACATCGACTTGTAACTCGCCGCTGTCACCGTCGACGCAGTACCGGTGTGGCGCAATCTGGCCGACACCGAACTTGTAGGCATGGCCCTGGTAGTTCAGTTCGACGGTCCGGCCGATGGTGTGGCTCGCGCGAGGTCGTCCGCCACGCGCGGAAGACAGGAAGCCGGCGCGTTCGCGAGCCTCTTCCGCATCGTACGCGTCGATCGTTGCTGCGATCAGTGCGATGTCAGCAAGGGCGGTGGGGCCCGTCGGGGTGCCGGCGTCGATGCGGTCGAGCCAGCCGGTATCGGCGGAGGCGGAGATGACTTCTTCGCGGTCGAGCAGGTTCAGCAGAAAGGATTTGGTGGTGGTGCCGCCTTCGATGACGACTGTCGTCTCACGTAGTGCGTTGCGCAGTCGGGCGAGGGCCTCGTTGCGATCGCGTCCCCAGGCGATGACCTTGGCAACCATCGAGTCGTAGTCGGGAGGGATGACGTCGCCCTGCGCGATACCGGTATCGACGCGCAAGCCACTGCCGAGAGGGAACTCGAGGAGTTCGACGCTGCCCGGTGCGGGCGCGAAGCCGTTGTCGGCATCTTCGGCGTTGAGTCGGGCCTCGACGGCGTGACCGAACTCGGCCGGACACGGGCCCTCGAGCTGGTCCCCGTCTGCAACGAGGATCTGCAGCTTGACCAGGTCGATGCCGGTGGTGAACTCGGTGATGGGGTGCTCGACCTGTAGCCGAGTGTTGACTTCGAGGAAGGTGAAGTTCTTCTGTTCGGGCTGGTACAGGTATTCGACGGTACCGGCGCCCGCATAGCCCGCAGCTCGGATGAGTGCACTCGACACGGCGCGCAGATGATCGGCCTGTTCCTGGGTCAGTAGCGGCGAGCTGGATTCCTCGATGACCTTCTGGTTGCGGCGCTGGATCGAGCAGTCGCGTACGCCGGGGGCCCACACGTTGCCGTGGTTGTCGGCGATGATCTGGACCTCGACGTGGCGGGCATCGGTCACCAGGCGCTCGATAAACACGACCGGGTCGCCGAACGACCGTTTGGCCTCACCTTGGGTGCGTTCGAGTGCGAGTTCGAGTTCGCTCTCTTCGAAGACCTTGCGGATGCCGCGGCCGCCGCCGCCGCTACGAGCCTTGATGATGAGGGGATAACCGATGGCCTGTGCGTGCCGACGCGCATCCGCACGGGTCTCGACCGGTCCACCGCTCCACGGTGCCACAGGAACCCCGACGCGTTCGGCGAGGAGTTTGGCCGCGACCTTGTCGCCGAGCAGGCGCATGGCGTCGCCCGACGGCCCGATGAAGGTGATGTTCAGACGCGCGCAGATATCCGCGAACGCGGGGTCCTCCGCAACGAATCCCCAGCCGACCCACACCGCGTCCGCGCTGGACTCGACGAGCGCACGCTCGAGTTCACTGTGGTCGAGGTAAGCGGACCCCACCTGGGGTTCGCGCAGGGTCACTGCCTCGTCGGCCTTCCTGACGAACATTGCGCGTCGCTCCACCTCGGTATGCAGGGCGACCGTCCGAATGCCGTAGCCGTGCTCGGCGTTAAGTTCGTTGACTGCCCTGATCAGGCGTACTGCCGCCTCACCCCTGTTGACTACTGCAATCCTCTTGAACATCACATTCCTTGATTCGTCAGAAGGTATCGAACAATGTCGGTCTTCGGGCTCGTGCGGAGGCATCGGTAGCACCCCGCCCGGCGCACCGACCAAAAACGGAACGCCCGGTCGCACTGTCGGTGATTCGCGCGTTGCACTGGATCACGCGACGGGCAACCCCGAACCCAAGTGGTGCGCTCCGCCCAAGCCGACCCGCGCTACGAACCGAACGATGCATCAGAGGTCCATACAGGACAAATGCCGAAGTGGCACTCAAGACACACACCATCATCGAGTTCCCGTGGGCCCATCATCGCCTGTCCGCACCGGCTGGCGGTGCGGTGGAATTCGTCGAGTACATCTCTTTCGCAAACCGAGCAGGTGCCCGACAAGACCTACCCGTCCACTACACACGCGCAGAACAAGATCCGCCAACGCTTGCGTTCGTGAATAGCTCCGCAAAAGCGAGTACTGCTTTACTTCCTCCCCGCCGACACCGATGTGCACCGGAACAACCCGAATACAATCCGCTGTATCCAGGGATGCGAGGTCGGCATGATTGCCCTCCGCTCCACCGGGCGTCCGACGACAACCACCGTGTACACGCCGGCTTTCAGCATCGTCTCGTGCTCCATCGATTGAAGATCGTTTTGCACACTCCAGGCTCGGGGACCACCCACCACTTGCGCGCCGCGAAGGGCACATCACGTTCGTGCGATCAGCGTCGTCTATCGCGCCGTCCCGGCCAAATCGGCGCAGGAACTTCATCGACCATCGAACACGATAGCGCGCAGGCATCGACCAGCTGACCGCAAAGTCAACAACTTTCACACACGAACACCAGCCCGCCGGACGAAACGTGATGGTCGACGGGCGAATCATCCTCCCGCTTCGCCCCCCCGGACGCAGAAGGAAGCGAACACCACCGGAGTACGAACACCTACATGTTCAATAACCACGGGCCTTCGAACAATGCTGTGGACAGTGCCGATTTCTCTCAGACTATCTCGGCTGGAGAGCAGGCCGACGACATCTTTGCAGTGACCGACGCGCTCGAAAAGTACATCACGGAAAGCCTCGCCAATGCCGATGAGGTTGAGGACATCATCGCGAACCTACGGGTTGAGTCCGCCCATCCGCAGTCAAACAAACAGAGTCTGCGCGCACTACTCGGGGGCGCGATCCTGGCTGTGCCGGTAGCAGCTGGAACAGATATTGGGGAACGCAGGTCTCCGAATTGGCCGTCACGGCTGTGCAATCGCTTGCCTGATACCCGCAGCAAAATTTTCCGACCCCGCGCGCCCCCCTTACGGAAGTAGAAGGCGACTCAGGCTACCCGCTCGAACGCGGACGAGTCCTGGGACCTCGCCGAATCGGATCGGGAAATACGTGCCATCGTTCTGACCGGAGCAGGCGAATCCACGTTCTGCGGCGGTGCCGACCTGAAAGCGCTCGCCACCGGTGGGCCGGACGCCGTCACACCGCCGGAGACAGCAGACTGGGGATTCGCTGGAATTGTGCGGCACCCGATCTCGGTGCCGATCATCTCAGCAGTGAACGGTTCGGCTTTCGGCGGTGGCACCGAGCTGGCCCTTGCCTCAGACCTCATCGTGGCATCAAGCAAGGCGGCATTCGGCCTGCCGGAAATTCACCGGGGACTCATCGCCGGCGCGGGTGGGGCATTCCGGCTTGCTTCCGCGTTACCCGAACATATCGCCCTCGAGCTCCTCCTCACTGGGCAGATGCTGACTGCACAGGATGCAGATGGGGTCTGGTCAATCGAGTGGTGCAACCCGCCGAGGTACTGAGTACCGCAATGGAACTCGCGGAACTGTGTGCATCCGGCGCTCCCCTGGCGGTACGAGCATCGAAGCGAATGGCTCGCGGCATTACAGACGGGGTCATGACTCACGAGTACGAATCCTGGGAGAGAAACAAGAGAGAGCTCGATCTCCTCGCTGCGACAGCGGACGCAGTAGAGGGCATCACCGCTTTCATCGAGAAGCGCGCGCCAGAATGGACCGCGAAATGATGAAGAACGCAGGCGGCGACGCCGCTGACGGCGCTGTCAAGTAGTTGAAATCCACTGGTCTGGAATGATCCGGTGGCGTCGTCAACTTGACAACACCCGAGAGATCCCGTTTGTCCGCACGAAACATGAAGGATGGTCATCACCGCAAAATTCACCGCCATGACGAATATCGTCTGACGATACTGAACTTCACTATTCCCTTAACCTGTGAGCACGGGGCGGTCTCCTGCGGCGATGTATCGGGCGAACATGTCGATATTGTCCCTCACGAACGCACCGCGGCCCGCCCGTCTGAGGATTTCCTCCACTTCCGGTAGCGGTTTCCAGCAGTGACTGCGATACACGCTGTCGAGGAATGGCTGCAGAGCGCTACGAGCAAGGTCACCCATATCGGCGTGGGCGCCGTCGAATCTCACCCGCACCTCACTCATCGCTCGGCCGCCTTCGCACACGGACCCGGAACCCCGATCGCCGAACAAGATCTCTGAACGACCGCGTTACGCGACGAATACATGCCGGTACACATCCTTTCGAGGTACATCAAAACGTACGCAGAGCAGAATGTGGCGATCTCCGCGAAACACTCAATTGGTTGCGATTCATTCACGACAGCTGGCCAATCACGTGCCGGCTTCTCCCCCGTGCAACTCTCACACGAACATCGCCGCCCCTACTGTTCCGGAAGACATTAGGGGATAAAGCCGAAATATGTTGTACCGCAGATCATATTGTGCGTTAGGCCAGTCAGCGTTCCGCTGACAGGAGCTGAATGTCAGCGGAAGGTGAGTGCGACTGCTTCGCCAGCCTCGACGGAGTAGCAGTTGACGACAAGCACACAACGTATGCCCTACCACTCAACCCCGCCTTTGATCCGCAGATGCAACGCACACTCTCATTCTCCGACAGCAGCGCAGCCACATGACGTGCAAGTTATACCTCAGCGAACTCTTGTTCAAGTCGCACATTTCGCAGACATCGAACAGTGCTAAAGGTCCTGTCCTTGAAAAACTACCCACCATCTGGGAATGCATAGATACCAGAACACGTAAGGGCGTCAACACCCTGTTGCCGGAAGTGATATTTTGGATGTACAGCGCATTACACCTAAATTGTAGTTAGTCGTCAGCTATCTGCGCCTCCGAGTATCAAGGAAAGGTTCGTAGTGACAATCCGTGACCACGACCACTCGGCATCCCTGACCATGACGGGAGTTGCTTCCGAGCTTTGGACGAAGACCTCACCCGCGTTGGCGCCGTGCCGGCAACGCGCCACCAGACCGCGTCTGCGTGAACACCGGGGTTGCAGGCGAATCCATTTCACTCGCAGGACGGCCGGGAGTCCGACTTTGGAACGAAAGCAGGAAATCGTGCACGACCTGCACCGGACCCACACCAGCGCGGAGGCCCGGGCAACACTGTTCAACGGTCCACGATTTTCCGAAAGCGTTGCCGCAGTGCGCAACTGTCACAAAATTGACCGACACGCCGATCTACTCATCGCATTCGACTACTACGGCCACGCCGCAACATTGATGAATCGTCATCTCGCTTCCCCTACCTGCCGACCCCAACACCCCCACACTGAATACGCAGCACTGACCACCATTTCCGGCGCCATCGCACCGCCTCTCTCCATATGTGCCACATCAAATAGGGAGGTCGTGACGAACAGGAGGCGCCGGAGAAACGCCCTTACTCAACGAGTGAGTTCCGAAGGCAAGAATCACTTCCTTAGAGAGACGCCGATGTAGGCAGTTTCAGTAGCGCAGGTGCGAAATCTCCTCGCGGACAACACGAATGATTCTCAGTTACGTTGATTGTCAACAAAGTTGGATGTCATTGATATCGCTTTCTCAGATTCTCGCACTCAGCGCTGTCGGCAGCGGAATGCTATCCCTGTCACTACAGATCACCTCGCTGACATTCCACGGCCACGACCAGAACCGACTATTCTTCCGCGCCGCCGAGGCAACTGCGGCACTCACCCTCGTGTTGTTCTCCGTCAGTCTGCTCGTCTGACTCTGCCAAGACGCTGCATAGACATTGATTGACAAGAAGTTTCGATGACATCGCCAGCGAATATCTGTCGCCCGACGTCGGCCGGATCACTTTCAGGCGCTCTCGCTGTCTTATGCGGCGACGGAATTCAGGTGTGCTGTGACTGTGTCTTCGATACAGGTCAAGAGGTCGACGTTTTCTCGCCGGGTCGCCGATGCCTGGCCGCTTTCGATGGTGGGTTCGAGGGCGAGTTTCACCATCAACGGCGCCCGGCCTATAACAACGCCGGCGGCACACCCCGACCGCGGAAGGACACTGCCATCGTCAAGCCGATGGAATCAGTCGCCGTCGATCTCGTGGCGGACAACCCGGGAAGTTGGACGTTGCACTGCCACAACGGATATCAACAAAAATTCGGAATGATGACACGTCTGGACTACGTCAACTGACCGGCCGGGGCGACGCCACATGCAGTCGGTGACGTGCGCCCCACTCCCTTCGGCCCGTCTCGGGCCGGATCTCGATCACCCGAGGAGGTGAGATCAATGGGAATGAACCCGATGGACATGTTGCACATGATGATGATGTGTCTACATCACATGGGCATGATGCCACCGATGAATATGCCGACGTGACACAGAAAGACACGCTTTGATCGGCCCGGCGTCCGCTCGAACACCAGCTGACTCGCCGGGTCTAGATGCATCTGCGCCACGGACTGCGCAGATGCGCCATCCCGAATAAGTCGCCCCCGTCAGATCCCCGCGACACCGAGCAGTTGCCCTACGGCATACGTGATGATCATCGCCAGGGCCCCGCCCAGAACCACACGAACCACCGCGCGACGGGAATTCGCTCCGCCCAGACGCGCACTCACCGCCCCGGTCAGAGCCAACGCAAGCAGGACCGCGACGAACGTGACAGGAATTCGGGCCCCCGCTGGTGGAGCGAGTATCGCGATCAGAGGAAGCAGCGCACCCACCGTGAACGACAGTGCAGATGAGAGGGCTGCCGAAATCGGATTCGTCAACGCGTCGGGGTCGATCCCGAGTTCGATGTCGACGTGTGCAGCGAAGGCGTCGTGCGCGGTCAATTCCTCCGCGACCTTGTGGGCTGTTTCTTCGCTCAAACCCCTGGCCTGATACATGGCGGTCAATTCGTCGAGTTCCGCTCCGGGTGTCTGCTCGAGTTCGCGGCGTTCTTTCTCCAACAGGGCGCGTTCGGTGTCACGCTGAGTGCTCACCGAGACGTATTCGCCGAGGGCCATCGAAACAGCACCGGCGACGAGTCCCGCGACTCCGGCGGTCAGGATCGGGCCGCGGTCGGGCGAGAGAGCTGCGACTCCGACGACGAGGCCGGCGACGGAGACGATGCCGTCGTTGGCCCCGAGTACGCCGGCGCGCAGCCAGTTCAGCCGCGAGGAGACGTCACCGGTATGTGGTTCGTCGTGAGACGGTTGACGGTTCTCACCGGTGTTGTCGGCTCCGTCGGGGTTCGAGGAGTCAGGCGAATCTGTCATGAGCGTGCGAGTTTCATGAACTGCGCAGCGGCACGGGCATCGCCGTCGCACACGAACCAGGCGGTACTCGTTTCTGCGTGATGGGTGGTTCGGATCTCGACTGTCTCGTCGATGGTGATGGGTTTCATGTATTCGAGAACAGCTCGATACGGCGCCTGCGGCAGGGACGGATGCGTCATCCACGACGTCTCGGCCGGCTGCCAGTAGACGGCGTTATTGACGTGATCGAATGGATCGATATCACTGGACCGTAAACAGAATTCGCGACCTGCAGTGTCCGGCGCTACGTCGGTGATCCACCGACGCCAGGTCAGCCGATGCTCGTCGGTTGTCGTCGCGAGCGGCACCAGGAAGTCATCGCTGATTCGAGACGGCATCCCGTTTCGGGGATTGATGTTGATCCAAAATCCTTCGGTTTCGATCAGCCCGCCGCCATCTGACTCGATGCGCACTCGCATGGTGCACCAGCGGCTCGACAGTGCGGAACACCATCGATGCAATCGCACGGTATCGGGCCACGTGATCGGTCTGATGACGTCGATGACCGTTCGCCGCACCACCCACAGGGGGTGAGTCTGGGCTGCGCCGTTTGCTTCGAGGTTGTCGAAACCCAGATCTTGCAGGTAGCGGGCTACGGCGTCGAGTCGTAGGGTTCGGTCCGGATGGATGTCTCCGGTACGAACAGGCCACGAGTTACTGAAGACTGCACCCTTCGAAGGGTAGGGTGCGAGCGGATCGAACCGCGACCCTCCGCGGTTGGTTGACGTCTGTGATGCCGAGGTTGTCACGGGCAGAGCTCTTTTCGTTGTTTGTTCTCGGCGGGTCTATCCGAGTTGGTCACTCCACACGGCCTTGGCTCCGCTCTCGCCGATCCGATATACCTGCAGAACCGAGCCGGCAGCGACGAGAACGGATAGGGCAGCGACCGCGATGACGACAACCCGCCACACCTTCGGCGAGGTCGAGGTATCGGGAGGGTCGGCTCGCCACGCCGCAAATCGTGTCGAATGAAGGATCCACCATGTGGCCGCGAGGACGAACACTCCGATCGACCAGAACAGCATCTGATCACCCAATTCGGCGTGTGCCTGCACCAAGGGATCTTCGGGGATTTGTTTTTCGAGCCATTCACCGGCATCGGTGGTGACCGGCACCGCTATGAGCGTGATTAGCGCAATCACTGCTGGTGCCAGTCCCAATCGGATTCTTGCAGCAGGCCAACACACCGCGAGAACGAGCAGGAGCGCCGAGATCGGCACGAGGACAACGACGAGGTGGACGAGAAGTGGGTGTGCGGGTAGGCCGCCGATCGTGGTCAACCCCATAGATGATCTCCGATCTCATGCACCGACGAGGCAATCAACCGTGTGTCACACGGTTCTGATTCAACGTATCGACCGATTCTTGGAGAGTTCTCGGTGGAAGCCTAGCCCTTCACCGGTGCAAGCAGAGTGAAAGGTCCCCGCCCACTTCCCGACCGTCTCCACGGTTTGCTCGACCACACGCGCCACGTGAACGGCCTATCGTCGCAGTCCATGCACTTGGTATCACCGGGATACGTGACCTCCGACTCGACGACATCGACCGCGCAGCCGGCACCCTGCTCATCGAGCGTCGTCACCCCAAACACCAGGTCATCCTGGGCGAACTGGTCATGACACTCACCCACGACTGGCTGCACACCCGGAACGGGGGCGGCCCCGCCGGTTTCGAATCCACCACCTCAGCGGCTCAGTGCGAGTGTGTCGAGCAGAATGTAGGCGGCAACGGCGAAGACCAGGTATGCGAACCAGCGCTGGAGTGTGCCGGTGTTGACGCGGTTGCCGAATCGTCCGGCGACCAAGGAGGCAACGATCGCAGCTCCGGTGAAACTGATCGTGATGGCCGGATCGATGGCGACGCCACTTCCGAGATGTGAGATCAACCCGGCGGCGGAGTTCGCGACGATGATCAGAAGCGAGGTTCCGATCGCGATCTGCATGTCTATTCCCAACATCAGGACAAGGGCGGGGATGATGAGGAATCCACCGCCGACGCCGAAGAGTCCGGTCAGAACGCCGACGGCGAATCCGGCTGGGATCGCACGAGGTGCGCAGCGACGCCAATTGATACCGGAATCACCTATGCGGCAGGCGGTCCCAATATCGCCGCGGTCGGCAAGCATACGAGCACCGGCTACGATCATGACCGCGGCGAACCCGATCATCACAACGGACTGCGGGAGCAGTCGCCCGAGGGCACTACCAAGGAAGGTTGCGGGGATACCTGCAGCGGCGAACACGGCGGCCAGCCGCCACTGCACCAGGTGGGCACGCACTTTCGGGATGGCTCCGACGGCAGAAGCGACGCCGACCACGATCAGTGAGATCGGGATCGCCTGGTCGATGTCGAGGCCGAGGCCGAACACCAGCACCGGTACGGCGAGGATGGATCCGCCGCCGCCGAGGAGTCCGAGAAGGATGCCGATGACAGCGCCGGCCGCGAGCGCGATTGCGAGGGTCATCGGAATCCGTTTCCGTTCATCGGCGGTCGGGGATTTTCTACGTTGTCACGAGTCAGTGTGGATGCGTGGTAAGTGAATCGAGCGCAGCTTGCAGTCGGGTGCTCGCTTGGTCGGCGACTGCCTGCAGCGCCGGCTCGCCGGTGACCTCGGCCATGAGGGCGGGGTTCATCGCGTCGACGATGACGCTGTTCGTTGCGGTGCGGTCGGCGCGCACGACGACGTTGCACGGCAGCAGTAGTCCGATCTGACGCATGACGTCGACGGCGCGATGCGCCAATGGCGGGTTGCAGGCGCCGAGGATGAGGTAATCCTCGATGTCTTCGTCGAGTTTGGCTTTGAGGGTCGCTTTCATGTCGATCTCGGTGAGTATCCCGAAGCCCTGATCGGCCAGGGCTTTGCGGGTGCGTTCGACGGCGTCGTCGAAGGTGGTGTTCAGGGTGGTCGTGAGAGCGAGTTGCATGATCTACGTCCTTTTTCCGGGATTGGGGGTCTGGGATCGGTCACCGGGCGCCGAGACGTGGGATGCCGAGGCGTTGAAGTATCAGGCTCATCGGGCACCACCCCACTGCGCTGTAGAGCAGGAGATTCGCGGCGACGAATGCGGTGAGAAGCAGCCACCAGATGGAGAAGATGAGGGTAAGCGCCACACTGAGCAGGACGACCACCCCGCCCAGCAGGGGAACGATCCGTTCGATGGTCCAGCCGTGGTGCCGAGGGAGAGCTGTCATGATCTGTGTCGTCCTTTCCGTTCGTTGTCCCCGATCGTCGCCTCGGCCTCAGGCGAGCGCGAGGAAGAGCTTTTCGAGTTCGCCTTCGGTCATCGGTTCCTTGCCGTTCGCAGTATCACCGGTCATACATTCACGCAGACCGGTAGCGACAATCTTGAAGCCTGCGCGATCCAATGCACTCGACACCGCAGCGAGTTGGGTGACCACGTCCTTGCAGTCGCGGCCCTGTTCGATCATCGAGATCACTCCGGCGAGTTGACCGTGAGCACGGCGGAGCCGGTTGAGTACCAATGCGATGCTGTCGTCGTCGCCGACCATGGGATTTCCTTCCGAAGGTGAATCAGCAACCTCAAATATACCCCTATGGGTATGTCCAGGGGGGTGGTTCGGGAGATCTGTGCGTCACAGCTGCCGAACCACCCCCGGACCCTGTCAGTGCGAAAAACTTATGTTGGGCAATACCTTTCGCAACCACGCCGGGGACCACCACGCGGCATGTCCGGTCAACCGCAGGAGCACCGGCAACAGGATGAGCCGGATCAGGACTG
>NZ_JAWLSC010000021.1:0-48145 GCF_033142465.1 Rhodococcus sp. IEGM 1318
CAGTCCTGATCCGGCTCATCCTGTTGCCGGTGCTCCTGCGGTTGACCGGACATGCCGCGTGGTGGTCCCCGGCGTGGCTGCGCAGAGTGTTGCCGTCGATCAGCTTCTCTCACTGATCAATACGATACCGAACGGAGGCATTGTGATCGACACGAACAGCACTTACTTGGCCGCGGGATGGCCGATCGAACGGGTCGTCCCCGCCCTCGCCGCCGGCGTCACCGCCGCCGGCCTGGTCCTTGGCGAACTCCACGCACCGAAATGGCGGTTGCTCAGCGCGTTCGCTGCCGCGAACCTCGCCCTCTACGCAGCGGTCGGCTGGTGCCCGGCCAGCGCACTCCTCGCCAGAGCGGGCGTACCGAGTCTTCGACACCCGCGAAACGGGTAGGTACTCAAATAACCGCAGTTCGACAACCGAAAGGAACACCGCGATGGACATCGCACTGTCTACCACCCTCACCGATACCGACTTCGACACCGTAGTTGATGCCGTCAAAACGGCGCTGTCCGACCAAGGGTTCGGGGTCCTGACCGAAATTGACATGCAGGCAACGATCAAAGCCAAACTCGACGAAGACATGGAGCAGTATCTGATCCTCGGCGCATGCAATCCCGCGCTCGCGCACCGCGCCCTCGGGGTCATGCGCCAGATCGGACTATTGTTGCCCTGCAACGTCGTCGTCCGTACCGACACCACCACACCAGGAGCGATCATCGTCGAGGCGATGAACCCGGACATCATGGTCCAATCGACTGGCGAACCAGCACTGTCAGCCGTCGCTACCGAGGCCACTACCAAACTCCGGGCCGCTATCGACACACTCGGTGGCCAGGGCGCAGAACGCAACTGATGACGCTGACCCTGGCGCTGATTCTCGGCGTCGCCGTCGGAATTCTGCTAGGCCTCCTCGGAGGCGGTGGGTCGATCCTCGCCGTCCCGGTCCTCGTCTATGTACTCGGGTTACCGCTATCTGAGGCGATCCCGGCTTCGCTGCTGGTGATCGGAGTCGCCTCCGTTACCGGGGCCATCCCGAAGGTGCGGGCGCGGCTCATCGAATGGCGACTGGCGGCGATCTTCGCCGCCACCGGCATCATCGGCACCTTGATCGGCACTGTCCTGGGCAGACACCTGCCCGAGACCGCTGTGATGATCGGTTTCGCCATCGTCATGATCATCGCCGGGATACGCATGCTGCGCAGCAACGATGACGTCGGAACCGCCTGTCGAACCGGCAATTCCGGGATCGACTGGCGGCGATGCGCACCACGGTCCGTACCCACCGGATTCGGTGTCGGTGTCCTCACCGGGCTGTTCGGCGTGGGCGGCGGATTCTTGATCATCCCCGCGTTGGTGTTGCTGTTGGGAATCGAGATGAGTGTGGCAGTCGGAACGTCGCTGGTGGTCATCGTCGCCAACTCCGCCGCCGGACTGATCGCCCAAGCCGGCGAACTCGGCGGCAACTGGGCTCTCACCTCCGCGTTCGCCGGTGCTGCCATCGTAGGGTCGCTTGTGGCCGCTCGGTTCAGCACACGCATCGACACCGACAGGCTTCGGCAGTGGTTTGCCTACCTGGTATTCGCCGTCGCAGGCTACGTACTCCTCGACACCCTCGTTCTCTCATGATCGACCAGACACCACCTCGATGCCCCCCAGGGTAATCTGGGGCATATATCACCACGCACCCGAGGAGACCGACATGATCGGCGACGAAGACAGCATCGCATTGGTACTCAACCGCTTACGACGGGCACACGGCCAACTGGCCGGCGTGATCGGCATGATCGAAAACGGACGTGACTGCAAAGACGTCGTCACTCAGCTCGCCGCAGTCTCCCGTGCCCTCGATAAAGCCGGCTTCAAGATCGTCGCTACTGGTCTGCGTGAATGCATGACCGGTGAGACCACCGAAAACAAAGAACCGATGACCGAAGCAGAACTGGAAAAACTCTTTCTCGCACTGGCCTGAACCCCGTTTCTCCCGACGGAAACGAGGCGAATCGACACTTCTTGGAGGAGCACCTGTATGAGCACGCCCGACCCGGACATCGCCACCATCGAAACCTCGAGTCTCGGCGACCGCAGCTACCTGATCAGCCACGACGACGTTGCAGTGGTGATCGATCCACAACGCGACATTGACCGAATCCTGGCCCTCGCAGCGCAGAAGAACACCGCGATCACCCACGTGCTGGAAACCCATATCCATAACGACTACGTCACCGGCGGACTCGAACTCGCTCGCACCACCGGCGCCCAGTACGTCGTCCCTGACGGCGACTCGGTCGGATACAAACGCCGAGCCGTAGTCGACGGCGATAGCATCGATGCGGGCGCAATGACGTTTCAGGTCATGCACACACCCGGCCACACTCATCACCACGTCAGCTACGTCTTGCGCGCTGGGGGCAAACCGATCGCGATCTTCACCGGAGGCTCGATGCTCTACGGATCCACCGGCCGCACCGATCTGCTCGGCTCTGAGCACACCTACGAACTCACCCACGCGCAGTTCCATTCGGTTCGCCGCATCGCTGCCGAACTCCCCGCAGACGTCGAGGTATACCCCACCCACGGGTTCGGTAGCTTCTGCTCCGCGACACCCACCAGCGGCGACTCCTCCACTATTGGTGAACAACAGGAGTCCAACCCCGCACTGACTCAGAACGAGCAATCGTACGTCGACGAATTGATCGCAGGACTGTCCGCGTATCCCGCTTACTACGCCCACATGGGCGTCATCAACACCGAAGGGCCAGCTCCCATCGACCTGTCCACGCCCGAGCCCGTCGATCCCGACGAGCTACGTCGACGTATCGACGCCGGGCAGTGGGTCGTCGACCTACGGGCGCGCACCGCTTTCGCCGCCGGACACCTCGATGGTTCCCTCGGTTTCGAGCTGTCCACCAGCTTCGTGACCTACCTCGGATGGCTGTATCAGTGGGGTGCGCCGCTGACACTGATCGGCGACACATCAGATCAGATCGCGGACGCCACAAAAGAGTTGGCGCGCATCGGCATCGACAGTCCCTCCGGTGCTGCTGTCGGTGAGATTCGCTCGCTCGTCGGTGACGGACAAGTGCGGTCTTACGATGTATCCGACTTCGCCGGACTCACCGCAGCCACCGCTGAACGTGAGGTCGCTGTGCTCGACACGCGTCAACATTCCGAATACACGGACGGCCACATCCCCGGCGCCATCAACATTCCACTCCACGAATTGCCGCACCGCCTCGCCGACGTTCCCGACGCCGCTGAAGTATGGGTGCACTGCGCCTCCGGCTACCGAGCCTCCATCGCAGCATCACTGCTTGACCGCGAACACCGCACCATCGTCCTCATCGACGATCACTACGACCACGCAGTAGAACTCGGACTGCACACTCCACACGTGTGACACGAGCACGGCTGCTTCGTCGGAACGGCGAAGCGGTCCAGCCGAGATTGACTTCGATGCACGCCAAGCGGCCCAATATCGAGAAATCGCTAAGCGGTCTCGTGCCCCTATCTAGTTGTTGTGGGTATGGACGTTGCTGACGCGGGATTGAAGTAGACGGGCTGGCCCTTCGCGGCAGGATCGAAGCTGCGAAACAGACCATCAACAGCAAAGGGACCAGCCCTGTGCCACACCGTAATGCTCCGCTGACTGTCGAGGGAAGACGACGACTCGTCGAGCGGTGCCAGAGTCGTCCGATCGCCACGTCGCCGCCGAGATGGGCATCTCCCGCCAGAGTGCGCCTCCACGTGGGTCAACCGGTACCGCAAGTACGGTGACCTGGGTTTACAGGACCGATCCAGCACCCCGAACCATCAACCCACCGCCACATCAGCAGAGATAGTGGCCGAGATCGAAGCGATGCGCCGGACCCGGAAATGGTCGGCCGCGCGCATCACGTTCGAACTCCGAATGGACGGAACGGTCATCGCTCGCCGGACGGTCACGAAACTCCTGCGGGATCTCGGTCTCAATCGTCGCCGGTTCATCGACCCGAACGGCGAAACCAGCCGAAAACCCCAGGTCATCATCGCGAAACGGCCCGGTCAGATGGTGCACGCCGATGTGAAGAAAGTCGGCCGCATCCCTGACGGCGGAGGTTGGCGCGTCCACGGGCGAGGTTCCGAGCAGGCCAAACGATCGCAGCGTCGGAAAACGAAGAACAAGCAGGTCCGCGTCGGCTTCACCTATTTGCATTCCGCGATCGACGGCAACACAAGGCTGGCATACATCGAAGCACGCGACGACGAAACCGCCGCAACAGCCATCGATTTCATCAACAACGCCCGACTCTTCTTCGCCGCCCACGGCATCAACCGTATCGAACGGGTGATCACCGACAACGGATCATGCTATCGGGCAGCAGATTTCACCGCTTCACTCCGCGATGCTCGACACCAACGGATCCGGCCGTACACGCCGAAACATAATGGGAAAGTGGAACGCTACAACCGCATCCTCGCCGAAGAGCTGCTGTACTCCCGCGAATACATCAGCGAGCAGCAACGACGCACTGCCGTCGAGGTATGGAACGTTCGCTACACTTACCATCGACCGCATTCAGTACGCGGAGGACGCCCGCCCGCCGCTTACCGCTGGCACCGCGTCACCAACGTCCTTTCCTCATACAGCTGATATGTAGAGAAATTTGTCAAGGGGCAGGTGGAAACGGCCTCGGGAACGGCAGTTCCGGAGGCCGTTTCCGTTTCGGTCGACGGACATGGATAACGGCGGGTGACATGTCGATATTCACGACTCGTGGTCAGACTGATATACGCGGGTTGGCTACCGCAGGACGACTGTTCGGCAGGAACGGTGCTGCTGCTCTAGGGTCGGGCGTCGCAATCGGTTCCGATTTCGGAACCTGTTGCTGCCCATAGTTGTTTTCGCAGATCGTTCCTCACGCTGCCATCACGCCCTTTGCGATTGTCTATCGACCGAAATCTAGGGGAAGGACAAGCTCAGGGCTGGTCGTCGACGACCGCCAGCGACCAACACCATCCCGCAAGTTCTCTGGCTACGGCAACATCGACTACCGGACGCTTCTTACGAACGGTGAACTGCTCCCACTGATGATGCAGGCGGTGGTTGCCGGCATGCCCACGAGCACGCGCAGCGGGGCTGGCTTTCGCCCATCGAGTGCGCATGACCTGCCCTAGATTGCGGTAGATCTTGCGGTGATGCCACGCTGCCTCGACCAACAACCGACGTGCATGACCGTTGCCGGTCTTGGTGATCGAACCCTGTGATCGCGGGTGTCCCCGAAGAGTATTCACTCGGCACCAGGCCGACATAGGAACCGATGGTGCTCCCTGTGAAGCGTTGCCAGTCGCCGATCCGGGCCGCCGACCCGAACCCGGTCAACGTCGAAATTCCGCGCAAACATCCCAGCCGGCGCACCATCGGCGTGTAGGGACTGTTCTCCGCCATCTCCTCGATCGCCGTATCCAGCCGGTCGCGGCGAGCGTGGGTGAGCAGCATCGCCTCGTAATTCGAATCGAACGTGGCCTGCAACGCCGACTGATCGAACCTCTGACTTCGGAGCCACACATCATGCGCACCAGTCCACGCCGCACCACCTGAATAGACAATTCCCGGGCGCAGAAGAAGTTCCGACAAGCGATGTCGGCATCGCATCAGATCCCCGCGAGCATCGCCGCGGGCACGGACCAGATCACGGGCTGCCTCTTGTTTCACCGAAGGGACCGTGACCTCGACGATCTCGTTGCAGTCGGAGCAACCGCGCCAGATGCAGCGCGTCGCGAGCATCGGTCTTGACCCGGTCACCAGCAGGTCTCTGCAATTTTTGACGGCGCGACCACCACTCACTCCACACCCGCTTGATTCAGGGCTCGGTACAGGCCGAATCCGGTCGGTCCGGCCTCGTAGACGGCTTTCACCGGACCCGGCAGTAAACGCAACCAGGCGAGGATCTCACCGGAGTCCGGACATAATCGTTGTTTCCATACTTCACCGGTTTGACCGTCGATCGCGCATGCCACTACCGAGAGTGCGTGCACGTCCAGTCCGACACTCGTACGCTGAAACATCACCGGGGCCTCCTGCAAATGTAGGCACTACCGATCCAGGCTTCGCCTACTCGGCAACCCACGGCAACTTGCAAGCGAGGCCCCGGCCCGAAACGGCCGACCCTCATACCGTCTAGTAATCCACGCCCGCTGGGCGTCCGCTTCGTGATCTGTGAGATCGCTCGGACTGGATCGAAGCTGTCATCCGTGGGCTAGGTCAGCTCAAACGACGCGCTAGACGAGTGAGGGACGCCGCATCTAGGTCCGGGGTATGGAAGTAGTGGGATGCACCTCGCCGCTGCGATTGATACATGCAGTTGTCAGGCCTGCTCGGTTTGCTCCGTCGATGTTTCAGGGATGCACGGCCACGTACATTGCCTCACCGGGTCGATACCGCACGCGGAGAGCGCGTATTCGTATGCAGGGGCGGCAGGCTTCCATGCGCCGGCGCCGACGACGGAGAGCAGTATCTCGAAGTTGTCTCGTACCCCCGCTGACTCGAGCAGCGTCGTTGCAACGCTGGTGGATCCGTTGCCGAGTGTGGCCAACCGGATTCCCAGGTTCGTCGATGCTTCGACCCCTTCCCCCACGTCGGGGTGAGGATCGAGGCTGATGAATCCGCTCATGATGTGCTCGACTGCATCGTCGAGAGGCCAGTCGAACTGCGTCTCGGGCAGCATGACTCGCAGTAGCCCGGAGCCGATCTTCGCGAACGGGCGTGATTTGGGTGCGATATCGCCCGTTGGATGCCGATTTCTACGCGGCGTGCCTGACCTGCTGGCTTGCGCGGTATCGCTGCGCCGTCGATCTTCACGACCCACGGCGGTCACGGACAGGTGACCGTAGACCCTTGCCGCGGTTGTATGACATCGGTCGGCGGCACGGTACTCGCGGCGCTCACCGCGGTGGGGTGAGCGTGTTGGGTCGGAAAAGTTCGACGGCGCGGGTGTGATGACCCGTAGAGGTTTGCGAGAAGTGGCTATCGATCTTCCCGAGCGCTATCATTGATTTACGTGCGAAAATCAACGAAAGGAAATGGAGATGTCGGACGCAGCGACCAGCAGCACCAAAGACCGCTTCCTACACGGTGACCTTCCCTTCGAAGACGCACTGAAGGAGGTCACCGGTACCGACCTCGACCGAAGTCACCTCTGGCACATCCTCGAAGGCCTGGCCTCTGAACGTCGGGCTGCCGCACCAGTCCTCTCTGCCCACGATGCCCACATTCTCGATGATGCCGGGTTTGTCGCTGATCCGGTGGCAGCGGCGTCGGCGCGGGTCGACCGCGATATTCGCATGCAGAACTTGGTGTACGAATCCCTCTCCGTCCCGGACGTCGCTGAGCGACTCGGCGTAACGCCGGCGCGGATCCGCCAACTTCTCGCTGAACACAGACTGTGGGCGTTCGCCTCTGGTCGAAACCGGTTGCTTCCGCCCGCCCAGTTCACCTCTACCGGTCAGGTTCCGCACCTCGACCGGATCCTTCCGCTGCTCGAGAGTGACATGCATCCGTTGTCTGTACAGGCGTTGCTCACTACACCACAGCAGTCCTTGATCGTCGAGGGTGAGCCGGCGTCGATCGTCGCGTGGCTGACGGGGTGCGCTGGAACCGACGACGACATCAGCCAGGCCGCCGATGTGGTCACCTCGGCGCAGTGGGAATCCGCATAGATGGTGGTGATGCTGCCTCAGCCGCCGTCGATTGAGGACCTCCGCAATGCGGGAGTTCTTCCCGACGAGGTGTTCGAGTGGAAACCCGGCGACGTGGTCTGGCGGGTGCACCGCACCACCGGCCCCCACGTCCTCGCCTGGAACGGACTTCGTACCTTCGGGCCGGTCCTTCGATTCGATCACCATCCGCTCCCTCCGGCCGATCGCACGAGATACGGAATTTGGTACGGAGCAAGCAATCCCCGTGGTGCTCTGGCCGAAGCATTCCAATCTTCGCGCATCATCGACCGGCGGCACTGCGAACCGTTCTTGACAGGCGTGCAGTTCGTGCGTGCACTGCGGCTTCTCGATGTGTCCGGAATCGGCACCGGAGTGTGGGCAACCCGTGTCGGTGGGAACCATGCGCTCGATTCGGCAGCGCACCGCCGAACCCAGCACTGGGCCAGGACAATTCACCGCGCTCATGAAGATCTTGACGGAATCATCTACCGGGGCCGGTACGCCGGGACCGTATGTATGGCGTTGTTCGAACGCGCCGCCGACGCATTCCCCGCTCTCCCGGAGTTTTCGCAGCCGTTGAGTCATCCGGCGTTGGCCGACCGAATCTACACCGCGGCGCATGAACTCGGTTACACGATCATATGAAATCGGTGCTCAGCCGCGCCGATCTCAGCTGACTCTCGGAACTGTTCGGACAACAGGTCTGGCGCGAGTCCGGGCTCGGTGTACCCGCTGACGTCGAGCAACTCCGACGGCGTTGGGTTTCGGTCCATCCCGCGCCTACCGCGGCCGTCCAGGTTGCATTGTCGACCGAACCGATATCCGTGGCGGCTTTGCGAACCACTCTGAGCAAGGCATCGACTTTGGTGTCGTCGATGCCATTGCCGCCGCGGATCGCGAGGTTCTGCTCTTCGGCCAAGCCCGCTCGGGTCGCCGAGATGGTGTGGGCAGACTGGCAGTAGGCGCACGAGTTGATCGCTCCCACTGTGAGGGCGAAGGCTTCTTTGGTCCGGGCGTCGAAGCTTCCGTGTCGCGCGATCGCATCACCGATTCCGACGCAAGCGGCCATCACTACCGGTGAATGCGCCATCTCACCGAAAATGTTGAGCACTTGGCCGGTCTGCTTCGCAATTTTCTGCAGCGCAGTGGCGCTGTTGGCGGGTGTGTCGGCGATCGTGTGGACGGGTATGCGTCGCATGAAGAAACTCCTCGAACTGATCGAAAAACTATGTGGACCAACAAGGGAACCCAGCGACCACGCTGACCTATCCGGCCTGCGTCCGTAGGTGCATACTCGAGGCCATGGGTCCTTTCGGCGATGCTCGCCTTGCGTTCACGCTCACTCGCACCGGGGTGGGGGAAGGCGTTCTCCTTCGCCGACGATCAGGAACAGCGTGGTCGAAGATTTGGGCAGCGGTGAGCAGGGCCGAATTCAGGACACGCCCGGTGGATCCTCGGACACGGGCAGCGCTGGATGAACGCTGGGCGGCTCTGCCCGAAGGGGTGCGGACTCCGTCGCAGACACTGGGCCGCCACGCTGTGGGGTGCGAGGGCACCCATGGCGTGTTCCCGAAGTGCAATCTGACGTGCAGTCCGTGTTATCACAGTGCGGATGCGAATAAGGTTCGCATCGACGGCGAGCACACTCTCCGTCAAGTGGCCGCACAGATGAAGTATCTCGCTGCTCGTCGAGGTCCGCGGGCGCATGCACAATTGATCGGCGGAGAGGTCAGTTTGCTCGCACCCGACCATCATGCGGCCGCGCTGACGATTATGCGTGAGTACGGACGCGAGCCGATGGCGTTCACCCATGGCGACTTCGACTACGAGTACCTGCGGGCCGTCGTGCTCGACGGTGACGGCCAGGCACGATTTTCGCGAGTGTCCTTCGCTGCGCACTTCGACAAGCTGATGCGCGGTCGGAGCGGAATTCCCCGTCCCAGGTCAGAAGCCGAACTCACTCCCTATCGCCGACGCTTCGCGGAGATGTTCGCCCGATTGAAAAGCGAACACGGGGTGGCGTCGTATTTGGCGCACAACATGACCGTCACGCCGGACAACATCGACGAGGTTGCCGCGGTGGTGGACGATGTGGTCGGCATGGGTGGCTATTCGATGGTCTCCTTCCAGCCCGCGGCTTTCGTTGGAGACGAGCGGCGCTGGAGCGGCGACTACCGGGAGATCGGCATCGATACCGTCTGGGAGCAGATCGAACGAGGAATGGGACAGCCGATCTCGTACCAGTCGATTCAATTCGGTGATCCACGCTGCAACAGAACAGCGTTGGGCTTCATGGTCGGCTCGACGTGGCATCCGTTCCTCGACGTGTCGTACTCGGCAGAGGAACGTGCTCGTGACGAGTTCTTCACCCATCTGGGCGGGGTGAACTTCGGTGGTACCCCACCATGGCTATTGGCCCTCAAGGTGCTCCGGGTTCTCGCGGGGTATCCACCGGGCATGGTCGTGGTGGCGCGGTGGGCGTGCAGTGCAGTGCGCCGATGCGGAGGTCTCCTAGAACTTACGGGAACATTCGCCCGCCACCGGGTACGTCCGATGACATTCGTTGTCCATCGATTCATGGACGCAGAGAACGTAACTCCGGCCTGGAAAATGATGCAAGCCGGTCAGACGTCATCCGACCCCGTGCTGCTTGAAACGCAGGAGAGACTGGCCGCCTGCACCTACTCGATGGCCCATCCCGAGACTGGGGAACTGGTACCGGCCTGCGTTCAGCATTCGGTTCTCGATCCGGGTGAGAACCAGCACCTGCGCCGACTGCTCCCGCTGATTCCTGCCACGCCCCCGGCCGCCGGTCGCTGTTTCTGACGAGAGAGTCATTGCCCGACGACGAACCTCGCGCCGTCTGGAATGGTCAGTGCGACCGCATCCCCGATACTCACGGAGGACGCCGCAGCCACCTCCACCTTCACGGTAGTCGAACCAACATTCACATCGGCGATGGCCCGAAACCCGGTAGGCCGTAGAGATGAAATGGTTCCACGAACACCGTAGTCACCCAACATGATCAGTTCGTGGCGCACCAGCAAAACAGCGGGTCCGGCCGGGATTCCGGTGACGCCGTCGACCCGCAGTTCGCCGAGGTCGGAGCGATGCAGACCGGTTCCGTCCCACTGCCCGTCGATTTCGTTGACTCCACCCATCAGCCGGGAGACCTCCAGGGTGCTCGGCCGCGTGTAGGCCGTCGCGATGTCGGAATGATGCTCCAATCGGCCGTCGATGAGCACCGCAACCGAATCGGCGAGCACCGCCGCTTCCTGCTGATCGTGGGTGACGAGCAGCAGGGTTTGATCCAGCGAGGTTCGTAGCTCGCGAACCAGGTCGTGCATCTCGGTGCGTAACACCGGGTCCAGCGCACTGAAGGGCTCGTCCAGCAACAGTACGCGCGGGGAACCGGCGAGTGAGCGCGCCAACGCCACCCGCTGCGCCTGCCCGCCGGAAACCTCGGAGACGGCTCGACCCCCGATATCGCCAAGGTGGACCAGATCGAGATACTCGCGGGCCCGCTCGCGGGAACGTCGACGACTCTCCCCGGCAGCGCGGTAAGCAAAGCCGATGTTGTCGAGTACCGACATGTGCGGAAACAGCATCGGACGCTGGAACACCATCCCGACGCCGCGCTTCTCCGCGACCGTGCCGGTGATGTCTGCACCGTCGATGTGGACCGTGCCGGCAGTGGGTGAATCCAGCCCGGCGATCAAGCGGAGCGCCGTGCTCTTACCCGAGCCCGAGGGGCCGAGTATCGCCGTACAGGAGCCCGGCGGCACAGTAAGATCCAACGAATCCAGAGCCGCGACCGATTGACCGGCATGTATTTTGGTCAGCCCGCGTACGGACAGCTCGACGCTCATCGCCCTGCCCTTCGGCGCAGCCTGGCGAGCATGATCACCAACAGCAGCGGCGGCACGAGAGCGGCGACCGAGAGCGCAGCCACCACCGAATCGTTGCCGGTTCCGCCAGCGAACGAGGCGACAAGAATGGGCACGGTGACCAGTCTGCCTCCACCGATCAGCAGGGTGATCACGTAGTCGCTCCACGCCACGAGGAAGGCGAGTAACGCTGCACCCGCCAACGCTGGAGCCAACAGCGGGATGCGAATCTGCCGCAGAACGATGGAGCTCGACGCGCTGAGTGTGCGCGCCTCTTCCTCATAGCCGATGTCATACGCGCCGAACGCCACTCGCATCAGATACGTCGTATACGGAATGGCTGCAACAGTCAGCAGCGCGATCACTGCCAGCGTGCTGGGGATGCGCGAGCGCAACACGAGAACATCGAGGCCCATCGCCACGGCGAACGGTGGCAAAGCCAGCGGCGCGAACAGAATCGCAGCCACGACGGCGGGGAAACGCACCTCGCCGCGCACCAGGGCGCGGGCAGCCAGCGAGCCCAGTGGTGTTGCGATGGCAGCGACGGTGAGAGCGAGGTAGGTCGACCGCACGAAAGCGTCGATGCCCCCGGCTGCCACGGCGCTGCGAACCCCGTCTAACCCCCATTCCTGGGGGACCGAGCCGGGGAAAGACCAACGATTACTGATGGCCCACAACACGATCGGAACCAGCGGCAACAGGAACCACACAACAAGCAGCGTTCGGCCGACGGACGAGAAGGCCCTGTTCACTTCCACACCGCCGATCTGCGCAAAAAGTGCAGCGCCACCGCGGCCACGACGACAGTCACGGCGGTGGCGACTGTCGCAGCAGCTGCGGCCTGCGGACGCGTCTCGAGGTCGATCGAGGTGAACAACCGTATTGCCATGACCGGCAACGGTTCCGGGTAGGGGCGACCCAGGATGCGCGCCACCTCGTACGATCCGACAGCGTAGGCGAACGCGATGGCCGCCGAGGCGATCAGCGCAGGCCGAGCCAGCGGCAGGGTGACCAGCCGCAGCCGAGCCCACCGGCCGGCCCCGAGGGTTGCGGCCGTCTCGTCGAATTCCGCTACTCGGGTGGCCACAGTGCCCGCCACGACTACGGCCACGAAAGCCGATTCTTTCCAGGCATATTCGGCGACGACAGCGATCCACCACCGCCCGCCGACCAACTCCGGCCAACCCCCGCCGGTCAGGCCGAGAATGCGGGGCAGCATGCCCGAATCTGCCAGTAGCAGCGCCATCGCTGCAGCACCGATGAGGTGCGGCACCGTGACCGTCAATCCGGCGGCCACGAGGGAAGTGCGCCGACCCGACAACGCGGTCAGAGCCGCCGCGAGCCCGATCACCGCGGCCAACGCCGTCGACACGACGGCGATCGACGCCGTCAGCGCTACCGAGCGCCACAGGTCACCGCCCAGCGCGGAGTACGCCGCCGCCGACAGCTCAGGTGTTCCCACCAGTGGCATCAAACCCAGGCTCTGGAGCACCACTGTACCGAGACCACCGCCGACAACGAGGACGACCAGCACGACGGCAGGCAGCACCGCCACGGTGCCGCGGCGGCTTGTCTTGGTCGCGCTCACCGTCCGGCAAGCACGCTTCGACGCCAACCCTCGTCGAGCGGGGTGACCCACTTCGCGGACAGTTCCGGGTGCGCGTTCGCCGAGATCACCTCGTACGCGGGCACGACCGGCGAGGACGGTAGCTGCTCGAACTGTGCCCGCGCTTCCGGCGTGAGGCGCGAGATGTCGAGCACGGTGAACTGACCCCACACCTCAGGTTCCGACTTGGCGAGTTGCTGCTCCGGTGACAGAGCGATGTTGGCCACCACCCGCGCCGCGGCGGACTTCCCCGAGGTCGACGGTATGGCCAGGAAACTCGCGTTCCCGACGGTTCCCTCGTCGAGAGTCAGTACGCGTGTCTCGGGCGGGTAGGTGCCGTCGGCGACGAGTCGGGTGAGCGTGGCCGGCCCGTAGGTCATCGTCATGTCCACCTGCCCGCCGGCGTAGAGCGCGTCGAGCTCGGAGGAGGACTGCGGGTACGTCGTCCCCTCCCGCCAGAGCGAGGGCGCGAGCGCGTTCAGACGGTCGAACAGTGTAGGCGCGAGCCGATCGTAGGAGTCCTGGTCGAACTGTGTGGGGACTTCGTCGACTCCGCCGGATTCGTTCACCAGTGCCTCGCGGACGAACACCGAGCCGGTGAAGTCCGGGGGAGCGGGGTAGGTGAAGCGGCCGGGATTGGCGCGGGCCCAGTCGAGGACGCCGTCGAACGTCGTCGGTGGATCGGGGATGGCTGCTGCGTTGTAGACCAGCGTGAACTGCGCTTTGTGCCAGGGTGATTCGCAATCGTCCACCGGGGTGCCGAAGTCGTTGCTCAGCAGTGGGTCCGCCGGGTCGGTGTACTGCATGTTCGGCAGATTCTGCGTCCAACCGCACAGCCACGCACCGGCCTGCTTCCCGGTGCCGAAGTTCGCGCCGTTCACCCACACCAGATCGACCTCGCCGTCGGTGACATCGGCTTGCCTTTCGGACAGGATGCGGTTGACCGCATCGGTGGTGGATTCGACGGGAACGCGGCGGAGCGTGACGCCTGCGGCTGCGGCGGCGGGAGTGAGGACATCGTCGACGTACACGTTGCCCTGTTCGTCGCCGCCGTGCATCCACAGCGACACCGTCTGTCCCTGCGCTTGTTGTTCTATCTCGCTCCAGGACTGGTCCTCGGCACGCGGAGCCTCCGATGAAGGCGCTGCACAGGCCGTGAGGATCAAACCTGCGCTCGCGGCGGTCACCAGGGCCTGTAATGAGCGCCTTCGAGACCTACTGGCGGAAGATCGTGGGAACAAAGCGGGCCTCCTGGTCCGAACATGCAGACATCGATGACGCTGCCCGATCCACCGTAATCGGTCGAATCCAGCGTTATGGGAACACACCGAGGTGCTCGAAGGCTTCCCGATGACGAGGATGAATGTGTTTTCGGCAATCGAGAGGTGCCCATGGTGCAGCAGGACCCGGTTTCGGCAGGCGAACCCACTGAACCCGCTGTCGACAGCAAGAGCTCACGTGGCGTCGGTTCTACCGTCAAGTTGATTGTTGTCGCTCTGATGCTCATCGCTGTCGTCCTCGCCGCGAACACCGTCGATCTCCCGAATCCCGAGGCGATACGGGCGGCAGTCTCCGATGCAGGCTGGTGGGGGTTCGCCGCATTTGTCGTTCTTTACGCGCTGCTGTCGGCGACCCCGTTCCCGGCCAGCACTCTGACGATCGCGGCCGGCCTGTTGTTCGGGCTTGCAGTCGGCGCGTCGCTGGTGGTCGTGGCCGCGACCGGCGGTGCCTATCTGGCGTACTGGTTCGCTCGGGCGCTCGGCCGCGGCCAGGTCGCGCGGTCGGAGTGGGGCAAACTTCGTAAGCTCGATGGCATGCTCGGACGCCGCGGATTGATGTCGGTGCTGATCGTGCGACTGATACCGCTGTTCCCATTCTCTCTGGTCAACTACGCGGCCGGCATCAGCGCAGTGGGTCAACGTGACTACGTTCTGGGCACGCTGGTCGGCATCGTGCCCGGCACTATCGGATTCACTGCACTCGGGGCCTACGGAACCTCGCCGTTGTCCTGGCCCTTCGCGGCCGCGCTGCTTGCCGTGCTCCTCGTCAGCGTCGGCTCCTGGTTGCTGGCCCGTCGACTCGGTCTGACGCAGGATGCGGTGGGGGTTCAGGAGGAGGACACGACCCGATGATCGACAACTACCTGCGTCGCATGCTCGAGGATCCGCTGGATCGGTGCGCCCGGATACTCGACCGCAGCCGGATCACTCCCGATCGAATCACTGCGCTGGGCCTGGTGCTGGGCCTGGGCAGTGCCCTGAGTGCCGGACTGCAACTGTGGCTCCTCGCGCTGGCACTGTGGATCTTCTCACGCCTCGCCGACGGGCTCGACGGACCACTGGCGCGAAGGCGCATTCGCCGCGGCAAACCGATTTCGGGAGCAGGTGGATTCTTCGACATCACCGCCGATTTCACGGTCTACGGAACGACGGTCGTCGGTGTGGCGGTCGGCGCATCTTCCGGTTACGACGCACCGTGGTGGCCGTTCCTGCTGGTGCTGCTGGCGTACTACATCAACGGCACCGCATTTCTCGCGTTCTCCTCCATCGCCGAGAAAACCGACCGAAAGATCGACGACGGCCGCTCACTGTCCTTCCTCGGCGGACTGGCCGAAGGAGCGGAAACCATTGCGGTGCACAGCCTATGGCTGTTGTTGCCGCAGTTCGGCTGGCAGATCGCGGTGGTGTGGGCGGGCGTGGTCACGGTCAGTTCCGGGCAACGCATCATCGCCGGGTACCGCGCCCTGTCCTGATGAGTGTTTCACTCCAGAACGGGGCACGGTCGGTGTCAGTGGCTCGGGCGTGCGCGAGCTGCGCGGAAGCCTGCTCCGACGAGTACGGCAGCGGTGACCAGACCGTAGAGCAGGTGCTCTGCGGCGAAAGTGCCGTATCCGACCATTGACGCCATGTCTGCGACCTGGTCTCCGCTCGAGAAGATCGACGCGGCGATCGGCAATCCCGCCCACGCACTGACGGCGAATACAACGGCACCGTAGAGCATGCCAGCGAGCAGCAGGACGGGTCCCCGTAGTTTGGCGACGTGCACGATCAGCGCGAACACGATTCCGTACATGATGCCGACCATCATGTGAACCAACGCGCCGACGACCGCGGGCCCGAATGCGAAGGAGAACGACTGTCCTCCCATCGCTTGCTGCATGGACGTCATCATCGTCGAGGGATCGATGAACACCGATCCGATGTGATAGAGCGGGGTGAAGAAGCCGGAGTTCTGATAGGTCAGTGCGGCGATCATTGCGAACATCGCCATGGCGAGCGATCCGATCAGACCGGCGATGGCGCCGACTGCGATCGTTCTGGGCAACGTGGTGGTGCCGGTGGTGGAGGTAGCCGATGTGGTTGACATGACGTCTGCTTTCTGTTTGGTGGCGGGTGACCGAGGGCCGCGCACCCTCTGGAATGGAAACCCGCCGACCTATCCCTTCCCTTCCACCCTTTCCCGACGAAGGAATGTGGAGTGCAGGCGCTAGGAGTCGATTCGTCTTCGCACCCAGGCATTTCGAATCTTCGCGACCGTCTTGGTTGCGCGTGCGACGATGGGTGAGTTCAGTTGCGCACGAACGTCGGCGATCGCGGCGTTCCACGGCCCGTCGTTGTACGTCGGGTACGGATGCGTTGCCGCGGCGAGATCGCGGGTGCGCAGACCGTGCTTGACGGCGAGGACGAGTTCTCCGATGGTCTCGCCGGCCCTCGGACCGACCACGCTGGCTCCGACGATGCGATGTTTGCCGTCGAGTACCAGCGTCGTGAAGCCGCCGGTCCTGCCCTCGGTGATGGCTCGGTCGATCTCGGCGTGCTCGAGGGTCTGCAACCGTAGACCGGGGATGCGTCGTGCTGTTCGGACATCGATTCCGGCAGAAGCGATCTCGGGGTCGGTGAAGGTTACGCGCGGAGTGCCCGTCTTGTCGATCATGCGTGGCAGTCCGAGGACAGCATTGCTTGCGGCCAGCGAGCCGTGCATCCCGGCCGTGTGTGTGAACTGGGGATGACCGGTCAGATCGCCGGCGGCCCAGATACGCGGATTGGTGGTGGTGAGATGGTCGTCGACGACAACGTATCCACGGCCGTCCACGGAGACGCCCGCTGCAGCGAGTCCCAGTGATTCGGTACGCGGGGTGCGGCCAGTGGCGACAAGTACCCGATCGAACTCGATTGTGCACCCGGAATCGGTACGTGCGCAACGGGCGTCGATGTCGACGATCTCGGCGGAGGTCACGACGGTCACTCCGTCCTCTCCGAGGGTGTTCGCGAGCAACGATGATGCCGACTCGTCCTCTTTGGGAAGGACGGTCTCGGCGCGGCCGACGAGGGTGACGTCCGATCCCAGTCGGGCGAAGGCCTGCGCCATTTCGCACCCGATGTTGCCTGCGCCGATGACGAGGAGCCGCTGCGGCAGTGAGGTCAGGTTCCACAGGGTGTCGCTGGTGAGGTAGGCGACGGAGTCGAGTCCGGTGATCGGTGGAACGGTGGGCCGGGCACCGGTAGCAATGATCGCCTGAAGGAAGTGAACAGGTCGGCCGTCGACGGTGACGGTGTCCGCTGAGGTGAAGACGGCATTACCGGGTACGACGGTGACCCCGGCGGCGGTGAGGGCTTCGGGTGAATCGACGGGTGCGATGCGCTCGATGGAGCGGTGTACGTGAGCCATCACTCGTGGGAAGTCGATCCGCGTCTCGCCGACGTCGACGCCGAAGTGATGCGCAGACCGCGCTGTCGCGGCGGCCGAGGCCGCCGCGATCAGGGCTTTCGACGGGACGCAGCCGGTCCACAGGCAGTCACCGCCGGTGCGTTCGCGTTCGATCAAGACAACCCGGATCCCGAATCCGGCTGCGGTCTTCGCTGCGACGATGCCGGCGGTGCCGCCGCCCACGACCACGAGATCAGCCTTCTCGGGCCACTCGCCGCTCCCTACTTCGCGTGCCTTCATGTGCTCTCACCTGTCAGTCGGTCGAGGAAGTGTCGAACGTGTTCGATGCTGTCCTGATCGGGCATCGTGTCGACGGTCCACCGCGAGAGGGCGGCGTTGATCTGCCGAAACTCCAGTTCGGAGGCGCGGCATTTCTCGCACACCGCCAGGTGGGCTTCGAGACGTCGGATCTCGTCGGTGTGGAGTGGTGCGGCAGGGTCGGCGTCGAGGTAGCGCTGTATCCGACGTGCCGACCAATGGCACGTCAACATCATCCGTGCAGCTCTGATCATGGGTGTGCCTTTCCGGTAGCCGCGACGAACGTGGGCCGAAGATGACGTCGTACTCGTTCCCTCGCACGGCTCAGTCGTGACATCACGGTGCCGACGGGAACGCCCAGGGCCTGCGCGGCTTCGCTGTAGGTGAGTTGATCGACGTCGATCAGGAGAAGGACAGTGCAGAATTTCGGAGCCAACGATTGGACGGCCCGCTCGAGATCGTCGGAGAGAATCGATGACATGACGTGCTCTTCCGTTCCTGGTGGATCGACTCCGAACGCGGGCCGAGTGGACACGAAGTCGGCGATGTCGGCGACGGTATCCGGGCGGCGACGCCGGTGCATGTTCATGTTCGTGTTGCGCAGAATGGTCAGAAGCCACGCTCGCGGGTGCCGACCGTCGAATCTGTCGACGCTGCGCCAGGCGCGCACGAGTGTTTCTTGTACCAGATCTTCGGCGTCGGAGGGGCCGGTCAGGGTCGCCGCCACACGAAGGAGAACCTCGATCTCCGGTTCGACGTAGAGGCGAAAGCCACGCGCCTGCGCGTCTGTCACATCGGGGGGCTCGGAATCGTGCACAGTTCAAGGAACCCTTCGACTGGTGCGCAGTGTTCCCGAAGTGACGAACAGTGTTCTCATGTGCACGAGTGTGCCCGATTCGACCGATTCGGCACCGAACCCGACCTGGAACGGACGCCCCCGATGAAAAAACCTATGCGCTACACGGTGTCTGCGCGGATGTACGACGCGATTTCCTTCGAGTGGCCGGTCTACCGCGCAGGGCGGGCGACCGCGATCGAATTGCTCGCGCTTCGGCGGGGCAGTCACGTACTCGACATCGGGTGCGGGACCGGCCTCAACTTCTCGCTGCTGCAGCAGCAGATCGGGCCGAGCGGGTCCATCACCGGAGTCGACGTCAGCGCGCAGATGCTCGCGCAGGCCCGTCGCCGCGCCACCGACGCAGGCTGGTCCAACGTGACATTGATCGAAGCTGATGCCACTACCGTGGACGCCGCCGAGTTGGGTGATGAGCGACGGTTCGACGCGGCGATCAGCACCTACGCGCTGTCGCTGATGCCCGCATGGCGCTCGGCACTGAACACGATGATCTCGGCGACGCGGACCGGCGGCGACGTGGCAGTGGTGGACATGCGCACACCCACCGGCGCCGCTGCGGTCTGGACTCCGCTCGCCCGCCTGGCCTGCCGACTCGGCGGATCCGACATCGACGCGCATCCGTGGACGACGGTGCCGCGGCAACTAGCACAGGTGCGTTCGGCTTCCGTTCGCGGAGGCCACATTCAGGTGCGCGTCGGATCAGTCCCTCCGGACAGTGACACCGTTCCAGAACGCGACACGACCTTTGATTCGTCGCGCTAGCGGAGAGGGTCGCCGATACTCGAACGCCGCGTTCTTCAGCGCAGCACCCTCGACCATGACGTCGAAATAGCTCGCTATCCCTTTCCACAAGCACAGTGACTTCGACGCAGTGGGCGTCAGAACACCACTACGAACTGAGCCGATCGGGAAGTAGGCATTGCCCTCCACCATCACGATGTCGTCGGACTGCGCGATCTTGTGCTCGCCCAACCACGCCGACATGCTGCTCACGAGGTGGCTCCCTGCCCGAGTCCGAACATCGCACGCCACTTTCGGGGTTCCGATTGCGCGGGTGCCAGCTCTCCTATTCGGTCTGGTAATTCACGCTGGACCGCAGCGACGATCTGCTTGACGCTCGGATTGACGAGCGCACTCCTCCCGATGAAGACGGTCGGGACGGTTTCGTCGCCCCCTGTGGCAGCGCGAACCCTCGCGGCGGCCTCGGGTACCGACCAAATGTCGATATCGGTGGTGGAGATGCCGCGCTTGCCCAATGCACTGCGCAGTCTCCTGCAGAACGGGCATCCGGGGCGCCACATGACCTCGATCCCGTCGACGAACGTCGATGAACTCATACATGCTCCTGTCGTAGGCTTTCTATGCTCACCAGAACCCGGTGAACCGGGGTATCGATTCCACTCACGGATCCGCGTCCTCGAGAGCGGGCCCTCACGGGTGTCGGCATCTGTCACCTGTGGTGACGAGTCAGACGCCGAGCCTCGCTCAGGACAGCTGCGGGCGACGGATAGTCGCCGAGCGTGCGGCCGCGATACAAAAAACGTATCGTGCGGTCGGTATCGATGATCGCCAATCCAGGCGCCTGTAGCGGATGCCCGGTGATACGCCCCTGTCGGGCGCGATGAATCGTCGACAAATATCTCCACCAGGTACGTGGGTAGAGCAACATCCACCAATGAATCCGACGCACATCGAGTGCCTCGTACAGAGCATGCGACGGGTCCAGGAGCAGCCAATAATCGATCCCGTTGTCCATCAGGTTCCGGGCCTGGTAGTCGGCAGCACCACCCACCGCGACGATCCGGACCCCGGCTGTCTCGAAGTCCCGTCGCAGCTTTTCCAGCTCCTGGAGGAACGCTCGGCACGGCATGCACCCGTAGTACCGAACCAAGGGCACAACGACCGGCTCGGCGAGCAGCTCGTCGAGTTGGACCGGCCTCAGTCGACGTCGTAGAGAGTGATCGAGCCGACGCGATCACCGAGTGCGGTGAGCTGTTTCATGTCGGACTCGACTCGTTTTCACTGCTCGCGACCTGAACGGCACGTGCAGTCCGTCTCGCACCCGGATAGCCGTGTCGAACGATGTTCGATGGGCGCGAGGACAGTCTCGGCCCGCTCAACGGTATTCCGGGTTGGCCATGTCGAAGCGTGCACCGGAGTCCCACTTCGATCTCTGGTTCCCGTATGCAGGGAATCCGCCGGCCTGGCGAAGCATGGCGGCCGCGTGCAGCACGTTGTACGTCATGAACGTGGTGTTGCGATTGGTGAAGTCGTTCTCCGGTCCTCCGGATCCTGCGTCGAGATACGACGGTCCCGGCCCCGCCGGACCGACCCACCCGGCGTCCGCTTGCGGCGGGATCATATAGCCGAGATGCTGCAGGCTGTAGAGGACGTTCATGGCGCAGTGCTTGACACCGTCTTCGTTTCCGGTGATCAGACAGCCACCGACGCGCCCGTAATAGGCGTACTGTCCGGCGTCGTTGAGTATTGCCGAGCACGCGTAGAGCCGTTCTATGACCTTTTTCATGACCGAGCTGTTGTCGCCAAGCCAGATAGGACCGACGAGAACCAGGATGTCGGCTGCCATGATGCGTTCGTAGAGTGCAGGCCATTCGTCGGTCCGCCAGCCGTGTTCGGTCATATCTGGGTACACCCCGGTAGCGATGTCGTGATCGACAGCCCTGATGTGGTCCACCTGCACCCCATACCTTGTCATCAGCCGGCTGCTCAGATCCGCCAGCCCCTGCGTATGACTCTGCTCCGGTGAGCGTTTGAGAGTGCAGTTGACGAAGACTGCGCGCAATCCCCCGAATCCGAGCGCAAAAGGGGACGCGGCCACGTTGGGGTCGGGAATCGAAGACATGGTGTAACTCCTTGGTGAGCGGACTCGGATGGTCAAGACACTGATGTGCTCCTAAGCCCGAAACCCACCGAGTACACCGAATGCTTCCCTGTTCCAGCTATTTGCGACTCACATGCGGAACGGGCAACTATCGACGACAAGTCCCGCAAATCGCACCCGATCATCAGATCACCACCGTTGTGATCGATCTGGACTTGCTGGAGAACAGTCCTACCGGCGGCGGGACATTGCCAGCGGATTGCCGCGATCGGGCGGTGCCCGTTTCGCCACGTGATCGAGCGACGCGGCTCGGGTGCATCGCTATGATGCGAGCTGTGAACGACGGTCGAAACCTGGTTCTGGCCCACTTTCCGTGACGGCTCCACCTTGTCGCTGCGTGTCGTTCGGGCAGGACGTGGATCGTGCGGGAGATGATCGTTCTGGTGTTCTGAAAACTGTTGTGACCTGCGTGTACTTCTTCCGCATCTGTCAGGGGTCGACATCGATTCGGTCGATGCGACCGCTGTTGGAGTCCGTATTCGTGCGTCGCCGTTGTCGACTTCAGCGAGCTGTCCGACCTGTGGTGTTTCCTCGACACGAGTGCATAGTCGCTACGAATGCATGCTCGCCGAGACGGCTATAGCTGGCCGATCGAGTAACGGCGTCTTGCAGGTACGCCGGTTTCTGTGCCCGAACACCGGCTGTGACCGGCGCACATTTGTCGAGCAGATCGACGGACTGACCACGGCTTACACACGAACTACTCCGCTGCTGCGCGAAATCCTGGAAAAGATCGCTCTCGCGTTGGCTGAACTCGTGGATGTCTGTCGTCTCCGCTGATGATCTGCCGCAGCTGCATCGCTGGTGCGCCGCCACGGTGCGCGGGGCCGGCCGAGCGCAGCCGCGTGGCGGGATGGTCGTCATGAACTCGGTTGCGGCAGGGAGCAATCGAGCGTCGGATTGACACCCATGTAGTTCAGTGGCCCGGTGATGATCGTGACCAGGATGGTGCCCACGTCGGCGCAGTCGGCCGAGGTACCGGCGAAGTAGTCGCGTTGGGCAGCGGCGATCACACCGGCGGTCAACCACAGTAGGAGCAGCACCCCGAGCAGGGTGGGGATCCGGCTGCGGCGGCGGTAGTTCATGGCTTTCTCCTTCGGTTGGGAATCCTCACGTCCGTTCCGCTCGTCCCGCTGGGCGGGCCTCCTGAGATTTCAGAGTGTGCTTGCAAATCCCAGGAGCCTGACCGGTCACGATACCTGACCGGTCACGATGTCAGGATCTGATCGGACTCGGTGATCCAGCGGATCCAACCGCCTTGGAAGTTGGTTTGCCGACCGTCCGGGACTTGCACTTCATCGGAAGTCGGGAATCCGAATCGTCCGCTTTCGAAGCCTTGGCGTCCCCATTCGTCGAAGATTGCCCCGTACACGGGGTGTGTTCCCGATTCGGAGAAGTAGATGCCGCCGTGCTCGAATCGGTTGTATCGCCCCATGTTGTTCGGGGTGGTCAGTTCGCCGCTGGTGGGCCACCCGACGCCGGAGGTGGGGCCGCCGACATCGGTGTACTTGTTGCTGATCTGCCCGTACACCTCCCAAGCGCCGGTGGTGTCGGTCCAGTAGATCGCGCCGTTCGTAAAGCTCTGGGCGCGACCGCCGTCGCGCTCCGTTTCGCCGCCGTTGCACCGGCCCAGCGGGCTGTCCTCGCCGCCGATCGCGATGTAGCGGGCACCGATTGCTCCGTGGGGAAGACAACAATCAGGTTTGTGGGAGAACCACGAGCACGCCCCCACCGTGGCCATCAGGGCCAGCACCATCACGGCCCGGACTGTACGAGTTCTCACCATGGCGTATCGCCCCATTTGTCCGTTGTACTTCGAGCATTGCACAGCGCGGAGCGTGGACGCCAGAGTCATGCCCGCACACAGACGTCGAGCACCCTCACACCGTAGTGTCAGTGTTCTGATCGGACGAATCGGTTACTCGGAGAAAGGCCAGCGGCCCCACCCGCCGGTCCGGGCATCGACCACACCCGAGTTGGACGAACCTGGATAACAGTTGCCGTGGGCGCGATCATCTCATTGTCCTGCTGATCTTCATTCTGCAGAACACCCAGAAGGCAGCTATCTCCTTCCTTGGATGGAACTTCAGCA
Source organism: Rhodococcus sp. IEGM 1318 (assembly GCF_033142465.1). Taxonomy (NCBI): domain Bacteria; kingdom Bacillati; phylum Actinomycetota; class Actinomycetes; order Mycobacteriales; family Nocardiaceae; genus Rhodococcus; species Rhodococcus sp. IEGM 1318. Next base: position 24,002 of record NZ_JAWLSC010000021.1, read on the forward strand.
TGCCGCTGGGCGTGGCACTGCTCTTCGCCGCGATCGCCGGCCTACTGGTAATGGCCTCGGTCGGCGGCGCCCGGATATGGCAGCTTCGCCACGCCACCAAGAGGAACGCCCGCGAGCACGCTCCGCACACCCCACCGAACCGGAAGAAGTGACCATCATCGTCCAGAACGCCGACCACTTGGCGCCGCAGTCGTCGATGGCCAGGTCGAGAGGTTGAGTACCCGGAATGAGCGTGTTCGATCCGCCCCAACATCAACGAAGTGTCTCCACCTACGTCTTGCGCGGCTACGCTTGGTGACCAGTGCCGTTCTCGTTCAACGGGAACACGGCGAACCGGCCGCTATGTGTCAAGTCAAGTGAGACAGTGACGTTCAATTGATTTTGCGATTCGGTAACGGGTTCGTTGTCGAAGAATAGGTCGGCATCTCGGGCGGACTCGGCCGGCGCGAAAACCGGGCCGGGTTCGCGAGGCAGGCATCGTTCAGAGTGATCTGACGGGCGTCGTCGACCGCGTCGGCAGTTCCGAAATGTACCGATGCCGGGGTACGCCAGGCAATTCCCGAATGACGGTGAATGCGGTTGTACTCGTTGAAGACTCCTTCCAGGAGCACTCGTGCTTCATCCAGTGTTGCAAATGATTTCGGAAAATCATGCAGGTATTTCAGGGTCTTGAACTGGGCTTCGGAAAGTGGTTTTTATGATTCGAGACCCGAGGTCGTGAATGCGACCGCATGATGCCGAGGTTGGTGAGCAGTTCTGACACAAAGTCCGGAGGTTATCGAAGTGCCGCGGTCGGCGTGGACGGTGTGCGGGACAGCGCCGTTGAGGGAGATTGCCGCCTCGATGAATTCGGCTGCCAATGAGCCTGGACTTCGACTTTCTGCTCGTCGCGGTCGGAAGCACAGTCCGCGTTTGCGGGGACGGCGCCGGTCGCGACGCGGGGAGGAACGCAGCAGTCACGAGCCGTGCTGGAGTGTGGTCACCGCCGTCAGGGGGTGGTCTGGCAGGGATCGAGGTCGCTTCCGAGCTAGCTCTAAAACTGATGGAGGTTGTTGACAGTTGGGTCTTCCGATGAGAGGAAGACTTCCATGTCACCATGAGAGCTCGAACGTCGGGCAAAACACAAACTTGCAGTGCTGCGTCACGTCGAGGAGGTCAGTGGCAGCGTTGCCGCCACCTGTCGCTACTACGGCATCAGCCGGCAGTGCTACTACGTATGGCGGCGACGGTTCGACGAAGAGGGGTTCGAGGGTCTGAACGATCGGTCGAGTGTGCCGCACCATCAGCCCACCAAAACCGACCCGCAGGGGACCAGAGAAGATCCTCTGGCTCCGACAGCAGTACCACTTCGGACCACAAAAAATCTCGATGTACCTCGCCCGCTACCACGACGTCACCATCAGCCCGTCCGGTGTCTGGCGCATTCTTCACAAGCTCGGCCTCAACCGGCTGCCGGCATCTTGGGCGCTACAAACGCACGCAGACCCGGTGGAGCGCTGCGAGAAACAACTCCCGGCCACCAACTGCAAGTGGACGTGAAATTCATTGAGCCACTTGGTCAAACAGGAAAGAAGAAGCGTTACTACCTTCTGCACCGCAATCGATGACTGCACTCGATTGCGGGTTTTGCGGGCCTATCCGCGCAACGACCAGAAGGTCGCGATTCAGTTCATCGACCACGTCCTCTCGAAGCTGCCGTTCCAGGTCGAGAAGGTCCAAACGGACAACGGTCAGGAATTCGGCTCGGCATTCCACTGGCACCTGCTCGACATGGGTATCGGGCACGTCAAGATCCGACCTCGAACCCCACGCCTGAACGGCAAAGTCGAGCGCTCGCATCGCATCGATTCCGACGAGTTCTACGACTGCTCGAAGGTGAAGTCATCGACGATGCGAACCTCTTCGCCGAACGCCTCCAACACTGGGAAGACCACTACAACTACGATCGACCCCACGGCGCCCTCTCAGGCCAAACACCCTACGAACGCCTCAAGCAGAAAGCACGAGACCCGCTGTCATAAGCCTCTTTCAGTTGCACAACTCGTCGAGCGGTGTCAGCGTCGTCCGATCGCTCATGTGGTCGCAGAAATGGGTATGTCTCGCCAACGCGCCGAACTGCACCAATCTGCCTGCCCCATCGTCGCGAATTCGCTGTTGGTGATGGTCCTGATCGAACCTTGCAGGAATGGACTGCGCGGCCTCGACGGAGGTTTCGGGTCTGATCCATCAGCAGCTCACGCTGCGCGGATCGACGGGGTTTCGGAGGCTGTGGTGTCCGATTTTACCGACGATGCGGTTGATGCGAAATCTGCTCGGTCATTCGATCGACGTCAGGGTGTCGTTGCGAGATGTCCTCCTCAGTTGTTTTTTGCTCCCAATTCTTCTGGCGATCAGCTGCTCGCTGTGCTGTCGCTGCCTTTGCTCGTGCACCGCGTCGGATTTCACCGTTTTCAATTCTGATCCACTCCTGTGTGAGTAGCCATCGGCTTTGAGCTTGAGCATCTGCGGTTGTCCGGAAGATGCGATGGTCGTTCTCGTCTTTGGCGAAGCTGGCGAGTTGACTCCAGGTGGGACTGCGGTGATATCGAAATCGGAACTCTCCGATGGACTTTCCAACTTGCTGGCCGATTCTCTGGGTACTCCGACGTCTTGATCTTTTGTGCTGGACGGCAAAGAATGTCGGGCCTGTGCAGAGTGATCGTGGGTGCCGGTTCGATACGAGCCAACCGGCTCGATGGAGTTCTGAGCACAGTGTTGATCGCAGTTGGCGATGCGTCGGTTGTACGAGATCGTTGGCGTGGGCGAATGAAATAACCGCTTCGGATTCGAAAGCTTCGGATCGCGTCGGACCGTATCCCTTCCGATGCCAATAGTCTTCCACTGCGGTGGATAGGACCGCGCCGAACGCATCGACGCGCGTATGCCACCGATTCATGTTGTCGAGGTCTTCGGCAGCATCCTTCGGCATGATCGGGTTGGTGCGCTCCCATTTCAGTGTTGCGAGGACGGACCTATGCGTGGGCACTTGACCTGCTCGGAGTAGTGCAGCAACAGCCGCCCCTGCGGGGGAATCTGGATCGGGCAGCGGCAGGGCATCGCGAGCTGAACCGTAGGCGCTTGGTGCCAATGCGCGGGCCAACAAGGCGATGTTGTCTGATTGCGCTGGCAATCCAGCTGTGGGAAGCCACTGTTCAGCCTGGTACCGGCCAGCAGCGAGTGGGGTGTCATTGTTTGGCATTGGCACTGATCGGTCTCCTGCGAGTGCGTAGTTGATCATGCAGACTAGCGAAAAACCGATCGAAGAGGGAGGCCTGCAATATGGAAATTGGCGCGAAGGAGGTATGCGTACTCGACCAAGTCAGGTGGATCACGAGAGCACGCGAAGGCGAATGCTGAGGTCAGGGGATACCCCACACCGTGAGACCGCGGTGGAGCGTGGTGTGACGCCGCAAGCACTTGTGCTCGAATCGGGTGTGAGGCCCGGAACGTGCCCGTGAACAGCGAGCATGGCAGGGGTGGGCGGACCACCGATATGTTGCAAGCGTCTCCTTCCAACGGAGTTCGATGAGAGTCGCTGTCGTACTTCAAAGCCCGATTTTGCGCACTGCTGCCCACTCGTCGGTCCGGTTAAGCTGCACTAACTGTATGAGGCACGGACGTTAGGGACGCGGGCCTCGTACATCTAGCTCGCACCTGGCTCGGAGCTGTCACTGACGTCGGCCGGGGCCGAGTCCGGCCACGATGGCCTTCAGTGATCTGATTTCGCGTACCAGTGCGGAACGTCCGGCGCTGGTAAGCGAAATCCACGTTCGAGGCCGTTTACCGGAGTATCCCTTTTTGACCTCGACCAGGCCCGCATCACAATTCGGCGGCAGCGCTTCTCGGGTCTGCCGCCGCGCCCCGCGATGTTGCTTGCCGCCGGCAGCAGCGGTTGCAGAATCGCCCACTGTGTGTCGGTGGCCGACGACGGGTACACCGCGCAACGGTGCCCTACCGTCGAGTGGGGCGAACACGACGGGCGCAGTGAGACCGGCGATAATGGTATGGGTGGGCTCCTCGATTCGGCTGCGGATGTCGACCTCACCAACTCAACCAGGAGCCCACTTCGATGCATTTACCACCGCAGATGCATGCAGTCGTCGAGTTCTCAATCACGCTCTCAGGAGTCGCTGAGATATTCCCGTATAGGTATATCTACAAGCAGTATTCGCATTAGACAGGCATGTGCTGTAGGCCGCACCGTGGTTCACGGCGGTGCACCCTCCTCAACATCGACCCCGGAGGTCACGCAACGTGGCAAGTACCTGAACAGCCCAAGTCATCGGTGGCGGAATCTGCGATCTTACAGTCGCAACAGCGTTGGCGCAACGCGGCTGGAAGGTGCGGTTGCACGAGCGCGCGTCCGAAATCCGTGCAATTGGCGCCGGAATCTACGTGTGGGCAACGGACTTGCCTCGTTGGAAGCGCTCGGACTGTACGACGACGCGGTGGTGGCCGCTCATGTAGGTCGGTCCTGGAGAGTCGAGACCACAACGGCCACACTGTCGAACGTATCGAGATCAACACTCCTGGCCGGCCTCGTGTGAAAACGATCATGCGTGAGCGACTCATCGGCGCGCTCGTCGACGGAGCCACCCGGGCTGGAGTCGAGATCGTCGCCGACTCCGAAATCGTCTCGGCCGACGAAGCAGGTTCGGTGACCGATGCCGAGGGAAATGTCAGCACTGCCGACGTGGTAGTCGCGGCGGACGGCGCGCACTCGAGGATCCCGAGATGGATTCGGATTGATCGAGGAACGGGTCCGGATGAGTCAGGGTGCAATCCGGCTGACAGTTCCTCGATCGGACGAATTCGTGTCGCCCGAGGACGCCGGGCGCTACCTCGAGTACTTCAGCGGACACCGACGTGTGCTCTACACACCGAGCAGCGCGGAGAGTCTTTTACATTGCGCTGGTGGCCGACACAGGGGACGAGGCCGCCGCCCGCGTCCCGGTCGATGTGGACGCCTGGACGCAGAGCTTTCCCCACCTCGCGAAGCTAATCGCCAGCCTGGAAGGCGTTCCAGCGCGCTGGGATACCTTCGAACTCATCAAACTCAAGTCCTGGTCGGCAGGCAAGGTTGCCGTCATCGGGACGCGGCGCACGCTCAACCCCCGTACCTCAGGCAGGGAGGGGCTGCGCAATGATGAACGCGCTCGGCCTTGCCGACGCTCTGACCCTCTCGACCGGATCGGTACCGTAGGCACTCCAGGCCTGGGAGGCTAGGGAACGTCCAACTATCCAACACACCCAGCGCTGGTCGTACGGGCTGCGGCCGCTCAACAACATTCCTGACGGTGCGCGTTCTCATTCCTCAGTGCAACTGGACGTTTCGAAACGCTCGCGCCTGTGCGCTGCGTTGACCACCCCGACCGGATTCGGCCGATTCGCCGGAGCCGTGACCGCCGACAGAAAGGCAGGGCGATGATCTGCATCCGCTCTCGAAAGCATCGCTGTTGCAGATCATGGCATCTCTTACGACGAGCACGGCGATCGTTCGAACCCGAGCGTTGTACTACTGAGCGGATGGTGCCAGGACCATCGGTTATTCGGCCCGCTCGTCTCTATCCTCGCAAACGATCACCAGGTGGTGCGCATCGACTGGCGCGGCCACGGTGTGGATCGCTCGCCGGTATCTGATTTCGGTCCTGACGAACAAGCGAGCGACACCCTCGGGGCCCTCGATTCGATCGGCGTCGAACAATTTTGCTGCTCTCGACGTCTTGTTCGTCGGTGGAACAGTGCACGTATCCGACACAGAACGGATCGCCCGTAGCACCAAGTGTTCCCCATAGCGGGGGGATTACCGGAGACCTCTACGGAACACCTTCGTACAGGCGCGACGTCGGTCGGGCGCAGTGTTCCGTTGTCCGGTTGAAGGAACGATCTGTACATGTACATGTACATGTACATGCCGCGACGCGTCATCGCGGTGCCGGCGAGCACGTTCTCCGAAATCGCCTCTTCGGTAAAACTGTCTGGCGCATAGACTTTTACAGCACCGGACTCAATCTCCTCGTCAGTGACAAATCCTTTGACCCCGCCGAAATGACCGCCGTGCGAGTGGGTGAAGATTCTGTGCGAACCGGAGGCGCCGGCGTACCGGTTAGACTATCTTTGGCGACCCACCGCGGGGACTCTGGTGGAGGTCATCTCAGCTGGCTCCAGATCTGGGCCAGTGATTGCACTACTGCCGGGTTTCGTATGGTGCCGTCTTCGTCGACGTCGGCCCGTCCGACAGGTGCTTGCAAGCGTGCAGCCCGGACCACTTGTGCCCCGACATAACCTAATACGGTCTTCGATGTGTGCATGGCGCCCGGCCCAGGACCCGTGCGTCGACGTTGATCCAAGCCGGAGGTTTGTCGGTCAGTTCGGTCCACCGACTGTCCAGTCGAGCAGGTTCTTGAAGCCGCCAGGCAAACGTCCTGCGTACTCAGGTGTCCAGAACAACGCAACGTCGGTCGTGGGTGATGGCTTGGTTTCGGGCCTAGACAGGTATCTGAACTTATCGATGTATATGGGAATGTGACCATAGATTGCTATAGTTTCCGATATGGACCTGGAGCTGAACCCGTTCAAGCCGGGATCGGGCCTTCGCCCTCCGGCGCTCGAAGGTCGAGACAAGCAGCTCGCGGCGTTCGACCTTCTCGTGGCGCGGAGCAAGCGCCGTAACTACGACCGGGGCATGATCTTGTCGGGATTGAGGGGAGTGGGTAAGACAACGCTGTTGAACACCCTTGCCGGACATGCTGATCGGCATGAATGGTTGACGATCGGTATCGAGGCGCGGCCTAATGTCTCCGGCACCGCAGCGGTCCGGGCGAAGTTCTCGCAAGAGTTGACAGTTGGCCTGCGCCGCTACAGCCGCAAGCACAAACTTCAGCAGGTCGTCGACCCGCTGATTGATCTTGCTCGGGGATTCTCCCTGAAAGTTGGGCTCGGACCGGCGACGGTGAAGGTCGGAGCGGCGCAGCCCGCGGCAGCGAGCGGAGACATCGACCTCGATATCGAGGAGCTTGTCGAGGCGATCGCCGGGGCACTCAAGCCGCGGGGCGGTGCTTTCGGGTTGTTCATCGACGAGATGCAAGATCTCGACACGGATCTGCTGTCTGCATTGCTGGCGGTCCAGCATCGTGCGAGCCAGCGGGAATGGCCGTTTTTCTTGATCGGGGCCGGCCTGCCGAACTTGCCGGCGACGTTGGCGGAGAACCGCTCGTACGCCGAGAGGCAGTTCCTTTACAACACGATCGGGCCCCTTGATCGAGAGGCCGCCGCCGATGCGTTGCGGATTCCGGTCCGCCGCCACGGCGGCGACTTCACAGAGGAGGCGCTGGCGCTGCTGGTCACTGCGAGCGGTGGCTACCCGTACTTCCTGCAGGAGTACGGCAAAGCGATCTGGACTCTCGCCCCTGATACACCATTCCAGCTCGAGGACGCCGAACTTGCCGTGGAAGTCGGCCGAAGCCATCTGGACGAGGGGTTCTTCCCCTCCCGCTGGGACCGTTCCACTGAACGTGAACGTCGGTATCTTGTCGCGATAGCGGCTACAGGTGAGGACACGCCCCGGTCGGGGAAGGTTGCCGAGCTGATGGGATCGACCTCGAGTGGTGTCAGCGATGTTCGCGACTCCGCTATTCGTAAGGGGCTGATCTGGGCGCCGGAACACGGCCGGATCGCCTTCACGGTCCCTGGCATGGCCGACTTCATCAGGCGCCAACCGACAGCGTAAACATATCCGGCACAGTGTCGATGACAGTTTTCCTCGCTCTGCCACGATCTCGTTCAGAAGGACGGATAGGAGAGCTCGGGCCGGATCCCCATGGCGCAATCGCCGAATCGATGTGGACTCGTCTCTCTGAGGTGAAGGGAACGTCGATGCCGGGTTGATACTCGGGTGAGGAGTTGTTCGGGGATGTCGCGGAGTTTGACGTTCGTTTGTTGGGAGCGCGGGGATGCGGTAGACGAGCATGCCGTTGGCTTGCCCGCTCCCGCCCGGTCTGGAGCTGCTCGGGAGTCAGTCGCGTCCACTCTGTGATCTCACTGACGATGCGTAAGGGCTACCCCGCACCGGATTCAAAGCTCGTATTCCGTTGCCGCTGAAGACCTTTTGTGGAGCTGTAAACACTCCTTGCGTTTCGATTCTGGGGTGGCCTTATGTTCGTCGAGGCTTTTGGTCCGAGTCATCGCTTCGACTCCAACCATGCGAGGTCGGTCCCGTTGCCGCCGAGAGATCGTTGCGCCGACTCCCAGTGGGTGTCGTCGAGGTGGAGGGCGTGGAGGAGGAATGCTGCTGCAGTCTCGCGCAGCAACCGCACCGTAGCGGGGTTCTCGTCGGTGGTCTCGCGGACGTCGTAGCCGGGAATGCCGCCGAGGGAGTGTTCGCCGCCGTGCAGAGTGAGGAGGTGCTTTTCGCCTGGGCTGTCGGTGTAGGGGTCGGCAGACCAATCGGGGCCGCGGGTACTGAGTGGTGAGTCGTCTTTGTCGCCGAGAACGACGAGGGCAGGTGTGGTCATGCGGTCGAAGACGGGGTTCATGAAGGGGAAGTGCTCCGCGGCAAATGGTGACAGGTCGCTGCCGCGTCCGGCCGTGGCCATGAGCACGCCGGCTCGCACCCGCTCGTCGGGGGAGTACACGATGTCGCCGGTATCTGGATCAACGACGCCGAGGCCGAGCAGGATTCCGGTTGTCTGGCCGCCGAAAGAGTGTCCGGCGGCGGCGATGCGCGTGGTGTCGGTGCGTTCGCGTAGTCCCGGGATGGTGTCGAGGATATCGCCGAGGTGGTCAAGGATCCGGATCGCATCGTTGGCGCGTTGCCGCCAGATGCCGGCACGCCGGGGATCCTCGTCGGTAAGGCCCATGCTGCGGGAGTCGAGATAGGTGGGCTGCAGGACAACGAAACCGTGCGAGGCCCACCAGTCCGTGAGTGGACCGTATCCGTCCATCGATTCACCGAAACCGTGGGAAAATAGAATGACGGGGAGATCGGTCCCGGTCGTGGGTGCGGATATCCGAAGCTGCAGGGCGGTTCCTCGCCCGTTGCTCGGTACGACGATGGGTTTGACGGACACGATCGGCCCTTGAGCGGCGATCAGATGAGTGGTGTTCTCGAACATGGGGATACCTTTCGAGTGGATTGGTCGGTTGGCGCCATCCGGTGCGTTCCGCTGCGGCAGCGAGGATCGGCAATGGCGCGGTCGGTTGCTCGGCAAAGTGATGTACGCGGAAGTGCGCCCCGGCGACGCCAATTTCTTCCGCTGCGACGACCAGTTCGATCGACTGTCGATAAGCCTCTGCTGCGGTCCTCGTGCCAGATTCCCGGGAATCCAGCCGGTGTCCAAACGAAGGAAGGCCGCGCGACTTCTGCTTCTCGTTGCGGGTGAACTCTCCATCCGATCCCGCATACGAAACAGCTCGACGAGCCATTGCGATTCACCCTCCAAATTTTGGTTGCACCGGCAACTATATAGAAGAACAGTTGCAAGTGCAACTACTTTGGTAGGATCGTTGACATGTCAAGAGGCTTACCCGGGTTGAGTGATGCGGAGGCGGAGCTGTGGATCGCACTCACGGTGATGTCCCAGCTATTGACACCATCGATGGACCAGCGTCTCCGGTCGGTCGACTTGACTTTGTTCGAGTACGGGGCGCTGATGTCGCTCCTGGACTCACCGAAGCACACGTTGCGGATCAGTGAGATGGCCGAGCGTACCTACGCCTCCTTGCCACGCATGTCGAAGGTCCTCGTGCGACTCGAGGCGCGTGGGCTTGTGCGTCGCGTGCGGTCTACTGAGGATTCACGCGCATTCGACATCGAGCTCACGACGGAAGGGCGTAGTCGGCTGCGCGATTCGGCGCCAATCCAAAGTACCGCAGCCCGCGACCTTGCATTGAGCTGCTTGTCCGCCGACGAGGTCACTACGCTCGGCGCCCTTCTCGCACGGTTGGTGCGAAGCCTGGACCCAAGCGGCCCCTTAGGTGCGGAGCGGCAAGCGGGAGGCGGGCGTGCCAGAGAACCGGTGCAAGAACCTCGACCTCGGAGCGCGGAGCCGGCATCGTAAATCGCTTGGTCTGCAACAGAATTCGGCGCTACGCCAAACGGGGATCGCCGGTCTGCTGGTGGGTGAGATTCGGCGCGACCCATAGCAGGCCTAACTGCGGCAAGCATCCGCTCTCGAGTATGCCAGTGTTCTCGATGGTTACCGCTGAGGACCGACCCTCGAACACCATTCCAGCCCCCTCGAAGGTCACATGAACCGCATCAAGATGCTCAACCGACAGCTGTACGGGCAGCCGAACCTGGACCGAGCGCCCTTGCTCGGTGGCGTACAGGAATTGAGTCTTGGACCGGTCGAGGAAGTTGGTCTCGTCCTCGGCCACGACGCTCTGGTAGGTCTGCGAGGTGAACCACGAGGCGGCGTCGGCGACGGTGTCGACCCAGAGTTCGGCCACACCGTCGACCGGGGCTGTCGCGATGCCCGAGATCGAGTCGCCGGTGGGCTGGAGCTGGACGTAGCGGTTCACCGTCACTTCGTCGCTGGGCAGTTGGGCCAGCAGCGGCGTGTGCTTCTGGGTCCAGTAGTCGATGAACTCGTCGTGGGTGAGGTCGCTGCGCCGGGTCAGCAGGATGGTGATCTTGATCATGAGCCGTCCTCCAAATTAGTTGCGGGGGCACTTGTTGCTGGGGCAGCTATTGCACGCAGACGAGTCTCGCGCAAGGGGGTCGGTGGATCTTGCCCCCTCCAGGTGATTTCCGGAGTTTCGATCAGCGTTTTTCGGAATTCTCGATGTCGAAGCGCTTGCCTGCGGTCCGGAGGTTGCTGGTTGTCTGGGGGAGGCGCTGCTGGGCGGCTTTCGGTGTTCGGGGGACAGCCGGAGATGCCCAGTTCGTTTTGGGTATAAACGAAGGCGTTGATTTCTTCGAGTGGTTGATGCCGGGTTGGAGGGCTGGCGCGACTAGGGGTGGCTCAGCCCTGTTCGAGTTCCCCGCGCACGGTGGCGGCGATGCGGGTGAGCGCGGTCCCGAGACTGCGGCGTTGAGCAGCGGTCAGTGGATCGAACACGAGTCGTTTTACGTGCGCGACGTGTTGGGGGGCGCTGTCGGCGAGCTTGCGGCGGCCGTCGTCGGTGAGGGTGGCGAAGGTGTATCGGCCGTCGCTGGGGTCGGGGCGGCGGGTGACCCAGTCGCGGGCTTCGAAGCGGTCCATCGCTTTCGACAGACGGGGCTGGGTGCTGTCGCAGACACGGGCGAGGTCGCTCAGGCGCATCGTGTCGTCGTCGGCCATCGATAGCTGGGCCAGTATTCCGTACTCGAAATTGGAGATGCCCGCGTCGCGCTGGAGCTGTCGGTCGAGGGTTGTCGGGAGTGCGATGACGACCGTGAGCAGTGCCTGCCACAAATCCTGTTGGTCTTCATCGAGCCAGGGCGACGGGGTGTTCATGGGCCCATCGTACTTGCCTGGGCAACTTGCACTTGCCTAGGCAAGTGATCCCGCGTTAGACTAGTACTTGCCCAGGCAAGTTAAAACAGTTGCCTGGGAAAGTTAAGGAGCCGATTTTGATGTTCACGAGCCCAGCCTCGCGCCACGGCCGGACCTCGCCCGGGCCGGCCGCCGCGTACGACGATCTCCGTGCCCACGTGCTGCCGCAGGCACGTGAGCAGCGCGTGTGGAGTCCGTCCGACGGGCCGCTGCCCAGCCTGTTCGTCAGCCACGGCGCCCCCTTCACCCTCGACGATCCGCAGTGGCTCGGTGACCTCTTCGCCTGGGCCCAGTCGATGCCCAAACCCCTTGCCATAGTGGTCATTTCAGCCCACTGGGAACACGCGCCCACCGCTGTCACCGCAGCCGCAGCAGGCACCCCGCTCTACTACGACTTCAGCGGTTTCCATCCCCGCTACAAGACCCTCCCTACGCCACCCCGGACGCCACCGACCTCGCTCACCGACTCACGGGCCTGCTCGGCAGCACGCCGGTGTACGAGTTCTCCGACCGCGGTCTCGACCACGGCGCGTTCATTCCGCTTATGGCGATGTATCCGGCGGCCGACGTGCCGGTCGTTCAGCTGTCGATGCCCAGCCTCGAACCCCGGGCGCTGCTGGCACTCGGCGCTCGCCTGCGGGCCTTGCGCGACGAAGGCATCCTTGTGCTCGGCTCGGGCTTCATGACGCACAGCTTCGCTGTCTTCCGACGGCCCGCACTCGCCGCCCAGACCTCGGCCTTCGACGAGTGGGCCATTGACGCTCTCGCGCGAGGCGACGTCGACGCCCTCACCGACTACCGCAGGAAGGCCCCTGGCGCTGCGGTCGCCCATCCGAGCACTGAGCACTTCGTTCCGTTGCTGCTCACCGTCGGCGCCGCCGATGACCCCGCCAGTGCCGTGAGCGTCATCGACCGCATGGTGATGGGCAATTCCATCCGCTCGGTCCAATTGACCTGAGCCTCGACTTCCCGACCTGATCGCCTCATTCCGGGGCGACGACATCGAAACACCTTGGAGGACAGTTCCATGAAGGCAATCCGTTTCCACGAGTTCGGCACCAGTGAAGTCCTGCGCTACGAAGACGTCGACCGTCCGATTCCCAGCGCCGGGCAGGTGCTGGTTAAAGTCGCCGCGACGTCGTTCAACCCGGTAGATGACCACATTCGTCTGGGGGTGCTCGCAGAAGCGATTCCCACCCCATTGCCGATCACGCCCGGTCTGGACTTGTCCGGCACAGTCGTCGAGCTGGGGGCAGAGGTCAGCGGCCTGCAGGTCGACGATCAGGTCGTCGGCATGTTCCCCCTGAATCAGCATGGCGGCGCGGCAGAGTACGCGGTGATCACGGCCGATCTCCTCGCCGCTGCGCCCAGCACCGTGGCCCTGACTGATGCCGCCGCACTTCCTCTCGTCGGCCTCGCCGCCCGGCAGGCTGCTATCGAGCTGGCCGACATCGAGAAGGGGCAGAGCGTGCTCGTAATCGGAGCAGGCGGTGCGGTGGGCGGCCTCGTCGTCCAGCTTGCCGTCGACGCCGGCGCAACCGTCACTGCAGTCGACGGACCGCAGCACGCCGTTCGTCTTGGCAGTTACGGCGCGACGAGGGTTGTGGGCCCACTGGACCTCGATGCGGGTCCTGCTGCGGTCGGCGGTCCTTTCGACGTGGTCGTCAATCACGTGCGTTTGGATGCAGATGGACTTGCGAAGCTGACCTCGTACGTCGCCGACGGCGGCATTGTGGTCAGCTCCGCCGGCGCCGTGCCCGCCGACGACGAGCGCTCGGTGAGGTCTGCGAACGTGTGGGTAACGCCCAATGGTTCTCACCTGGCCGACATGGTGTCTCGTCTCGACGACGGTCTCTTCGAGCTCACCATTGTCGGTCGGCGGCCACTGCAGCAGCTACGGGCCGTCCACGAAGACGCCTCGAGCGGAAAGCTCTCGGGTAAAACCATCATCACCATTGCGTAGGTCATAGAGGACGCCCGTCACGGAATGCCGGAATGCCGGAATCTCGAAGCGTTCCGGTGTTCCGTTCGTGGGCCCTTCGTTCGAGGTGGTCGAGGCTGTGGAATGAGAGGGGGGAGATCCCTTCGGAAAATGCGCGCGCAGAATTGGAGTGGACCCCAAAAGTTGGACTCTTAATGGAACCTTATGCGATGGCGGGTGTTTGGGCGCGGTACTCGTCGGGGCTGAGGTAGCCGAGTCGCTGTTGAATGCGGGTGGTGTTCCACCATCGTAGGTAGTCGGTGAGCCCCGTGTGAAACTCGTCGAGAGTTCCGGGTTTCTGGATGCGGAACCATTCCTCCTTGAGGTGGCTGAAGAATCCTTCCATGACAGCGTTGTCGAGGCACGTGCCTTTGCGGGACATTGACTGGGTGAGCCCTGCTTCGCGCAACGTGTCCCTCCAGAGGGTGTGACGGTACTGAAATCCTTGTTCGGAGTGCACAAGTGGTTTTTCGCCAGCGTTGAGGGTATCGATTGCCATGCGGAGGCTGTCGGTGACCATCTTCACGCTCGGAGAGGGCCCGGCCGTGACAGAGATGATTCGGTTGTCATGGAGATCGAGGATGGGCGAAAGGTAGACCTTGGAACTGCCGATGTTGAACTCGGTTACGTCCGTTGCCCATTTGGTGTGCGCCGTCTCTGCCGCGAACCGGCGGTTCAACACGTTCTCGGCTGCCTCGCCGACTTCTCCTCGGAAGGAGTTGTACCGTTTGCGACGACGCACCAGGCATTGCAGTCCGAGGGTGCGCATCAATGTGAGCACGGTTTTCTTCGACACCCTCCGTCCCTGCCGTCGAAGGATAGCGAGGATGCGTCGGTGCCCGTAGGCGCCCTTCGCATCTTCGAAGGTTTCACGAATGGCTCCTTTGAGCTCAGCATGGCGGTCCGCGCGACGGAGTCGATTCCGATGGTCATAGAACGTCGATTTGGGGAGGTGCGCGATCGACAGCAAGAGTGCCAGCGGAAATTGCGCCTTGAGATCGTCGACTGCTCGAACTTTCAGCGTCGTTCCTGAGACCTCAAGGCCCGTAATTTTCCCAAGTACGCGACCTCGGCGCGAAGTCGTTCGTTCTCGGTGCGCAGTGTCTCGAGCTCGCTTTTCGGAGGGGATCCCCGCGATCGGTTGGAGGCCTGCCGCGCTTCTTCGGGCGTAACCCGTCCTCACCGTCGCGTCGGTAGATGACAGTCCAGTTCGCTACCGTTGTGGGCGAGGGTAAGTCGTACTCTTCGGCCAGAACCCTTCCGGACTCTCCGTTGACGTGGCGACGCACGATCTCGAGTTTGGTCTCGAAGTCGTACTGTCTTCGGTCTCTCGTCACCAGCGCACCTGCTCCCCGTAGTTGCCATCGTTGATACAACATTTGGACAGGGTTCTGGGCGAGGTCAAGCGAAATGGCCACGGACTTGGCCGTGAAGCCCTGCTCGAACAGTTCGAGCGCCGACATGGCGTCGGTGTGGCTTAACGTGCTTTTCGAGTACATCTGACTACTCCCTGAAGAAGGATACCTAGATTCGGTGTCCAACTTTTGGGGTCCACTCCAGAATGTCGTTCGTTGTTTCGTTCGATCCTCCTTCGCGTTGCAAACTCGACGGCCATCGCGGCGGTCCCGGCAGTAACTACGCACTGCGGCTCGAAATCGCCGATCGAGCGATCCAGATGCACGGTGTCGACGGGGTCGCCGAGGGCTTTCCACTTGCCGCTTCGTACGCCGCTGGGGCAGCTGTTCTCAGTCCTGCCCGGGATCTGGCCAGGTTCGACGGCGACAAAATCGCGTCACAGGGAGTGCGTCTTGCATCTGCCCGGGTGAGATCGGAGGGAACGCACTTGCTCGTCGCACGATGGCACTCGGTACTCAGTTGGGTCGTTGTCGTGACCGAACCAGAGCGCGCCATCGTCGAGGACTCGTTGCGCGCGTTGCCTGGCACGATGAGACCGAGATAAAGATTCAGCTCTGTGTCGGCTGGCGCTTCCCCGTGCGTGACTATATAGTCAGAGATATAATTCTGTGAGAGGAGCCTGTCATGGCAGTAACCAGTGTCGATCTTGATCCCCGCCTCATCGAGCGTGCCCGCGCGCTTACTGGGGAACGGTCGAACCGTGCCGTGCTCGACCTCGCATTACGCCGCCTCATCGCCTCAAGGCAGAAGGGTGCGATGATCGACGGCGTCGCCGAGTTGACCGATCTCCCTGAAGGGCTTGGCGCGCCTGTCGTTTCGCCGTCCACAGCGCCTCGGGCCTCGTGACCGATTACCTCGTAGACAACTCGGTCTGGGCTCGGCTGGCGACCGGCGACCCGGTGATCACGGCTCGGTTACGGCGGGTCGAGCGCGCTCCCGCCGATCTCTTCGTCACCTGTCCTCCACAGGTGCTCGAGTTCTGTCACAGCGCCAGGACACCAGACGAGCACGCTTGCTATCGCGAGCAGATCTCCCTCGGGTTCCCGCTCGAACATGCGCCGGATGAGTCCCTCGTCCTCGACATTCAGAGCGCGCTGTGGGGATCGGGCCGTGTCCGTTCCGCAGGCGCTGTCGACATCCTCATCGCCGGTTACGCCATCGTCAACGGCGCAACAGTGCTGACCGCTGATCACGACTTCGATTACATCGCGCGGGTGAGCGAGCTCAAGCACGAATACGTCGCCCCCTCTGTTTGACTCTGGCCTCGGTCATTTCAAACGTCATGAGTGAGTTCGATCAAGGGGAGTGCCATCCTGAGGAAGGTTGACCGGGGGTGTACTTATCGGGTGATCGAGAAGATGCAGCGCCGGGGCGGCCGCCCCGTGTGGTGGTGTCAGACCGGCGCCGCGTCCTCAATCTTGGCGCGGCTGAAGGATCTTGGCCTGGTGATCGCTGGCAATGTCAGGGTCGGATGTGAACGGAGCTTATCTCGGCGCCGCGGAAGGTGAAGACGTTGCAGAAGCGACCGGTGGAGATCTGGGTGTCGGGCCAGGGTGTGCCGTCGGCGAGGGCGCCCCTTTCGCGTCCTTCGGCGATGACGCGGTCGCCGACGGCCATGATGTCCAGGCCGTCGATGTCGAGTTCGATGCTGCTAGCACGGCAAGGATTCGCAACCCCGCAACAGAGCTATCGGTAGTATCCGCCACTGCCCGATCCGTCCATGCCGGCAACCGCGCGCCCAATAGGAACTGATCGCAGCGCGACAGCCTTCGCTTCTCCTGAGGTCGCGCAGCGTAAAATATTGTGTGGCAGTTCGATTCGTTCTGGTTCGTGACCGCGGGAGTTTTCGAACCACCCGCTGTCACTGTCTTTACTCGTCTGAGGTGGGGTGGTGCACATGAAGGGTGGGCAGATTCCGGTGGCCGTTTACCGGTTGACGTCGGACCAACTCGTGGCGGATTACCACGCGCTCTGCGATCAGTCCGAGCAACTGAGCCCGAACCAGCATGCGCGGCTCTATTACGTGAATGAGGAGATGAAGGCTCGCGGCCTGCCCGCGGGAATGCCGACGCCTACAGTGCAGGCTCAGGGCGATGCCTGGGACGGTGAAGTCTGAGATCTGGTCTGAGATCTATTTGGGGCGAGGGCGAAGGGCTGTCCGGTATTTTTTCGCTCGCTTCGGAAGTGGCTGTGCGTCACGGTCGGTGATCGTTAGCATGGTTATGGCGTCGACTACCGCGCGCCTGTGATCGAGTTCGAGGGGCTTCCCTGTTCTTGTGGTCTCACCGATCGTGGAAGGCGGGGATGTCCTCCGCAGGGTCCGTTGCCTGCACTGCGTAGAGGGGGGCCGGGCGCTGACTGCTGAGAAGGAGGGCGCGGTGGATGTCGTGGTGTGGCAGGAATCCGAGGAACGTGAACGGTGGTGGCGTGAGATTGTGGGAATCACAACTACCGGAGACCGCTGCGCGACAACGGTTGCCGGGGAGCAGCCACGCACTCTTTCGGTGACACCGAGAAGGCGCGATTCGGCGCCTGCATCGCTTCATGCGGTGACCGCGGCGTGACCGGATGGGTCGGGCATTTCTCGATTCGGAAAGGGTGGGGACGCGATGGGCAATGTCGTTCTGCTGCTTCTGATGTTGAGTATCGGCGCGATCGTGGTGACCTGTCTGGAGTTCGGATGGCTGCGACCCTCTTTGCGGAATAGTCGTCGCCGGTTCGCACGTCGTGGACATCAGGGGACCACTACATCGTCTTCTGCGGACTGAGAGTTCTGTGGACTGAGATCAGGGTCCGGGCGTGGGACAGGCGTGGTGGCAACTCCCGGGTTCTGCCCACTCCCTCGGTTATGGGTCCTCACCGTTTCAGGAGGTGGCTGTTGCCGAGTTCGCGCCGTAGGGCTTTGAGGGATTGGCTGAGAAGCCGGGAGACGTGCATTTGGGAGAGGCCGACTTTCGCTGCGATTTCCGTTTGGATCATCTCGCCGAAGAATCGGTAGAGCAGGATCGTGCGTTCTCGTTCGGGGGAGTGCGAGCAGGGCTGGGCGGAGGGTTTCGTGGTTGTCGACGCCGTCGATGGCGGCATCGAAGTCCCCAAGGTATAGCCGACGAAGACGCCGTCTTTGAAAATTTCGATATCCAGGGACGTCGAACGGTACGAGTCGCCGGCGGCGACTATCTGCCCGATCTCGGACGGTTCCACACCGGTCTCTGCGGCAAGTTCGGGCATGGTGGGTTCGCGACCGAGGCTCTGTGTCAGCGAGGATCGCGCCTTCTTCAGCGCGAGGTAGTTTTCCTGCAGCGAGCGCGGAACCCGAACGCCCAAGCCTTTGTCCCGGAAGTGCTTGCGGACTTCCCCCATCATGGTGGGGACGGCGAACGCGAGGAAGTCTTTCCCTTTGTCGAGGTCGAATCGGTTGACGGCACTGACCAGGGAGAGCGCAGGCGAGCGGGCAGCGGTGCGATCGTTATCGTCTGTTCGTGGGGTGTGTCCGGCCGGTCGAGCAGGGGAGGGACGGAAGCGCGTGAGTGTTGGTGAGTGTCGGGAGAAGGTTCTGCGGGAGTTGAGGCAGCTTCGTGGGCGGTTTCCCGATGATGCGGTGTTGATCGGGTCCTACGAGTCCCTCGTGGACGGTGACGACGATGTGGTGTTCGGTTTGTTGATCGGGTTGGTGGGACCGGCTGCTCCGGTGTGTGCTGATGAGTTGTGGGAGTGTGTGAGCGGGTTTCTTCGCTACCGGCGCCGGGTGGAGTTGTCCAGCGAACCGATTCAGTTGAGAAGCCTTGCGAGAGAGCGGTATTCGCGGTACACGCCGCCGTCGATACGTCCGGTCATCTGGCTGTCATCGGGGACATGAACGCTGGGTGCCGACCCTGAACGGTCGGCTGTTTGTGTGCGTATCCCGTGGTCGGGTGTGTGGGAGGCGCGCAGGCCGTTGCCGGCTGGTGCCGGTTGGTGCTGGCTGGCAGTGGGGCCTGTCGTCGACTCGTTTGCGTGTGCAACGCTCGGCCGTCGAGTCAATTCCCCGGCAACGGAGGCTGTGAAACGGGTGCGGTGGGGTGAGGGGCAGAGTAGCACATTGCAGCTCTGCATGATGGGGCTCGTGCTGCCTTCGCGCACTGCCGGGTACCCGTGATGTGCGGTGTGTGAAACGGTCGGCGTGCGCGTCGTCGCCCTGCCACTTGCCGCCGTCACTGTTGGGGTGTGTGCCAGTTGCGGATTGCGGCGACGAACTCATCTGGGGCGTCGGATTCGACGTAGGTACCTGCGCCTTTGACGATCACGGTCGTGTGGTCGGGGAACGTGGATTCCAGGCGTTCACGCTCCTGTCGACGGAAGGCGATGTCCGCGTCACCCCACACGATCAGCGTGGGTAGTTGAGCGAGGTCGGGGAGGCCGGCCTCGACCTCGGCGAAGAAGTCACGGCTGGCGAGGATCCGGCCGGGAAGCACAGCGGTGGCCTGTCGTCGCTCCGGAGTGTCGAGTGCCATCCTGTAGTGGGTCATCTCGGCCGTGGTCGGTTTCCGGCGGTGGTGCCCGGTGGGGAGGAAGGCGTTGACAAGCAGGTTGGCCCGACGAACCAGGAAACGGATCGGGAGACTGCCCATGATGCGAGCGAATGCCTCGAAGTGGAGAATCCCGTTGACCGGCCACGCCCAGGAGTTGACGAGTACCAGTCGGTCGAAAACATCCGGTCGCCGCTGGGCGGCGGCCAGCCCGATCGGCCCGCCCCAGTCCTGCCCGACCAACGTGACGTCGTCAAGGCCGAGTGCGTCGACGAATCCGGTGACGACGTCGGCGTGTTCCTCGGGAAAGTAGCGGTAGCCGGGCCTGGGGGTCGAGAGGCCGAAGCCCGGATAGTCGAGGGCAATACATCGAAAGTCGGAGCGGAGCGCACTGATCGCCTCGCGCCAGAGGAATGACCAGGTCGGATTGCCGTGCAGCAGAAGTAATGTGGGACCGGATCCCTCGTCGACGTAGTGGACGGTATTTCCGTCGATGTCGACGAATCGACTCTCGAACGGGAACAGGTCGTCGTCGACCCAGGATGGCCTTGTTGTCGTCGTCATGCGCGCCCCTCGCAAAGTTGATGATTGATATAGTGAAGCACACTTTATTTTCGAAAGTAGGTGTTATGAGCCGCGATTATGGCCAGTACTGCGGACTCGCGCGAGCTCTCGATGTGATCGGTGACCGGTGGAATTTGCTGATCGTGCGGCAGTTGTTGCTGGGGCCTGCTCGATACGGTGACCTGCGCGAAGCCCTCTCCGGCATCGCCACGAACCTGTTGGCCGGCCGCCTGCGCTACCTCGAGGCCGCCGGTGTGATCGAAAGGCGCCTGTCTGAAGGTGGGAATGCCATCACCTACGCCTTGACCGTGTGGGGTGCCGAACTTCGCGAGCCGATCAACGGACTGATCCGGTGGTCGACGCCGCTGATGATCCGCGGTCCAGAGGACGACGAGTTCCGGCCTGAGTGGGTGTCGCTGGCCCTCGCGGCCTTGTTCACCGGCCGCGTCCCAGCCGATCAGACGGCGGCGGTGGACATCTCGGTTGCAGACCACTGTATCCAACTCCGCGCCACACCCACTGGTATCGATGTGGGTCTGCCGGACGGGCGGGATGTCGACGCCGTTCTGAGTGCCGACGCCCCGATCGTGCTAGGTCTGGCAGCAGGAGTGCTGACCATCGACGCCGTCGCACCAGCCGTCGTCATGGACGGTGATATCGCCGCCCTACGCGCGATCTTCGAAGCTCCCCGCGCTGCGGCAGGGCTCTCGAAGACATGACCCTCGGCGGCATCAGTTGGCGGGCGGTAGTTTGTCTTTTCAGTTCGTGAAGTCGGCGCGATGAAGGAAGGTTGATGCTGCCTCTGCGCGTACCGGAGGTGTCGGTATGCCGGTTCGGCCATCTTTGGTGCCGCTCCTGCGGACGACGGGTGGCCTGTTGTCCGAGACGCAGACGCGTGCAGGGTAGTTCACGTTGAAGGAATGGGGCGTACGCAGACTCGCTAGGTCGTCTCACGTGTACGCGGGGCGTGGGCGATGGAAACGCGTGGAAACACTGGCGATGTGAAGTTTGATGGTGCTGTCAGGAAATCGTTGTGTGGGTCTGGGTGATGCCATTCTCTCGCGGTGTACAGGTGTGCTGGCGCATCTCGTGCGTTCGTCTGCCCGTTATCTTTTAGGCAGTCCTTGAAACCGAGGGCTGCGGTCGCCAAACCAGGTATGACTTCGTGCCCCTGTCATCAATGATCCGGGGGGTGGTGTCGCCGGGTGCGGTGACGTCGATGGACCGCTGATAGGGACAGGGCCGCTGATCGTGAGCCAGGTTCTGATCATTGCTCTGGCTCGCTGGCTCCCCGAAATTTCTACAACTGCCCCTCACAGCTCAGCCGCCTCGGCCGCGCCCCGAGGCCGTTCCGCCGGATGGTGAGTCTCATCCTTTCGGGGTGATGTTCCTCGGCCTGAACCTTTCAATACTGTTCTCACCGCTGTTGTACCGATAAAGGGAAGTTCATGACTACTCCGAGCCGACCTTCCCGCACCAGCGCATCCAGCGCAGCCTCGCGAAGGGGACCACGATGGCAGCAGCTTCCCCGCTCTCGTCGGCGGAATAGGCGTTTTTGCAAGACAGCCCCGCGCGGGTGGCCGCCAGCACTTTCGAACTGTTTGATCGAGCAGAATGAGGATTCGACCATGACGGACCAGTCGGGTGCACGTCGAGATTCACTACCCATCGCCGATCGCCAATATTTGGGGTTGGTGACCTACGACGCTAAGGATCCCGACACCACCTTCCCCCCGATCGAACCCCTGCAGCCACCTGAGGATGCCCCGAACGTTCTGGTGATATTGCTCGACGATGTGGGTTACGGGGCCAGCAGTGCGTTCGGGGGGCCCGCGGACACCCCGACTGCGGAGCGACTGCAAAGTGGTGGCCTCACCTACAACCGTTTCCACACCACGGCGCTGTGTGCACCGACCCGCGCGGCGCTGCTCAGTGGACGCAATCATCATTCGGTCGGGATGGGAATGATCACCGAAACCGCGACAGCAGCTCCCGGATCATCCGGAATGCGACCGAACACCAAAGCAGCACTGCCGATGACGTTGAAACTCAACGGATATTCGACGGCGCAGTTCGGCAAATGCCACGAGGTCCCGCCCTGGCAGACATCACCAGTGGGGCCCTTCGACGCGTGGCCGACCGGCGGCGGAGGGTTCGAACATTTCTACGGGTTCATCGGCGGCGAAAACAACCAGTACTACCCTGCTCTCTACGACGGCGTCAGTCCGATCGAGCCCGACAAAACCCCGGAAGAGGGCTATCACTTGACCGAAGACCTCGCTGATCGGGCGATCGATTGGGTCCGTACACAAAAAGCGTTGGCGCCGGAGAAACCGTTCTTCGTCTACTTCGCTCCCGGCGCCACTCATGCACCGCATCATGTCCCGCGGGAATGGGCTGACAAATATGCAGGCAGGTTCGCCGGCGGTTGGGATGCACAACGCGAGGCGATCATCGCACGGCAGAAGGAACTCGGCGTCGTACCTACCGACGCCGAATTGACACCACGACCGGATGCGATCCCGTCATGGGACGAGATGAGCGATGAGCTCAAACCTGTCCTGGAACGGCAGATGGAGATTTATGCAGGATTCCTCGAGCACACTGACTTTCATGTCGGCCGGGTCATCGATGCTGTGGAATCACTTGGTGCCCTGAGTAACACGTTGATCTACTACATCATCGGCGACAACGGTGCCTCCGCCGAAGGCACAGTCAACGGCGCGTTCAACGAGATGGCGAATTTCAATGGGTTGGCAGCCATCGAGACCCCGGAATTCATGGCCGAAGTCAAAGACAAACTCGGCGGCGTCGACTCCTACAACCATTACTCGGTGGGCTGGGCGTGGGCGATGTGCACGCCCTTCCAGTGGACCAAGCAGGTTGCCTCGCACTGGGGTGGCACCCGCAACGGAACGATCGTGCACTGGCCCGCCGGCATCACAGGCAAAGGCGGGGTTCGTTCGCAATTCACCCACGTCATCGATGTGGCCCCCACCATCCTCGAAGCAGCCGGGATACCCGAACCGACCTTCGTCAACGGCGTCCAACAGTCACCCATCGAGGGCACCAGCATGAGCTACACATTCGACGCGCCAGATGCTCCCGAACGCCACGATCTTCAGTATTTCGAGATGGCAGGTAACCGCGGCATCTACTACAAGGGGTGGAGCGCGGTCACCCGGCACAGCACGCCCTGGCTCCCCAACGAGGAATTACCCGCTCTCGATGACGACGTGTGGGAACTCTACGACGGCACTAAAGACTGGTCCCAGGCACGTGACCTGTCGAAAGAACAACCGGAACGGCTTGCGGCACTACAGCGGTTGTGGCTGATCGAAGCGGTGAAGTATAATGTCCTTCCCGTCGACGACCGCAGATTCGAACGGCTCAATCCGACTATTGCCGGTCGGCCACAACTGATCAACGGCACCACACAGGTCCTCTTCCCTGGAATGAAACGCCTCAGCGAGCACAGCGTCCTGGACATCAAGAACCGCTCCTTCAGCGTGAGCGCCGCGATCGACACCGCGACACACGGGGCCGCGAACGGTGTGATCATCGCTCAAGGCGGGAGATTCGGTGGATGGGCTCTCTACATGAAGGACGGATACGCCACGTTCGTGTACAACCTGCTCGGAATGACCGAGTTCACCACCACCGCAACGGAGGCACTCACGGAAGGCGCTCATCAGGTCCGCGTCGAATTCGCTTACGATGGAGGAGGACTCGCGAAAGGCGGGGACGTGACCCTCTTCTACGACGGCGCCGAAGTCGGAACGGGTCGGATCGAGCAAACCCAACCAATGATCTTCTCCGCAGACGAAACCACCGACATCGGCGACGACTACGGCATGCCCGTCAGCTCCGATTACCACGGCGCCAGCAAATTCAACGGCCGCATCGACGTCGTCCAGATCGACGTCGGCGACGACGACCACACCCACCTCATTGACCCTGCACTCATCTCGAGGGTGGCAATATCACGGCAGTAGCAGCGAGTAAGTAGTCGGCGCGGAGGCGCATAGCCTCCCAGGTCCAAGGAAGGAAAACGTCAAAGCTTCCGGCTTGGTTGAGTGGTGTAATCGCGACGACTTCGTGTCGGTCTCCGGTGTGCTGTTGCTCGGCTCGAGGCCGGCTGGGATCGACGTTGTGGTTTCCG
>NZ_JAWLSC010000022.1:0-40578 GCF_033142465.1 Rhodococcus sp. IEGM 1318
GCTGCCGCTCGATTTCCCCGATGACGAATCGATGAGGATCTCAGCCGAGGCGATTTACCAGGCTCTTTACATCGAAATCCGTGGCGGGTTGGAGCGAATGCAATCCTGGCATCTACGGCGAGGCAGGACCAAACGAATGCCCAGATCGCGTGCACGCCAGCAAACGTGGGCTCATGTCACTGCAGACACCGTGCTGGCTAAACGTCCGAAAGAGGTCGCTGATCGTAAACTCGCCGGCCACTGGGAGGGCGACTTAATCATCGGACTGAAGCGTTCTGCGGTAGCGACATTGATCGAGCGCACCTCCCGCTACGCGGTGCTCGTCCATCTCCCTCGCCAAAAAGGATACGGGATGATTCCCCCGAGGAAAAACGGCCCAGCACTGGCCGGTTACGGCGCCTTGACCATGAAAGACGCCCTGGCCAAGGCCGTCACCCCTCTACCGAAAACCCTCAGGCGGTCTTTGACATGGGATCGAGGCAAGGAACTCTCAGCTCACGCACTCTTCACCGAACAGACCGGTGTCCCAGTATATTTCGCTGATGCCAAGAGCCCATGGCAGCGAGGCAGCAATGAGCATCTCAACGGTTTGCTGCGCCAGTATTTTCCGAAGGGGACCGACCTTTCCCGATGGAATTCCGCGGAGATCACCGCAGTGGCGAGCGTGATCAACAACCGCCCCCGAGGAATCCTTGATTGGCGCACCCCCGCGGAGGTATTCGAAGAATTGCTACGATCTGCACAACAACACACTGTTGCGACGACCGGTTGAATACGCCCAATATACATCTATTTCCTTCGCGGAAACGCTTGTGTTGGAAGGGATTGCAGCTTCAATCGGAAGTGTCGGCGACGCCTACGACAATGCCCTCGCGGAGTCGACGATCGGACTGTTCAAGACAGAAGCGGTTTCCAAGAGTAGTCCCTTTCTGCAGGGCCCGATCAAGACGATCGACGACATCGAATTCGCGACGATGGAATGGGTGGATTGGTTCAATACCCGCCGTCTGCACAGCACCTTGGACTATGTCACTCCGGACGAGTTCGAGGCCGTCTATTACTCTCAATTATCGATTCTCCAGCCGGAGATGTCGCCAGCATAGGAGCGGCAAGAAACCCGGCACGGTTCAAAGCGGCAGGCGAGGTAGAGCTGCCAACTCACGATCTGGATCGTAGAGCTGTCAACTCACGATCTGGATCCAGATGTTGTGAGCGGATCTACGAGGATCCGCTGTCCGGCGCTCCGCCTGTTTGAGTGTGGGGGAAATATCTTGCAATGCGCGATGCCATCACGCATAACCTTGACGTGCAGTGGTGTGGGTCACTAGCATTCCGCAGGACGGCATCGCTCCCCAAACCGGTGGATCGATTGAAGCCCTGACGCATGTGCGCCGGGTGTGCGGCCGACAGCCACCTGCCATTTCTACCATGCGTCTGCGAGGCGAGTTCCGTAGTTGCGGAGCAAGAACCGGAGGTCAGATGCGCGTGGACACCATAGTCGCAAACGGACGGGTTGTGAGTCCGAGCGGCGTTGTCGATGCGGCAATTGCCATCAGAGACGGCCGTGTGGTCGCCATCGGCGACGAGAGCGTTCTTCCTGAGGCGACCGAACGCATCGACGCCGAAGGCAAATATGTACTGCCAGGGATTGTGGACCCCCACGTGCACCTAGGCGGCGGGCGACCACTCTCGGAGATCTTCGCTTCGGAGACGGCCTGTGCCGCTGTGGGTGGCGTAACGACGGTGCTCCAGTACCGCCGCTCGCCCAGTACTTTCCTGGAGACATTCCCTGCGGAGTTCGAGCTCGCACAAACCCGGATGTTGGTCGACACTCAGTTTCACTTCATCATTTCGACGATGGAGCAGGTCAAGGAAATCCCTCGCTACGCCAAGGAATTCGGCGTCACGAGCTTCAAGTTCTATATGGGAGGCTACGAGCCCGGCAATCCGATCGGGCTGGTGTCGGTCAACGACGCCGTCCTGTATGCGGCTATGGAACACATCCGCGATCTGGGGCCGTACGGCTGGTGCATGGTGCACTGCGAGGACGACTCGCTGGTCTGCCACCTCACTGCCCAGGTGAAGGCCGAGGGCGGTAAAGACCTCGCTGCGTACTCCGAGTCGCGACCGGACTTCGTCGAAGAGCAGGACCTGCTGCGGGCGATCTGGCTCGCTGATTTGCAGGGATGTCCGCTGTACGTTCCGCACACCACTGTCGGCATGGCTGTGGACGCGGCGGCCGAGTCGCGCCGTAAGGGTCGTGTGGTGGTCCTCGAGACCTGCCCGCACTACCTCGCCCTCACCGCCGACAATCCTCGTCTCTCTGCCGAGGGATCAGGTGTGGGGAAGGTTGCGCCGGCGCTACGCAACCATGAGCATCAGGCAGAGCTATGGCGCGGTCTCCGTGAAGGCTGGATCTCGACTATTGGCTCCGACCATGTCCCGATCGCCAAGAGCGGCAAGGGATTCTGGGAAGAGGCACCCGGCTTCGCCGGTCTCGCCACGATGCTCCCGGTCGTGCTCACCGAGGGCGTGCTGGCTGGGCGGATCAGCATCGAGAAAGTCGTCGAAACGATGGCTTACAACCCCGCGCGACTCTTCGGCCTCTACCCGCGCAAGGGTACGTTGCAGCCCGGTGCCGACGCAGACCTGGTGATCGTCGACATGGAGACCGAGAAGGTCGTCGGTCCAGATGTCACCCAGAGCGAATATGTCAGTGCATTCGAGGGTGTGCCGCTGCGCGGCTGGCCGACGCTGACAATGCGACGCGGAGAAGTTATCTACCGGGACGGCAAAGTCCTGGCTGAACCGGGCAGCGGTCAAGTGATCGTGAAGCCCGAACCTGATTTGACCAAGGAGAGGAACTGGCATGCCGCTTAATGTGAAGCTCGACCCGCGGGACGTGGGCCTGCTCATTGTCGACATGCAGAACGGGTTCTGTCACCCGGAAGGTGCACGAGGACAGGCGTTCGGCGCTGACTCCGTGGCGAACCCCCGGGCAATCATCCCTAACGTAGTCGGAGCAGTGGATCTCGCTCACCGCCTTGATATTCCGGTCTGGTTCACCCAGCAGGTGCACTACAACGACGACGTGACGCGCGGACGTCGCCGGATTCCGTCGCACCTGGAACGTCGCGGCGTCAAACTCGAGTTGTGCCGCCGTGGGACGTGGGATGCCGAGATGCTCGACGAGATGAAGGCGATCAAAGAGGACCGCGACGAGGTCGTCGTCAAGCACCGATCCAGCGCTTTCTTCCAGACCCCACTCGAGGGTGAGCTCCGGATGCGGAACGTGCAGGTGCTGGTTGTGCTGGGTACGACCACCAGCTTCTGTGTGGACTCGACGATTCGTGATGCGTATGCGCGTGATTTCGACGTCGTTGTTCCGGCCGACTGCGTGGCCGACTCCGATGACGCAGCGCATGCCGCGACCCTGGCGAGCATCGAACGCTTCCACGGCGTTGTCACTGACCTGGCCGGGTTGACCGCAGCGCTCGATGGCTGATCTGGCCGGCCGGGGCGCCGACGTGCCCCGGCCCGGCCGGACTTTGACCGTCAACGACGAGCCGCTTACCGTCACGAGCTCTGCGGGGGCGACGCTGCTGGAGGTTCTTCGCGGGGCCGGTTACGCCGACGTCAAAGAGGCCTGCGGGCGTGGTGAATGCGGCGCCTGCACCGTGCTTGTCGGTGGGCGTGCCGTGATGGCCTGCACGCAACTAGCTGCGTTGGTGACCGGCGACGTCACGACCGCCGACGGTCTGGGTGAGGCAGCCGCGGACCTGCGTGAGGCGTTTGCCGACTACGGTGCCTTCCAGTGCGGTTTTTGCACGCCGGGTCAGATTGTGCGCGCGGAGTCGATTCTTCGTGAGCGTGTTGATATCTCGCGTGACGAGGTGGTCCGCTGCATGTCCGGCAACATTTGCCGCTGCACCGGATACCGACAGATCATCGACGCTGTATGCGCTGTGGCCAGCTCGCGTCGCAATGACCCGGAGGGCAAGTCATGAAGGTTGTCGGCCAACGGGTCCGCCCGATCGACTGGATCGAAAAGACCACGGGCACAGCGTCGTACGCGGCTGATAATCCGCCGGAGGGGACTCTGGTAGTGCGGGTGCTCCGCTCCCCGTTTCCACATGCGCGAATCCGTCATCTGGACGTGAGCCCGGCGTTGAAGGTGCCAGGCGTTCACGCGGTCATCACCGCAGCGGACTTCGCACCTGGGAAAATCTACGAACACAGCGGCGCGCCGTACTCTGATCGACCACCGATGGCAACCGACCGGGTGCTTTACGTCGGCCATGAAATCGCCGCAGTCGCAGCGGAAACCATTGAGGCTGCGGACGAAGGCGTGCGACGGATCAAGGTTCGCTACCGCCGACTGCGTCCGTTGCTGTCGGTTCCCGATGCACTGGCGAAGGGTGCGCCCGTGCTCCACCAGCGTGAGAGCGAGACCAACGTGGCAGTCGAGACTGCCGACCACTGGGGCGATGTCGACGTTGCTCTCGGTAATGCCCGAGTGACGACCAAAAGCACTTACCGTTACCCTCGCGTCAACCACGCCTGCATGGAGCCCAACACCACGCTGGCCTGGTGGCACGACGAGCGCCTGGAGCTGTGGACGTCAAGCCAGGCACCGCATTTCGTAGTCCACGAGCTGTCGGCATTGTTCGGGTTGCGCCTTGACCAGGTGGTCTGCCGCGATGTGTCGGTAGGCGGCGGTTTCGGTTCGAAGTCGAAGATTTCCGAGCACGAAGCCCTCGCCGCGGCGCTGTCGATGAAAACTTCTCGCCCGGTACTCATCGCGCTTACTCGGGAGGAAGAGTTCGCCTTCACCAAGCCGCGCCACGAGTTTGTCACTACCCTGCAGGCGCATGCCGACGAGACCGGCCGACTGTGCTTTCTCGACGCCGTGATCGATGTCGACAATGGCGCGTACAACCACTACGGCCCGTCGGTGATGCGTGCGGGCATCAAGCAACTCGGTTCGATGTATCGTCCGGATGCGGTGAGGTGGGATGCCCGGCTCGTTGACACAAATTTGGTACCCGGCGGCCAATTCCGTGGCTACGGACAGCCGCAGACCGGCATCGCGCTCGAGACCGCTATGGACGAGCTCGCTGAACTGTGTGAGATGGATCCCCTCGAGTTTCGAGTACATAATGCGGGCCGTCCCCACACCCAGGCACTGTCCGGATCCAAGGTCGGTTCCAACCGGCTGGCCGAGTGCTTGGAACAGCTGCGGGTGCGGACGGATTGGGACGAGAAGCGTCGCGCTGACACCCCGTTGCGCGGTATCGGCGTCGCCTCCGGGATGCACGCCAGTGGCTCGTACGCCTATCCGGGAGGCAACACCAGTGCCTCAGGAGTGGAGGTACGCAGTAGCGGTGAGGTCGTCGTGCGGTTCGGTGGCTCGGACGCCGGTACCGGGCAACGCACAATCCTTGCGCAGATCGCCGCCGAAATCCTCGACGTTCCACTGGATTCCGTGCAGGTCATCATGACCGACTGGGACGAGACGCCGCCCGATATGGGGGCCTGGTCGTCCCGGGGAACGCACATGGGTGGGCATGCCGTCCGCCAGACGGCAGAGGCAATGGCCAGCCGGCTGTGTGAGCTCGGCGCCGAGAAACTCGGTGCCGCCGCCACAGACGTTCGACTACGGGGAGGTCGAGTCGAGGCGGACGCGGACGGAGTAGACATCGCCGATCTCGTCGTCGCCGCGCCCGAAACAGTCGATGGCAGTTTGCGAATCGACACCGAGTACATCGAGCAACGGATGCAGCCGTACTGGACCGGCATCCCAAGGCCCAACATCTCGGCGACCTACTCGTTCGCTGCGCACGCCGTCGAAGTCGAGGTCGATAACGACACGGGCGTCATCACGGTGCTCAACTACTCCGCCGTCCATGACATCGGCCGCGCGATAAATCCCACGCTTGTCGAGGGCCAGATCATCGGGGGAGTTGTGCAGGGCCTCGGCGCAGCACTCGGTGAGCGACTGATCTACGAAGGTGGCCGACCGGTCAACCCGGCCTATCTGCACTACTCGGTTCCGCGTTCGACCATGGCGCCGTCAATCGACGTCGCGCTGGTGGAGGGACCGGAAGAAGCCGGGCCGCTCGACGCCAAGAGTGTTGGTGAGATTTCTCTAATCCCTGCGGCGCCAGCACTTTTGAATGCGGTGTATGCGGCAACCGGAATCCGGTTCCGTGAACTGCCGTTGACCCCCGATGTGGTCTTGACCGCGCTGCGTGCACGTGAGGGCGCGCAGCCGCGTCGGCATCACCTTGCGCGGCGGCCGTCGCGCTGGCAGATCGAACTATTCCGAAAGCTCTACCCGGTCGGAATGCACTTCGTGCTCGATCGGTGGGGCACGCGTTTCGCTCGCCGGGCCACCCCACGTGCGATCGAACGCGTCGAGTTGCCAGCGAGCGTGTCAGCGGCAGTTGCCGAGCTCGGAGGTAAGGGCACCGCCGTCATCGGCGGTGGCACAGACCTTTTGGTGCAGCGTGATCAAGGCCTGACCTTCCCGACGGTGCTCATTGGAACCAGTGCAATCACCTCGATGCGGGGAATCGACCAGCTCCCCGACGGCCGATGGAGGCTGGGAGCGGCCGTGACGTTGGCCGAGCTGGAGAACTGGGCCGACGGCAAGGTAGAGCTCCTTGCCGAGGCTGTCCGGACTATCGCGTCGGGTCAGATCCGTGAAGTGGCTACGCTCGCCGGCAACCTCGCACAGCAGAAGCGTTGCTGGTTCTTCCGCAACGGGTTCGATTGTTACAAGCGAGGCGGCGGGAGCTGTCCCTGCTACGCAGTGACCGGTGATCACCGATTGCACCACTCTGCGATTGGTGCGCACCGGTGCCAGGCGGTGACGCCGTCAGACCTCGCGACTGCTTTCGACGCGCTGGGCGGCGAAGTTGTGGTGAGCAGCGCTTCTGGTTCCAGGACCCTGTCGATTTCCGAGCTGTACAGCGGGCCAGGCGAATTGAGCCTTAAGTCCAGCGAGATGATCGAGACGGTATTGCTACCGGCCGACGTTTTCTCGCTGCGCAGTACCTTCGCGAAGTTGCAGCAGTGGGACGGCGACTTTGCGCTGGTCTCCGTCGCTGCCGCAGCGCGTGTCAACGCCGACGGCACCTGGCAGTCGGCACGTTACGTTTTCGGCGGTATTGCCCCCACTCCATGGTCCCCTCAGGGTTTGGGGCGCGTCCTAGCCGGAACTACCCCGACGGCAGAGACCGTCATCACCAGTCTCGAGAAGGAGTTCGAGTGGGAAGCACACCCCCTGCCAGGGACCCGATGGAAGCTCGACGCTGCAGTCGGGCTGGCGCGGAAAGCAACCGCACGATTGATCGGCGGAGAGAACAGCAGTGTCGCCGTCGACGCACACGGGAAGGTTGTCAACGATGAGTGAGTGCGGGGCAGCCGCAGTACGCGGCGAGCAGATTGCCGCTCGGCTCGCTGCCGGTGGCGTCGAGCTCGCCGCCTATCTGCCCGATAGCTGGCTCACCCCGCTCATCGAGCGGGTGATCGCCGACGAGTCGATCAAGGATGTACGCGTCAGCCGAGAAGACGACGCGATGGCGATCGCTGGTGGAGCCGCGCTCATGGGTCGCCGCGCTGCCGTGCTGTGTCAGAACGCGGGCGTGCTGCTCTCCACGAACGTGCTGTCGGCGTTCGCCCACCACCACCAGTTGCCTCTCGTCATCGTGGCTGCGGCCCGCGGCGGCGCCGAAGACGGGTTCTACTACCAGATGTACAAAGGCAAGGTCACCGAATCGGTAGCCACCGCGGCGGGCCTCGCCGTGCATCACGTCAACGGGCCGGATGACGACTGGCTGTTTGAACGAGCCAGTGAGCAGGCGTGGCTCGAACGGCGTCCGGTCGTGCTGTTGTGCTCGCGGAGTGCACTTTTGGGAGTTCCGGCATGAGGCGCGCTGATGTGGCACAGGTTATCGCTCAGGCTGCCCCCGACCACGTGGTGATAGCCAGCCTCGGCACCGCAGGACGGTCGTGGCGCGATCACGGCGGAGCCAACCCGACCTTCTATGCCTCCGACCCGATGGGAGCCGCACCCGGTCTGGCGCTGGGAGCCGCCCTGTCCAGACCGGATCTGCAGTTCGTCCTGCTGGAGGGCGACGGCGACCTGGTCATGAACCTGGGTTCGCTGTTGGCGATCGCCGATGCCGCGCCGGACAACCTGAGGATGATCGTATTCAACAACGGCAGGTACGAGACCGGGGGCGGTCAACCGTTGGCAGCTGCCGAGCGTACCGACCTCGTCGCCATTGCGCGCGGAGCGGGTTGGCCGTTCGCCACCCGCGCCGCACGAGGCGCGACGACTGCGCAATTCGCCGAGCAACTCGGCGAATTATTCAGTGCTACACCAGGACCAGCAATGCTCGTCGTCGAGGTGGAGTCGGAGCCGTCGCCGTACGGCGGCCCCGGTGATCTCTCGGGCGCTGAGGCTCAGCAGCTGTTCCGTACACAACTTGCGAACTGGGAACGGCCGAAGGATGAGGAACTATGACAACGCGACTGTTGCGCAATGCTCGACTGCTTGATCTTCAGCATGGCGGTGAGATCGGAGACGTGGTGGTGGTGGACGGCGTCATCGCCGACCTCGGACCCGGAGCCGCTGACCGATTTCAGGCGACCGGTGACGTGGAGTCGGTCGACTTGGGCGGGGACATCCTGATCCCTGGTCTGATCAACTCCCACACACACTCGAATCAGACAATCGAGAAGGGGCTGTGCGACGCACTTCCGCTCGATGCGTGGATGGTCGTTGCCAGCTACGGCGGTGCAGGAGCGCGACTTTCACCGCGCGACCTGTATGTATCCGCGATGGTCGGCGCTCTGGAGATGGTGCGCAGCGGTGCCACGTCGGTGCTCGATTGCGCTCGTTCGGACAACGAGTGGGTCGATGACGGCATGGACGCGATCATGGCCGCGTACTCGGATCTGGGAATGCGTGCAAACGTAGCGATCCAGTATTCCGACTTGGACTTCTTCTCCTCGATTCCGGTGGATCTGGTTCCTGGTGGCGCGGCGCTGCGTAAGCCGCCGGTCTCCGATCCGGCGACGGTGCTTGCTGCGGCGAACCGGTTCGTGGACCGCTGGCAGGGCAAGTCGGGATTGGTGCAGCCGGTGCTCGGTCCGTCCTCGCTACCGCGTTGTTCCACCGAACTCTTCGAGGAGAGTGTGCGTATGGCACGCACCCGCGGCGTGCGGATGCAGACCCATTTGCTGTCGGCGGCGTCGCAGGTGCCCATGGCTCAGCAGCGATATGGGGTCTCCACGGTGGAGTTCCTGGCGAAAATGGATGCGCTGCAGGACTGGACGTCGTTCGCGCACGCGATCTGGCTCGATCAGAATGAGATTGAGCTTTTCGCTCAGACGGATGCCGTTGCGGTGCATAACCCGGCGAGCAACCTCAAGCTAGGTGCGGGTGTAGCGCCGGTGCCGGCGTTGCTGAAGGCCGGTGCCAAAGTGGCTATCGGTTCGGATGGTGCCAGCAGCAACGATACGCAGAACATGCTCGAGACCCTGAAACTTTCGACGATTCTGCACAGGGTCCAGGGCCCGCCGTCCACGTGGCCGAGCGCGACCGACGGGCTGGGGATGTGCTGGACCAACGGCGCTGCCGTGATGGGGGCCGATCTCGGGCGTCTCGCGGTCGGTGCCGCGGCTGACCTCACGGTGCTCGATACCAATTACGTGTGGCCTGCGCCTGCCGAACAGCTCCGCCATCAGATTGTGTACGGAGAGCTCGGCGCTGCGGTCCGCAGTGTGTACATCGCCGGTGAGGCCGTCATGGTCGATCGTAAGTTCATCACCATCGACGAGGATGCTATTCGCGCCGAGGCTAAGGACATTGCGGCCCGTATCTGGACCACGTTGCCCGATCGCCTTGCGCGCTTCGAAGAGGTCCGGCCGATGCTCGAGCAGATCGAGGCCGCTGTCGGCGGCGTCGTGGGCCATTCCTGCGGCTGACCTGATCGCGCTCAACCCCCAACAGGCCGAAGCCCGCGCCCCGAAATGAGGGGCGCGGGCTTCGGTGTTTCTGCGTGGTTGCTCAGGGGAGGAGCTTGATCGCCACGGCCTTCTCACGGGTGAACTCGTACAGCCCGCGGTAGCCGTTGCCGGAGGAGAAGCCGCTGTGCTTGTACATGTTGAACGGAAGTCCGATGACGCCCGCGTCGGAGAACTGATTGACCGAGATCTGGCCGGCGCCGATTTCCGCGGACATCCGCAGCGCGCGCGAGACGTCGTTGGTCCACAGGCAAGCCAGCAGCCCGAAATCGGTGGAGTTGGCCAGGTCCAGGGCATCGGCTTCGTCGGTAAAGGTCTCCACCGTCAGGACCGGTCCGAAGATCTCCTGCGAGACGATCGGCGCATTGCGGTTGGAGACGGAAAGCACTGTGGGGGAGAGGAAGTGGCCGACTGTGTGGTCCTCGGGGCGCGATCCGCCGAGCAGTAGGTCGACTCCGTTGCCGAGCGCGGAGTTGATCAACTTGCTGACCCGGTCATGCTGCAGTTGGCTGACCAGAGGGCCCATGTCGAGGTCCTCGTGCCAGGCGCCTATTCGGAGTGCGGACATCGACTTGACGACCCGCGTACGGACCTCGTCCGCTACGTCTGTGTGCACGAGAAGTCGCGATCCGGCGTTGCAATTCTGGCCGGCGTTCTCGGTAATCGAACGTACGATCGCCGGTACGGCAGCATCCAGATCGGCGTCTGCGAAGACGATGTTGGGCGACTTGCCGCCCAGCTCGACCTTCAGTGGTGTGAGGTTCTGGGCGGCGGCCTGCATGACCAGGCGGCCGGTGGCCACCGAGCCGACGAAGCTGATGTGGTTCACGCCGGGGTGGCTCACCAGTGCGGCACCGAGCTCAGCGCCGAGGCCGGTGAGGACGCTCACGACACCTGGCGGGATTCCGGCCTCCTGGCCCAGCTCCACGAGTGCGTGGATCACCAGCGGGGCGACTTCGGACGGCTTGAGGATCACCGTGTTGCCTGCAGCGAGTGCGGGTGCCAAGTTGGCGGCGCAGAGTACGGCGGGCACGTTCCACGGCAACACGATTGCGCAGACGCCGTGCGGCTCGCGGCGGGTGAATCCGAAGTAGTCGGGTTGGCGAACGGGCAGGGTTGCGCCGGTGAGCTTGTCGGCTCCACCAGCCGTGTACTGCATGATCGACCCGGCAATCTGGACGTTCAGCAGCCCGGCTGAGAGGGGCTTGCCGACGTTGCGGGCCTCGATCGCCGCGAGGCGATGCTGGTTTTGGAAGATCAATCCAGCCCAGCGGCCGAGGATCGCGCCTCGTTCGGATGGGGAGGTTCGTGACCATTGGCGGGCAGCGCGGCGGGCCTCGGCGACAGCGAGGTCGACATCGGTGACCTCGCTGGCCAGGATGTGGCCGTACGTGTCTCCGGTGGCGGGATCGATCGAGGGGAACGCAGGACCTCGGTCAAGCCATTCGCCGGCGATGAAGGTGCCGGGGTGGTCGCCCGTCGGCGGTGCGGGTGCGGGAGTCGTCTCAAGGGTGTTCACACGCCCCATTTTCCGCCCGTTGAATCTCATAAGTCAAGATGCTGTATTGCATTGCGAAACTATCTAGGTCCCCGGGATCGGCTGACAGACATGCGAATTGTTCGGAAGATTCCACGAAAGTCGGGGCCGCACCTATCGGCACGGCCCCGCTTCCTTGGTACGCATCTCAGTCGAAGAGCACCACGCCGCGCAGGTTCTTGCCGGCGTGCATGTCCTCGTAGCCTCGGCCGATCTCGTCCAGCGAGTAGGTCTGCGTGACGATGTCGTCCAGGTTGAGTGCACCGGCCCGGTACATGTCCAGGAGAGCCGGGATGTCGGCGGTCGGGTTGCACTGGCCGAAGAGCGAGCCCTGCAAGCGCTTCTGATAGAGGGTGAGCTCAGCGAGATTGATGGGCGCGCCGGTGTTTTCGCTGTTACCGAGGCCGGTCACGACGGCGGTGCCGCCCTTGCGGATGGCGGAGAATGCATCGCCGACGTGCTCTGACTGGACGACGCCTACCGTGACGATTGCGGAGTCGGCGCCCTGGCCGTTGGTGAGCTGGCGGGCGAGATCAGCGGCCGCGTCCATGCTGTCGAAGGAGTGAGTCGCGCCGAAACGCTTGGCCTGCTCGCGTTTGAACTCGACGGGGTCGACCGCGATCACGGTGGTGGCGCCGGCGTGTACGGCGCCCTGCACGGCATTGATGCCGATGCCGCCGATGCCCATCACGATGACGACGTCCGCGGGTCGGACTGCTGCCGAGTGCACGGCGGCGCCCCATCCGGTGGCGACGCCGCAGCCGACGAGGCAGGCCTTGTCCAGCGGAATATCTTTGTCTACCTTGACTACTGAGCGCGCCGAGACAGTGGTGGTCTCCATGAAGGCGGAGACACCACACATCTGGCCGACGGGGGAGCCGTCGGAGGCGAGGCGTACTCGGGGGACCTCCGGGGCCATCCAGACCTTGCCGCCCTCGTCGCACAGGTTCTGCTGCCCTCGGGCGCACCACCGGCAGCGGCCGCAAGCGGGCAGGAAGGAGAAGACGACGTGGTCTCCGACCGCTACGTCACTGACGCCGGGACCGATCTTGGTCACGACGCCCGCACCCTCGTGGCCGAGTGCGAAAGGGTAGATGGCAGTGGGGGAGTCGCCGACCGTGACGTGGTCGTCGGAGTGGCAGAGGCCGGCAGCGACAAGCCGAACCTGGACCTCTCCGTCGGTTGGGTCGGCCACCTCCAGGTCGACGACCTCGTAGGGGCCGGGAGCGGTGCGGATGATGGCGCCTCTGGTTCGCATGTTGGGTTCCTTCTCGTATCCGGGTGCGGCTCGGGACGCCCGAGTCAGGTGTCCTTCAGGATCCTGGATCTTGTCATGGACGAACGGCCGGCACGTGCTGTATCCCCGACGTTAGGGCAGGTACACCGATTGTGCAATGCGAGACGTTGACTCACCTTGCAAGACGTTGTTAGTCTCCTTGAGATCTAGCTCACACAGGTAACGGCCGATGAGGACGGGTATGTCAACCTACGAGAACTTCGACCACCATTCGCCGGAATGTCGCGACGACATCGTCGGCTATTACGAGGCGTTCCGCGACAAATGCCCGGTCGGTCGGTCTACCGCGCATGAGAACGGCTACGTCTACCTCACGCGCTACGCCGACGTATTCCATGTCGCGCGCAATGACGCGCTGTTCTCCTCGACGCGCGCCGCCGGTGACCTCGAGGGGACGGCGATCGTGATCCCGAGTGGGCCCTTCGGTGGCAACATGCAGTACCCGCTCGAGATGGACCCGCCGGACAACTTCGAGTACCGCCGACTCCTTGACCTGATCTTGTCACCGGCCGCCATCGACGATTTGCGCCCGATGATCGCGCGGCACGCCTCGCGGATCGTCGACGGGTTCATCGAGTCCGGCAGCGTGGATATGGTTACTGCGCTGACCAATCCGTTGCCCAGTGCGGTGACGTTGGATTGGCTCGGCTTCCCGGAGGAGGACTGGATTCGGATCGGTGCTCCGATCCACGACGTCTTCACCTCCGAGCCGGGCAGTGAGCGGGCGCAACGCGCGTACGAGGGCATGTCTTACATGGAGCAGCGGATTGCCGAGCTCATCACCGAGCGCCGTGCTAACCCGGGATCCGACGCGATCAGTGTGCTGGTGCAGGAGCGCAAGGCTGACGGCTCCTTGTTCGATGACGCCGAGTTGCTGTCCGTGATCGGTGTCGCCGTCACCGGCGGCGTCGACACGACGACGTCGCTGACCGGTTCGGTGCTCGTCCACCTCGACGAGCATCCCGAGATGCGTCAGCAACTCATCGATGCACCGGACATCTTGATCGACGGAACGGATGAGTTCCTGCGCCGCTACGGTTCGGTGACCGCGATGTCGAGGACGGCGACCACGGACACCGAGATCGGTGGCTGCCCAGTCAAGGCCGGTGAGCGCGTCCTGGTGCCCTGGTTCGCTGCGAATCACGACCCGGAGGTGTTCAGCGAGCCTCACGAGGTCCGTCTCGACCGCGATGCGAGCCGCCACTTGACCTTCGGCATCGGTACGCACCGCTGCCCGGGTGCACACCTGGCGCGGGCGATGTTCCAGGAAATGATTCATCAGGTCCTGACTCGGCTGCCCGACTACAAGGTCGACCACGAGGCAGTGGTGGGGTACGCCTCGCGTGGCAACCACATGGGCTGGGACGTCATCCCGGCGACCTTCACTCCCGGCGCCCGTGTCGGTGAGCAGGTCGAGCAGTTCACCGTCGCGAGCCAGGGTGGCGACACCTTCGACGTCGTGATGGACGCCGTCGACGTGATGGCTGAGGATGTCATCGCGGTGACCCTTCGTGCCGCGGATGGTTCGAAGCTTCCGTCATGGGAGCCGGGTGCTCACCTCGAGGTTCGGCTGCCGTCGGGCCGCTTACGTCAGTACTCGCTGTGCGGGCGTCTCGATGATCCGGAGACCTATCAGATCGGTGTGCTCCGAGAGCGGTCCGGTCGCGGTGGATCTGAGGAGCTTCACGAAATTGCCGTCGGCGGCCTCCAATTGACGGTCCGTGGGCCACGAAACCACTTCCCCCTGGTGGAGGCAGACGGTTACCTGTTGATCGCCGGCGGCATCGGCGTGACTCCGATCCTGGCCATGGCGCGTTCGCTGTCGGCGCGCGGCAAGTCGGCACGGGTGCTCTTCGGTGGACGTTCGCGCGGCACAATGGCATTCGTCGACGAGCTGGCAGGTCTGGAGGGGATCGACCTGGAGTTGGTTCCCCAGGACGAGCACGGATTCCCGGACTTTCGGTCGGCTGTCGGGCAGAGCGGGCCGGCGACGGCTGTGTACTGCTGCGGACCCGGCGCGATGATCGCCGAGGTGCAACGTGTGTGCGACGATCTCGGTCGAGCGGACCGGTTGTACGTCGAACGTTTCGCTGCGAGTGACGAGATGGAAGCGCGACTCACCTCGACGGAGAACAATGTTCCGTTTCAGGTCGAGCTCGCCCGATCAGGCATTGTTGTCGACGTCCCGGTGGACAAGCGCCTGATCGAGGTTGTGCGCGAAGTGGTTCCGGGCGTCGCCTATGACTGCGAGAAGGGCTTCTGTGGATCGTGCGAGACCCGCGTCATCGCGGGCGAGCCCGACCATCGAGACGAGGTGCTCAGTGAGGCCGAGCGTGAGTCGGGGCATTCCATGATCATCTGCGTGAGCCGGTCCTGCTCACCTCGCTTGGTGCTTGACCTGTAACTCCTCTCAAGCGGCGCGAATACCCGGCACCGGATCTTCGGTGCCGGGTATTCGCGCGTGTCAAATTCCCTTGCAGCGTAGGGGATTGGGCATCGGCGATGGCGCGCAGTGGCGCACACAGTACGTTCGTAACGCTGTGTAGGATGATGTCTCGGAATGTAAGATAAGGTGCATGCTTGCAGTGACCGTAGAACGCGGGATCGATGATCGTTGTGTTGGAGGTTGTCATGCATAACGTCGTTGACGATGTGGCCCTACTTGTCGACGCCGGAGCAACATTCGGACTCGCTACAGTTGTATCGACGTTCGCCTCGGCGCCGAGGTCACCCGGAAGTTCGATGATCGTCACCGGCGACGGGCGGGTCATGGGTTCGGTCTCGGGCGGGTGTGTTGACGGAGCCGTATTTACTGCATGCCAGTACGCGCAGGAAACTGGAGAATCCACTCTCGAGCACTTCGGTGTCGACGACGATACGGCCTTCTCAGTTGGTCTCTCCTGCGGCGGGACCATCGACGTATTCGTCCAACCGATCTCGGTATCGAACAGTGCGGCAATGATTTCGCTGATCACCAGTCTTCGTGTCGACGTGCCTGCGGTGATTGCCACGGTTGTCCAGCACATCGACGCGGGGATGCTCGGCAAGCACGTAGTACTGAGTGCTGAAGCCGTATTACATTGCGACTCAGCGCCGTTGGAAGAGTTAGTTGCCGTTGATGCTCGCCGTGCGCTGGCGAGCGGTCAGACGTCGGTATTCACGTACCCCGATCAGAAGGTGCTGATTGCGCCGCACACGCAGGCTCCTCGTATGTTGGTATTCGGAGCCAACGACTTTGCCGGGGCCGTAGTCAAACAAGGCAAACAACTCGGCTACCGAGTGTCCCTGATCGATGCTCGTCCAGCATTTACCACTGCATCGAGATTCCCTGCGGCGCATGATGTTGTCGTCGAATGGCCCCACCGATACCTCGAACGCGAGATATCCGCCGGACGCATTGATTCACGCACCGTGGTGTGTGTCTTCACCCATGACCTGAAGTTCGACGTTCCGTTGCTCTCGACAGCGCTTCGCTACCACTCAATTCTGTATGTGGGCGCGATGGGGAGTCGGCGGACTCACGAGGATCGAAACCGTCGGCTGCGGGAGTCAGGCGTGAACGAGTCCGATATCGCACGCCTGCACAGTCCGATCGGACTCGACCTCGGAGCTCGGACGCCCGAGGAAGTAGCGGTGTCGATCGCCGCCGAGATCATCGCGACTCGCTACAAGGGCAGTGGTGCTCCCTTGAGTGCTGTCGATACGCCAATCCATCAAGACGTGAGCAGTAGCGTCGCTTCGCTGTGCGCCTTGTAATCTCGGTTGAGACGGATCGAAAATGGCAGGGCACAAATCGCTTCGGCGTTCCGGCACGCTGCGGTCGAGGGTGGGCTGGGGACGGTGCGACACCCTCCGAGGTTCGCGGAGGGTGTCGTAGACCGAGTTGCGCTCTAGATAGTTCGTTGGAAGGGTTTCGCCAACGCTCGAGGTTCGCGCTTGGAGCTCGCGAACATCAGCATCACTACGATCGCCAGCAGGTAAGGCGTCGCCATCAGCAGATGGCTGTCCAACGTTAGTCCCATCGAGGGCAGTGCCAGGCGCATCGCGTCGGCCAGGCCGAACAGGACGCAACCCAGCATCGTGCGGCCCAGGCGCCAGCCGCCGAAGATCACTGCGGCGAGCACGATGTAGCCACGGCCGTCGGTCATGTTCTGGTTGAACGAGCCGACCTCACCGACGGCCAGGTACGCACCACCGAGTCCGGCCAGCAGACCACACCACATCAGCGCCTGACGCCGACGCTTGTTGACCTCGATGCCCGTCAGGTCGGCGGCGATGGGGTCCTCGCCTACGGCCCGGAGTTCGAGACCCCACCTGCTGCGTTCGACCAGCCACCAGGTCAGCGGGATGATCAGCACCAGCAGATACATCGGCCAGCGACCCGTGAACAAGGCTTCGCCGATCAGCGGTAGGTCTGATAAGAGTGGAATTTCGATCTTGGAGACCTGGTGGCTTGTGAAGGTGCTGATCGCGATCAGGAATGTCGTGAGCCCGAGGACCAGGGCGTTGAGGACGAGACCCACCACAAATGTGTTGATGTGAGCGCGATGCACGAGGTTTCCGTGGACCATCGCGATGACGAGGCCAACCAGGGCTCCTGCCACCAAACCCGTTGTGGCGCTGCCGGTCGCGCTGGCGACGGCCACCGAGCCGAAGGCCGCGCCGAGCATCATGCCCTCGACGGAGATATTGATTGCACCGGCGCGATGAGCGAGGTACTCACCGCACGCCGCGAACGCCAGTGGTGCTGTCAGTCGCATTCCGCTGGACAGGATCGTGGTCAAATTATCTGCCGCAGTCATGCCACAGCTCCCTCGAGCGTCGGATTTTTGGTGACCGGAGTCGTGATGAAGGGCTTTTTGGCCCGCTTGCGTCGATGCTCGAGGAGTTGCATCACGGCGGGTGGCACCACGAAGGCGAGCACGAGCAACGCCTTCATGACGTCGACCAACGACGACGGCACTCCCGTCGAGGCCAGGAATCCTCCGCCGGCACGCAGCATGCCGAACAACAATGCAACGGGAATGGCGATGAGTGGATTCGAGCGAGCGACCAGGACGATCAGTAAACCGTCCCAACCGATTCCGTTCGACACTTCAGGCTGAAGGCGATTGGTGCCGACGGGGCTGGTGACCAGGATTGCGCCGGCCAAGCCGGCAGTTGCCCCTGAAATGGTCAATGCCAAGGCCGAGAGCCGGCCCGTCTTGACGCCCGCGTGTTTGGCCGCGATCGGGCTCAGGCCCATCATCTTGAGTTGAAGGCCCCACCGCGAGCGCGACACCAGCATCGCGATGGCGACCGTGAGCAGCAACGCAATGATCAGTCCGCCATTGATCTGAATATTCGGATACTCACCGAAGGATCCCATCCGGGCGTTGGCCGGTAGCTGATTGGACTGGCTCTCCACGACCGAATCGCCGATACGGGAAGCCTGCAACCACCAGTCCTTGCTCACCGCGAAGCCGACGATCTGGATCGCGACGAATGTCATCAGCAAGGTGCTGACGACGATATTGACCCCGCGCAGTCGGTACATCAGTGAGCTGAGGCCGGCCCACAGAGCGCCGGCAACGGTTGCTGCTACCAGCGTCGCGATCACGAGTGACATTCCGGGCAGTGCGAGTCGTAGTGCGACCCAGCTGCCGGCTAGCGCACCTATCAGCACCTGACCTTCCTGGCCGATGTTGAAGATGCCGCCGCGCATCGAGACGCATGATCCGATCGCGACCAGCAGGAGCGGAGCGACGTACAGCAAGGTCGTGGACCAAGCGGACGTCGAGGCCATGCTTCCGGTGTAGAGCGCGTTGACCGCGTCCCACGCGGAACCACCGGTCCAGACGATGAGCCCCAGCGACAGTGTCATCGCCAGAAGTACAGCCCCGACCGTCACCAGCGCGAGCTGAGCGGTCGACCGTGAAGGTTTGAGTCCGACCAGGCGCTCACGCCAACGGTTCGGTTCGGTCGAGTTCCACTCGGCCGGATTCTGCGATGCATCCATCAGGAAGCTCCTCCCACCATCAGCCCGAGACGCTCGGCGGTCACGTCTTCGGCGGCAAGGACACCACTGAGAATGCCCGAGGAGATGACAGCGACTCGGGATGCGAGCGTCATGACCTCTTCCAGCTCCGTCGAGATCAGCAGCACACCAATACCTTTCCAAGCCACCATACGAATGCGGCGGTACATGTCTTCGATCGCGCCGATGTCCAGTCCCTGGGTCGGCTGGGCAACCACCAAGACACGCGGCTGGTTGGAGAGCTCACGTGCCAGCACCAGTCGCTGCTGGTTACCGCCGGACAATCGGCCGACGGGAGCATCTACCGACGGGGCGGTGATGTTGTACTCAGCCATCAGTCGCTGGGCGTTCTCCCGCATTGCACGTTGGCTCAGCAGGAAGCGTCCACTGACAGCGTTCAGGGATTTCATCGCCAGGTTCTCGGCAACGCTCAGAGCGAGAATGACACCGGAGCGGTGCCGATCTTCCGGGACGATGCCGATGCCCGCGCGAGTCAGTGCGTCAGCACGCCCCAGATCGACGATCTCGCCCTGGACCGACACGGAGCCAGAGCTGGGAAGGACCAGGCCGGAAAGGACATCGCCGAGCACCGACTGACCATTGCCCTCGACGCCGTACAGGCCCACGATCTCGCCCGGAGCGACGTCGAGACTGAACTTGTCGAGCAGCACTGTGCCGTCCTGGACGACGGTCAGTTCCTGCAGGCTCAAGGCAGGCGGCTGGTTCGAGAAATCAGAAGCGGATTCACCCGTCCGGCTGTCGGCACCCTGGACGGGCAGAACACCGACCGCTGCCGCGTCGGCCAGTAGCGAGACATCGCGTCCGACCATCTGACGGGCGAGTTCCTGGTGCGTCGTCAGCGACGTTTCCTGATGGAATACGACGCGTCCCTTGCGTAGGACTGTGATCGAGTCCGTCGCAGCCGTGATTTCGGCCAGCTTGTGGCTGATCAGGATCACGGCCCGGTTTTCCGACTGAACCATGAGACGCAGGACGTCGAACAGCTCCTCGGACTCTTCGTGCGTCAGGACCGAGGTCGGTTCGTCGAGAACCAGGAACTCAGGCTCACGGCGAAGGCACTTGATCAGCTCGACCCGCTGACGTTCGCCGGCGGACAGTGCATCGACTCG
Source organism: Rhodococcus sp. IEGM 1318 (assembly GCF_033142465.1). NCBI lineage: Bacteria > Bacillati > Actinomycetota > Actinomycetes > Mycobacteriales > Nocardiaceae > Rhodococcus > Rhodococcus sp. IEGM 1318. The sequence continues at coordinate 20,019 of NZ_JAWLSC010000022.1, forward strand.
CGCGAGCGGGTCGATCGGCAGTCCGTAACGGTGGGCCACGTGCTCGATCTGCTCACAGGCCGACGACCGGTTGATCGCACCGGTGTCTCCGAGGATAACGTTCTCCCACACCGCCATTGGACCGATCAGGCTGAAATGTTGGTGGACCATATCGATCCCGTGCTTGCGCGCGTCTTGCGGGTTGGCGATGCGGATCTCGTTGCCCTGCATACGGATGATGCCTGAATCCGGTTTCTCCAGGCCTAGAAGGATCTTCATGAGGGTCGACTTGCCGGCACCGTTCTCACCCAGAAGTCCATGGATCTCACCGGGTTTGATCGACAGATTGACGTCTTCGCTGGCAACGACTTTGCCATAGGCTTTGTTGATTCCGCGCAGCTCCAACGCTGGCTCCGGGACCGCCGCGGCAGTCCCGGAAACCCGCTGCGCGACCTCAGGAACCAAGGCGCTTGACTTCGTCATCGGCGTTGATCTTTCCTGAACCAATATCCTGAATGAACTGATCAAGCTTCTGGTTCTGCTCGTCGGTTCCGTTGCAGAACTTGACGGTTGGAACGGCGTCGACGCCCATCTTCCATGTCTTCTTCGTGCCGATCTCGAGCTTGCCGTCGGCGAATTGTGCGAGCGCCGCGGTCAGATAGGAACCCGGATCGAAGATGACCGAGATGTCGAACGTCGGATCGGTCGACGCGCACCGGTCGGTTCCCGGTGTCAGCGTGAGCGCGCCCGCCTGATTGGCAAGGCGGGCAGCAGCATCAGTCGATCCGCCCAGATACGGATAGATGACCTTTGCGCCCTGACGCAGCTGCGCCTGGGTGGCTTCCTTGGCCTTGGCCGAGTCGTTCTGATCGCCCGCGAACGATGTCAGCACGTTGGCATCGGGCAGAACCGAGCGAACTCCGCTCTTGAATGCCGCTGCGGCGCGTCGCTCGAACTCGACGTCGAGTCCGCCGACGAAACCGGCCTGGTTGAGTTGATTGTCCTGCATCAGCAGGCCGGCCGCATAGCCCGCGGCCAGAAGGTTCTGGTTGACGCTGTCCTCGGAGAGCAGGATGCGCGGAGTCTGCGCGATGTTGCCCTGTGCGGGGACGTACCAGACGGTGTTCTTGCATGCAGGTTCCTCAGATGCCGGGATCGCGTCGGCGAGCGAACCCGCACCAAGGGCGATCATGTCGACCTTCTGCGCGCACAAGGCACGAGCGGCGCTCAGGGCATCGGCCGTGCTGACGTTGCCACGAGCGATGACCGTCCAGCCCTTGGGCTTTGAGAACGTCTCCGCGCCATCGACGAAGCTCTGGAAGTAGCCCCCGTCGTTGATGTCGCCCGGGCTGAGAATTCCGATGACGACCTTGCCGTCTCCGTTGACATCCGGCTGCCCCGCTGGGGTCGAAGCCGTTTCCTTGCTTCCCTGCTCGCTGCCGGATGCTTCGTTGCTCGCACACGCTGCGAGCGAGAGTACGACAACAGCAGCCATTGCCACCTTTGCGGCATTACCTCGCTGGAAGGGTCTCACTGGTGTGTCCTTTCGGGCTGGTGGAGTCACGCGGGCCTTGAACTACCTGACGTGGTGACTACTGTCGGCAAGATTTCGACTGTCGCCGTGGTGTACCGGACGATTGTCATCTCGCATTGCGATTCGGTAACTCGTAGTACGAGATATGCTGTGGGCATCGGGCGAGATTGTCAAGCATTTCCCGCCGCATCGACCCCACGAGACGGTGGAAGCGCCGCCACCAGGCCGGCAGAGAGTGAAGAATCAAGGGCTGGAATGCCAGGATCGCCTAGCTCATGGCCAGGCCCGGCCCGAGTCGCATCCGACTTGGCCGGACCGGTCGTGTCGATCGCGTAGTTCAGTCGCCGCGGAGTTCGAGATTCAGTATGTGGAGCCGGACATCTGGTCGATGAGTTCTTGTGAGAGCCAGGGCATTTCGCCGCTCTCGATGTCTGTAATCAACGCGTTGATCCACTCTCGTTCGGCGACCGTGAGTGCGTAGGCGTAGTCGGCGCCCACCGTGAAGATTCGTGGCTTTTCCGCGCCATTTATCGCTTTGCAGTCGGCCTCGAATTTCGCAATTGTCTCGTCGAGATGCGTGAGGCGGATTCGAAGCATCTCACACGCGGTCGCGGCCGGGAGGTTGTGCATTTCGGCGAGTGCGAGTGGCAGTCGCGGATACTCCCGCACTGGAATTGCCAGCATCTCACGCGTTTGGTGTTCGAGGGCCATCCGGCCTCGTGCGGTGATCCCGTAGGTCGTTCGCTCAGGACGATTTCCTTCACGATCGGTACCGATCGAGGTGAGAAGTTCCCGCTTTTCCAGGATGGACACCGTGTGATAGAGCGAGCCGGGCTTGATCTTCACCAGTTGATCCCCCCGGCGAACCGAGGCAAGTCGATACATCTCGTAGGGGTGCATCGGACGCTCGGACAGTAGGCCCAGGACGGTGATTCCCAGGGGCGTCAGTGGCACGTCACCCGCGAGTTCCACTCAGACCCCTCCTGACAATCCGTCGACGGAAAGCCGACTGTGACTATTTCTTGACCATTCGCGTAAATGGTCCGCACGGAATATATCAACAATTCCACGTTGGAACCCCGGGTCGACTGAAATTCATTGTCTTGCTTGATATTAACAGCGGTGGGCTGTGATCGACCGGCAGTGTCAGTCCGGCGCTCTGGCTTCGTGCATCGATCCCAGCTGTGCTGGTGGAGGCGCTGTAGCCGGGCCGTTCCGGCGCAGTGGCCGCAGAGTGTGTGCACGCCACTGCGTATTGCTTGACATCATGTCGTCTCACAATGCAATATACGAGACATGGAGCTACTTCTTACCGATGACGGAATCGGGGTGTTAGAGGGCGAATCAATTACATTGCTGGCCACAGAGTTTGCGGATCTTTCGGAAGTTCTTGCGGCTGGATCCACATTGGAGGAGCTTCGCAAGGCGCCGGTTCGGAACGAGATCGCATTCTCTGATGCCCGGGTATTGACCCCGCTTGGACGTCGGATTTCGATATGGGGTGTCGGATCGAATTATCGACCGCAGACGTGGACGCAGTTTGTTCGCTCGGGCAATCCGACCATCTTCATGAAAGCTCCGAGCAGCCTGGCGAATCCGGGTGCGGAGATCGGGGCTCCGGCCACAATCGCAGACCAGCTTGACTATGAGGGCGAGCTGGCCGTCGTGATTGGTCGGCACATGTGTGACGTGTCCGAGGAACATGCGTGGGACTACGTAGCCGCGATCACTGCCGCAAACGACTCCACTGCCCGAGACGTGATGAAGGCAACGGATAATCCCACGCTCGGGAAGTCCTTCCCACAGTTCTCGGCGATCGGTCCGACACTGTTGCCGCTGTCTTGTGTCGAGAATCGCGACGATATTGCGGTCCGGAGTTGGGTGAACTCAGAACCTCGGCAGGATTCTTCCACTCGCGAGCTGGTCTATTCCGTACCGGAATTGCTCGCCCGTATTTCACGGTTCGCGCTTCTCTTACCCGGAGATGTCGTGCTCACAGGTGGACCGAAAGGACGGGGGATTGATTCCGGGCAATATTTGAATGTTGGTGATGTTGTGACGATTTCGGTGGGAACCTGCGCGCCGTTGGTCAATACCGTCGGTGCTCGTTCGGGCTCGGTCTCGCTTCGCGAGCTTATGAAGGAAGGGTGACATGGCTTACGTGGTGACAGAGTCGTGCGTCGATATCCAGGACAAATCTTGTATGGAAGAGTGTCCCGTGGATTGCATCTACGAAGGCCCGCGAATGATGTACATCAATCCTGACGAATGCGTCGAATGTGGCCGATGCGAACCGGTTTGTCCGACAATCTCAATTTTCCATGAAGAAGATTTGCCTGAAGACCGCTTGCCGTACCGCGAGATCAACGAGACCGTATTCGTGAACCTCGGAATGCCTTCACCCGGAGGTGCCCGCAAGATTGGTCCCCTCGCCGTCGATCACCCGCACGTCGCGGCGTTGCCGCTCACGGCGCCCGCCGTGAAAACCGCTGAGCCGGAGTACATAACCCACACCACACCGCTCGCCAGTGCGGCATCGATGCCGGAGACCGCCGCTGAGCGGATTCCGGTGCGAGATCCGCTGGTTCCGACGGGTATGAACGGCGTCGGCCCGTCCGGAAACCATGAGGTCGATGTAGTGATTGTCGGGGCGGGTCCGGTCGGGCTCTATGCCGGCTATTACGCGGGATTTCGAGGTATGTCCGTCGCGATCGTGGATTCGCTACCGGAGCCCGGTGGCCAATGTTCTGCCCTGTACCCGGAGAAGGAAATCTTCGATATTGCGGGTTTCCCAGAGGTCAAGGGGCAGGTACTCATCGATGGTCTTGTTGCTCAGGCGCAAAAAGCGAAGCCGCTCTGGGTTCTCGGTGAGCGCGCAGAAAAGTTGAGTTGCTCTGCCGACGGCGTGGAACTGACTACCGCGCAGGGGACTACCCTCACTGCCAAGGGCATTGTCATAGCCGGCGGAATAGGTAACTTCGAACCGCGCGTGCTCGAACCGGCAGCTGATTACCTCGGCCGCGGTCTCCAGTATTTTGTTCCGCGCCTGGCTGACTTAGCCGGGCACGAGGTTGTGGTCGTCGGCGGCGGTGACTCTGCGGTGGACTGGGCGCTCGCCCTGGAAGGCGTCGCATCGTCGGTAACCCTCGTGCATCGGCGCGAGAGCTTTCGTGCGCACGAACACAGCGTCGCTCAGCTTCGCAGTTCGTCGGTGAACGTACTTACCTCATGCGAAATCGAATCTGTCAGTGGCACCGAGCGCATCGAATCAGTGGTCGCGCGCGGTGTACACGGCGACCGTACGACGCTCCCCGCGACTACGGTGGTGGCTGCGCTCGGCTTCTTGGCGGAACTGGGGCCGTTGCAGGAGTGGGGACTCGAGCTCCACCAGCGTCGTATCCTCGTCGACCGTACGATGCAGACGAACATACCCAGGATTTACGCGGTCGGTGACATCGCAGACTTCGACGGCAAGATCAGGATCATCGCCGTTGGATTCGCTGAGGCTGCCACCGCTGTCAACAACTTGGCGCCGCTGGTCAATTCATCGTGGTCGGCCTCGCCGGGGCATTCCTCAGAGATGGCGGTGTGAGATGTCGATGCGAATGCTGGATATGCGTGCTGGTCTTCGCCGAAGGTTGGCCGAGACTGGAAGTGTCATAGGGACATTCGTCAAGCTCAATGATCGCAGCGTCGTCGATATCGCGCACACCGCCGGGCTTGATTTTGTTGTCATCGATGCCGAGCATTCTCAACTCGGTGACGACAGTGTTCGTCAACTTCTCGGATATGCATGTGCACTTGGCTTTCCGGCATTGGTCCGTATACCTACGCTGGATATCGGGTACGTGAATCGTGCGTTGGAAGCCGGGGCAGTGGGCATTCAACTCTCGAATGTTCTCTCGCGTAAGCAAGTTGACGATTTGAAAATGGCGACACGATACGCCCGTTCGGGGAAACGGAGTATCAGTCTTGCTCACAGCCAGGCCGATTTCGGCCGCTCAGGGATTCCGAAATACCTGGCAGGAGAGGTCGCGCAGCCGCCCGTGCTCGTTGTCCAGATCGAGTCTCCGAATTTGTCTGACCCACTTAACCAGATAGTGCGCGGAGTCGATGTGGCGTTCCACGGCCCTACGGATATGTCCGTCGCTCTGGGAGCTGCGGGTGCCACAGACGGTGAGGCGTATCGATCAGAGCGCGTTCGGTTGAGGGATGCTGCCCGCGATGCAGGAGTTCCGACCGGATCGTGGGTTGCAGATCGGTCGTCACTCGATACATCAACAAGATGGGGCGACCGCTACACCGTGATCGGATCAGACCTTCAGATTCTTGCAAGTGGACTCCGCACATTGATTCCGGCACCCGAATCTGAACCTACGTACGACCCGATCGGGACCATCCAGGAGCAATCGTGAACGACATGCAGCACCTTCCCGTAGCCGTGAATTGGGACGAGATTGACGAAGAAACAATTCGCCCCGGAGTGCGCCGGAAGATCTACTCGACACCTGACGTGATGCTGTGTTGGCATCATTTGTCCCGCGGCATGGTGCTTCGTCCTCATTCGCATGACGACTTCGACCAACTTGCGTTGATTCTCGAGGGCGAAGCGGACTACTACGTCGACGAAATACCGCACCGGATGCGAGCGGGATCAATGCTCTTCGTGCCCGCGAAGCGGCCGCATTACATCGAACCGGTCACCGAATTTTGCATCAACATCGATGTTTTCGCGCCACCTCGAAAAGATTACGAGGGCAGTGGATTTCGTGCATATCGGTAACTCACAACTGTCATCTCGTACGCAGGGTGCTGCGTACTACTACTAGTACTTGGAGAATCGAATGCCGGAAGATACCTCTGTCAGGCAGTACGACATAATTTTGAGGGGAGGTAACGTCTTCGAATCCACGACGGGGACCTTCCGCACCTCAGATATTGCCATCAAAGGTTGTCATATCGCACGAATTGCCCAAGACATCGCCGGCACCGCTACACATGTCGTTGATTGTCGTGACAAGATCGTTTCTCCGGGCCTGGTCGACATGCACACTCATGTCTACGACGGCGTTTTCGAGAAGTCGGTTCCAGTGGTGGAAGCGCACCTTCGACGCGGTGTTGTGGCAGTGGCCGATGCAGGTAGCTTCGGTTGCAGCAATTTTGAAGGCTTTCGTCGATACATTGTCGAGGATTCACCGTGCCGAGTGGTGGGGTTCGTCAATATTTCCTCGGTGGGTCTGTCGAACATGGAGGTGAGCGAGTTCGCGTCGCCCGCAGCAGTCATGCAGGACAAGACAATTGCAGTCGGCAAGGATTACCCCGACATTGTCAAGGGCGTCAAGGTTCGGCTCTCCCGAAGTCAGGCAGCTGAAACTCCACTCGAATATTTGCGCGCAGCAATCGAAGTAGGCGAGAGCATCGGCAAGCCCGTCATGGTGCACTTCGGGGAGACAGCATGTTCGATTGAGGAAGTTCTTGACGAGCTTCGTCCAGGAGACATCCTCACACATTCATTCCACGGTAAGTCCGCTGGGCTTCTCGATGGAGGCCGGCTGAATGAGGCCGCCCTCGCAGCGCGGGAACGCGGTGTGTTGTTCGATGTCGGCCACGGTACGACGCAACTGGCCTATCGAGTTGCGCGAATCGCACTCGAACAAGGATTTTATCCAGATACGATCGGATCCGATCTCAGCCTGCGCAATTGGCGTGAACCTGCATACGACCTACTGACGGTCATGTCGAAAATGATTGCACTGGGAATGCCGTTGTCCGATGTGCTTGTTGCGTCGACACTACGTCCCGCTGAGCTTCTGGGTATCAGCGTGGACGGATACGGAGTCTTGGCAGAGGGCGGGATGGCATCGATCACAGTCCTCGAGCAGTTGACGGAACCCGATATTCTGCCGGACGCAAGTGATGATCGACTGCCGGTGAAACGACTGGAACCGGTACTGGTAGTAAATCGGGGCGAACTTGTGGATCAGGTGCCGTGGCGCGGAACGAACGTGCGCCATCTGGCTCCAGTAGACGACGGAACCTGTTGTTGAACCGTGCTTGAGAGCCTTGCTGTCGAAGAAGTGCCGCCAACCGTCTGCGACGGTTGGCGGCACTTTTCCGATATCGAAGGCATTGTCAAAGGTCCGGACAACAGATGCGAATAGCTGTGCAGGGTAGGAGCCGGCAGACGAATCGTGTGAAAAGAATTGATATTGCTGGGGCACAAGTGACGAAAAACATTGTGCCCCAGTAAGAATCAGGATCCTAGTCCGGATGCAAGATCTGCGGTCGTCTGCAGCAATGCGCGGACCATGGGGGATTCGGGCGCTGCCGAGATGGATTCTGCGGTCCCGACTACTGCAATCGTTGCTACTACCTCGCCATCGGCGAATACTGGTGCGGCGATGGTCCTGGTTCCGTGGCCGTCGGGCGAATTAACTGAGAAGCCGCTCGAACGTACTCGCCGAAGCTCTTCCCGCAATCCGGGAACCCGGCCCATTCGCTTGACGAGTATCGGATTCTCGTCGTTGTCGACGTATGCGCAAAATATGCGACCCTGCGCGGATGTGAACAGCGGCAGCCGAGTGCCTGCTCGAATGCTGACTCTCGTGGTTCGGTCGGTGTTGTCTTCGGCGCGGACAACTACAACGGAATCGCTTCCGTCCCAGATGCTCAACACGACGGTTTCGTTGATCTCCCGCATGAGGCGATCCATGAAGGGGCCGGCTGCGGTGATGATGGGTAGTCCGGCACGGGCCGCTGACGACAGCGCCAAGATCTGGGGTCCCAGCGAATACAGTGCCTTGGCTTCGTCGTAACGGAGTAGGTCGACAGCACGGAGGGCTTTTGTGTAGCGGTGTGCAGTGGGTTTGCTGGTGCCGAGATGTGCGGTCAATTCGTTGAGGCTCAGCCAAGGCTTGCGAACGGTGAATGCGGACAGGATCATCGCAGCACGTTCGACGGCCTGTATCGCATTGGGGCTGGCTTCAGCAGCATTATCGGGTTGATCGGTTTTCTTTGTCATCGTGTCCCCGGGTTCGAATTGTTTCCCCAGAGCCTACGGTATGCGTGACTGGCTAATGCATCGATTCGGATCGCAGCCTGTGGGTAGGTACTGCTGGTCCTGATCGATCGTTGTGTATTGCTTTCTGGTGTTACATATTGCGATGTGGAACGGATGCCTTGTGGGGGCAAGGTTCACATCTGCGCTGCTCTTGATTCGATGTGGTCGAATCGGGCAGTGGGAAGGCCGCCCAAAATGTACTTCAACCAGGCAATATCAGTCAGAACACACTCGCGAGTGCGCCGGTTCGACTACGGTTAAATGCTGAGCATAGCTTTTGTCAGTTTGTCATGTCACTGAGTCGGACCCCCTTTTCGTGGCGGTGCCGGCACCAGGTCCTCCCAGCCCTATCATATCCATATGCGATATACCATTGCGCAAAGTGACACGCATTGATACTCTCGGCTGTGTCGAGAATCGCGTCGAGAGGGTGCCTTTGTCCGCCTCTTTCGGTCGTCGCACTCCTCGATCTAGCAACTGCTACGCGGCCACGAACGCAAGGACGATCAATGACAGCGAATGAAACTCTCACTCCGATCAAGATTGAGGCTGCACGGCGCGGTAGTGGAATAGCGACGAGCGAAACTAGCGGCGTTCGATACGGAGTGCGCTGAACTCGAGGTTGCCGACCAGTCGCGTGTCGGGGATATTCACGACCTATGGCGCATGATCGCAGCGGACCGTCTCGCGACCGGTCACCGAGCCGCGGTGGTGTAGATAACCGGCGAGAGGCTGGGGACGGATTCGACGAGGCCAAGCAGAGACTGGTTGGAACTCGCTGCAGCTGATCACTGTCAGGACCTCCTGACCGGACAAGCCTGCTCCCAGATGGAATGACCGTGAGATGAGCACGGGCGAGGGTTGGCGAAACAACCTGGCGTACCGAATCTCATTGAGCGTTGTATCGCACCATGACTCGAAAGATTGTTCACAAACCCTCCGTTTCTCGCTCAGCCCGAGATACGACTGTAGGAGATTGACAACATGACGCAAAGCACCACCCAGCATGTACCCGAACGACTGGGCAACGATTTTGTTCGAGAAGACTGGGACAACTTGACCTTTCGTGTAGACCGCGAGGCCTACCGATCCGCCGAGGTATTCGCGGCCGAACGCGAACGGGTATGGATGAAGACCTGGGTCTATCTCGGACACGAGACCGAGATTCCGAGGAATAACGACTACCGAGTTCGGGTGATAGCCGGTAAGCCACTGATCTTCGTCCGCGACAACGAAGGCAAAATCAGGGTATTCCTCAACTCCTGTCCGCATCGCGGAACGACACTGTGTCGTGAGGCGGAAGGAAATTCCCGCCACCTTCAATGCTTCTATCACGCATGGACTTTCACAACCTCAGGCGAGATCGCAGCTATCCCGGGCGAGGATGCATACGACTTTTCACGTGACTTTCGGGATTCGGTGAAACTGCGTGCCGTTCCGCGGGTCGACAGCCACGAGGGATTCGTCTTCATTTCGTTCGCAGAGGAAGGACCTTCGCTGGAAGAGCACCTAGGCGCTGCAGCGGATGTCATCAGCATGGCCACCGAGCAGAGTGCGGCCGGCATGGCCGCGGTGCCCGGAATTCAGCGGTACGGCATCAAAGGAAACTGGAAGCTTGCCGTCGAAAATGCCATGGACGGTTACCATTTCGCTCCTACACACAACACGTTTGTCGGGTATCTGAGAGAAACCGGATTTCACGTTACCGACGACGATCAGTACGGATACAACCTCGGCAACGGTCATTCCATGCTGGTGCTCACCGGTCACAACGGTCGTCTCGGAATGTTGTGGGAGCCCCGGTTCGGCGAGGAAGAGAAAGAGCGCACCCGCAAAACACGGGAAGAGATGGCCGAAAGGCTCGGACGTGAGCGTGCTGACACGGTCGGTGATGCGAGCCGAATACTCTTTGTCTTCCCGAATCTCCTGCTCTTCGACCTCGAAGCCCTGACCATTCGTCAGCTCGAGCCGCTTGCAGCAGGTGAAACTGATGTCCGCGCTTGGCAATACGTCCCCACCGACGAGTCTGACCAGGCCCGCGAAATCCGCCTGCGAACCATGGCCAGCTTTGTCGGTCCAGGAGGATTGGCCACGCCGGACGACATCGAGGCTTATGAAGCCGTGCAGCGTGGCATCGTCGCAACGGCCGGTGACCGACGTGGAATCAACGACTACAGCGATATGTCGCGCGGAATGATCTCCGAAGTACGCGGGGAAAAGGGGCGTTCCATCGACGAAGGTCAGATGCGAACTTTCTGGCGTCACTGGAGCCGAGCAGTAGGAGAGGTCAACGGGTCGGCGGAGGAGGATCAGTCATGACTGCATCGATTACACCCACAACACAACATGCGGATGTCTCTCGTTTCGACGTCGAGGAGTTTCTGTACCGCGAGGCCGAGATTCTTGACGCGTGGCAGTTGGATAATTGGTTGGCGCTCTTCACCTCTGAATCAGTGTACGAGGTACCGACTACCGATTGGAGCGGCTGGGACGAACGCGGCGGCGGGTTCTTCATCCTGGACAATTACGACCTGATTCAGGCGAGGGTCAAGAGACTCAAGAGTCGCAAGGCACACGCCGAGAACCCCAAATCTCGTGTGCACCGCATGATCAGCAATGTCGCAGTGGGCGAACGAACCGGAAATCTGGTCGAGATCAAGGCGTCGTTCGTGATTCACCGCTTCCGCGACGAAACGACCCAGTGCTACGTGGGCTACTACAAGCACCTTCTCGAGATCACGGAGTCCGGGCTTCGCTTCCGGCGCAGGCGTTCGGTGCTTTCGCATGAACTGCTAACTCCCGGTGCACGACTGAGCTTCATCATCTAACGGGGGAGCGACATGATCAAGCACGTAGTCGCCTTCAGTTTCAAACCGGAGGTGGAGGAAACGGATCGGCAAGCGATCCTCGACGAACTCGACACCTTCCCCGCTCAATATCCAGCCATGAGCAATTGGGTACTGGGACCCAACATCAGCGAACGAGACACCACGATGTCTCATGTATTTACCGTCGAATTCCCCAGTCGTACAGAGCTGAACGCATACCTCAACGGACCATCACACGAATCGTTCGTGGCCGAAAAATGGCGACCGGCAATCGCTCGACAGACAATCGTCACGGTCGATTCGTATCATCTGAATAGGACTGATCCCATGACTGCTACCGCAACACGGCCGCGCGGTCCTTACGCGTTCGAGTACGCGCGGCTCGCTGTGCCCGACCTGGCCAGTTCGATCGACTTCTACACCGATCACGTCGGATTGAGTCTGGAAGAACGCTCGGCCGAGCATGCATTTATGCGCGCAGATATCTCTCACCATGTGATCGAGCTGGTGGAGGACACAACATTATCCGATTTCCATTGTCTTGCTTTGGGTTACAGTGCAGAGTCGGCGACTGTGCTTGCCGAGATTCGGCAGCGACTCGAAGACAACGGCATTGAGGTATTCGACATGCATCCGCGCGCTGCGGCGTTGGTCGAAGACGGATTTGCCGTCAAGGATCCGAATGGTCAGACAATCGAAATCTTTACCGGGTTCGAGGAATACGCGGAACCGCCCCTCGTAGAGTGGCGCCCCCTCGAAATCGTTCACCCATTCCTGTCCACGCCGGCGTATCGTGAGTCCCAGAATTTCTACCTCGATGTTCTCGGATTCCTCGCGTCAGATTTCATCATCTCGGACGGATTCGGTGCCTCTTCCTTCATTCGCGGCGAAGATCGATACCATCATTCACTTGCACTGCGGCAGGACAACTCGTACTACGTTGCCCATCTCTGCTTCAAGATGAAGAGCCTCGACCACGTGATGAGGGGACGCGCGAAGGCGCTCTACAAAGACGTGAACATCGCCTCCGATATCGTCAATCATTCGGCATCCACTTCGATCGCCTTCTACCTCTATGAGCCGCAGCACGGACCCCGAATTGAATTGTGCGACGGACATCGTGTTTTCACCTCTGAGGAGCACGAGACTCATCAGGCGCGACGGATGACGGCTGACCCCCGAAACATCGATGTATGGCGAGCAGCGTCGGATGACTGGGAACGTTTCTGAGCTGACACCGGTCGCGACTCGTCAGCGCCTCCTCATGGAGGCGCTCGAGTTGCTGACCAGTGTGTCGAGCCCCGCGGGTGAGGAACGACTTCTTGCGGAGTCCATCGTCAGTTGGGGTATGTCGCAGTTTCCCCACCTTCGTTGGGAGCTCATCGAGGGCGACGGGGAACATTCGTCCTCGGTGCTGGTGACAGCTTCGCGAGATGCTGAAACCGGCGGACTCCTCCTTTATTCACACCTGGACACGTCGCTCTTCGGAGATCTGGTGGTGGATCGTCCAATTCTTGGTGATGTGGTGCGGGATGAGTGCTTTCAGCTAGACGGTGCATCTCGCATTGTTTCCGGGTTGGGGTTGGGAGTCGCCAAAGGACCGGCAGCGGCTGCCCTCACTGCGTTTGTACTGGCGGCCGAAAAAGTGTCCGACATGTCAGGACCGTATCGCCTGCAACTGTTATTGGCTGCGGGCGGTACTCACCGCACACTCGAATCAGCTTTTGACAGCCCGTCGCGAAGACGGACCGGAGTTACGGAATACCTAGCAGCACAATCACACCCGAGACATGTGATTGTGGCGAAGGCCGGACCGCGAGGGGTTCTGTACGACGAACCGGGTGCGCTCTATTTCCGAGTTCGCCTTTCAGGTGAGTGGGGTCCAGTGATGTGGCGGGCTACCAATTCGCCCGAAGGTGGGGTGCTGCGGCATTGTGGTCTGATCATCGAGGCCATTGAGGAGTGGGGTCGAGGCTATGTGGATTCTGCAGAGGCCGGTGAGCAGTGTGGCGCCGAAGTCGGTTTGGGTGCGATTCGCGGTGGGATCAAGGCAAAGCCGGATCTGATTCCTGCAGTGGTGGAACTGTACGGCTACCTCGTGCATCCCGGCGAGATCGACGCTGTGATCATCCGGGAATCACTGGGCGGGTATTTACGCTCTTCCATTCGAGGTACGGCATTGGATCTCGAATGCGTGCGTATTGATGTGGATATCGTCCATATCGATCAGGGCGCCGCGACACCTCGATTATCGGCCATCGTGCGCTCTGCTGAAAGACACTGGCAGACAGTGAAATCAGATGACCTGCCGGTGATCTCGCGGTGGAAAGGATCGACGGATGGCGTCGTCTTTCGTGCGGCAGGAATTGATACCGCACGAGTAGGACCATTCATTTCACTTCCGTCGCCGGACGGAGTCGATCGGATTTCCCTGGACGAGATGCTCGACTGCGTTGACATTTATGAGCGGATTGCCGTCGATACCGCGCGTCGCTGATTCCGAAACTTGGGGCAGGTCGAAAGGAACGGCACTGTCACGTTGTTGAACGCGGCAAACTGGGAGAATATGACGTGACCAGCCCGATGCCGTCGTACGGCGCTGTCACAGCGTTGGTGAACTGGAGCACGCCGCTCATGGTTGTCGGTCCGCGTGGCGACAGTTTCCAACCTCATTGATTGGTGGTCGCGCTCGAATCACTGATGGGGGGGCAAGCGAACAGCGGTACCGGCGATCATCGGCTTCGAGGTCGACGGCATGACCCTCGCCGTTCGCGTAGACGAAACGGGTGCCCGCGTCGCGATCGAACTCGACGGACAACCCGAGACGGTCCTTCGAGCAGATCCGATGGTGGTGCTCGGCCTGGCGCCGGGCATGTTGACCATCGAGCAGGCGATCGTTGCTGGCGAGCTCCGCGGCGAAAGACATGACCCGGCTGCGATTTTCGGCCCCTGACGAGTCTTGGCTCTGCGTGCGATGAACAGTGGAGACAGAAGCGGTTCTCTGAGCGCATGGATCGCCCTCCGGTGCCCGACCATCGTTTCGTCTCGGTCGCCGACGTTGTGACCACGACGAGTGCGCCGCCATGCCTTATTCGGTGCCATGTGTGGGAACGCAGGGTTCTGAACTTCCTGCTCACCCTGCGTTTAGCCGTTCGGGCACTGGTTGAGGGGTAGATAGGGCCAGCTACGGATTCCACGGGACACATACACGACAGATCCCCGCTGATCCTGCCCGAATCATTCTGGGAACACTGGCTCGACCCGAACCTCACCGACAAAGACGTGGTCCAGGCCATGATCAATTCCGTTCCGGAGCCGCATCTCGAACCGTACGAAGTCGGGGCCGCAGTGAAACTGACCCAGCGACGACCCGCTGATTGTCCTGCCCAAAGGCAGGTCGACCACGTAGGCCGATTCCGGGCAGGTGTGGTTCTCTGACGCTGACAGATGCACTGCGCCGGAAGGTGCACTGCGCGGGAAGGCGAGACGACTCCAGGAGCGGCGATGTTGGCGATGAAAACAATGTGCGAGAGGTGCCGCACCGCCCTCGACAACGCCGCAACAATATGCAGCTACGAATGCACCTTCTGCGTCGACTGCTCAGCGGCGATGGACAACGAATGCCCGAACTGCGGCGGCGAGTTGACCGCGCGTCCTCGTCGCATCGCGCAAGCCCGAGCGATTCGTCGGGGATGGGCAGGTCGAATCGGTAGCTACCTCGCCCAGCACAAGACCTCCGGCGTCCTCGAGCTCACCGATGCCGAGCGGGATCTGATTTCGCAGATCAAGGCCACCGACGGGGAAAGGTTGGCAGCGATCGAGGTGCGTCATATGCGTCCCGACTGCACACCGCGAGAAGCTCTCATCACCGTTCTCACACTTCGTGGGGAAGACGTGTTCCGAACCCCTGCCGGCCACGCTGTCAGTGAGGACGCAGGTCGCGCCGACGAGAAACCGCAGACGCTGTGACCGATGAGCACACCATGTCGACACCTACCAGATTCCGTGCAGCCGGGGACCGTGCAGCAGCGCGTCTGCGGAAACGAGCCGAGTGGGCTTTCACTGCGGCGCAGCGCCGAGCTGCCCATGACCGGGCTTACGAACAGTGGATCACCGGCGCGCTGGTCCCGTACCGGATCACCCGCGCCCTCGACGCCGCCGAGCTGTACGGCCCTGACGTCGACGTTGCATGTGGGGCACAAGAGCCGGCAGTCGACGAATGGGAGGCCGGCACCCGCTACCCCTCATTCGAGCAACTCCTCGCCCTGGCCGCGCTGACCCACCAATCCCCGGACTCGTTCATCGCACGCGAAGGCGACGAGGACCTCGACCTCTGAGACACCACGATGTGGTGCCACATCAGCAAAGCCGAGCGCGCCCGATGGCGACCCCCGATCACCGAATTCACCGCCGCGGCCGTCGAAGAATGTCCTGGCACCAACGAATACCGCGCCACCCACCTGTTCTGACATGCCCACACGAAACGGAGAAGAACCATGAAGCACCTGGCACTCGACGAAATCCAGATCACCCCTCAGGCCGAACCGGCACCAGCGAGCAGCAGCGAGGTTCTCGCATTCAGCGAGGTTCTCGCATTCATTGCCCGCGAAGGACGCAAACTTCAGATCAACCATTTGATCTGTGCGGCCTACGCCACACGAAGGGTTAACGGTGTGGAAGATTCTCGCAGCACTCGAAGGTTCGGCGGGCGCGATGAGTTCCCCCACGACGTTCGACACTGTCGCTCACTACGCGATAGTCGCGTCGACCGGCGCGGCATTGATCGCAGGTGCAGTCAACGACTGGTCTGTGGTGGTGATGGCTCTTATCCTCGTGCCGTTCGTAGTCATCGTGCGGTGGCCGAATGCACCCTCCGGCATTGTCTTCGGCGCCGCAGAGGCCGTAGAGAATCTCCGCGATGCGAACAGGTCAACACGCGGGGTCAAGAGAACTGAGGACCCAAGGGGGTCGGCGAAGTGATCACACCGTTCCGGGTCCTCATGCTGATCGACATCGTTGTGGTCGCTGCCTTTGCAGGACTGTTCATGCAGCCTCGCTACGTACCCCGCGAACCAGCCCCCGAGTGCTACACCACCTTGTTGGGCAGCACCGGAGCACCGCAATGCCCCACCGCAGCGCGCGACTTCATGATGACCTACTCCCCAGTGATAATGGCGATTCTGGTCGGGCTTGTCCTTCTGTCCACTCACCTTCGGGTATTCAGCGATCACCGGAACCGCCCCGCCCGCGAGATCCTTCAGGAGGATTCAGCCTGATCCTCATCGCGATGCTGCGCTGACCGGCTCCACGAAGGTGCTCGAAATCGACTGGTAGATCGGGGTATTCCGGCACGCACGCATCAGTAATGTGACTCGACGAACTACAGGGGAATGATGGCCAGCTACGAAAGCGACTTCGACGCAGCACTTAACCGGGGGCGCGTTTATGGCAGTGCCGAGCAATTGCGCGCTACTCCAGATGGAACGCCGATCACTGATGCGCAGGGCCGGCACTGGATCCGCGGATTCAACGATCCGGCCGAACGACGGTGGCGACGTCGAAAGGCTCCGCGGCTGATCTGGGTGGGCATCGGGGGCGATCACGACCGGTGCCCGTCTTCCGAGATCCCTCTCCCCGCCACGCATGCGGCCACCGAGGACTTCTGGCCCACGACCCTTGTAGAGGGTTCGGGTACGCCCGTGTCGATCGGGTCGATCGCCGGAGGCTGTGTCGGTGGTAATCCCGGCCTCTCGCTGTGGAACGGGGCCGAGGCACGCGCCCGTGACTTGTTGCCAGGTGTGGGGGAGTCGAACAGGGATGGTGGCGGCGGGAACCAAGTCGACCCGACAGGCTGGATCTACGGCAGCGACATCGTTACGATGCAGAATGCACGGTCTGCGGACTACCTGCTGACCCCGATGTCGACCCCGATCGCCGCGATACCAGCGAATCTCGCGAACCCCTTCACCGCGACGTCGTGGAATGAGACAGCCGGAAATTCGTCGACGAGCAGCTGAGAAGATAGGCAGTCATCGGCATCTCGACAGAGGAGAATTTCGTGCAGCAGGCCGACCAAGTGAGAATCGGGACCGGAGGCGTCTCGGTGTTCACGATCGTCAGCGTCGACGAGGACGCTCACTCCGCAATCATCGAATCCACCGCGGACGCACCCGGCAAGTACCCGTTTCCGGCGAAGCTGGCCAATCTTGTGCCGGCTACCTGACGGCACTACCGGATCCAAGCAGTAGAGGACGTCGCCATCGGGATACGAGGGGGCGTGTCGTTTGCCCTGTTCAGGGGTGTGAGAAGGACCCGGCTGTGCGTGTGGTTGGCGGCAGCAGCATCGAGACGTGGGCTAGCTTGGGGTGTACCAATGATCTTGGACAGTGAATCTCGGGATGAGAGAGGATCTGTACATGACCGAGAAGCGTCGTCAGTTCAGCCCGCAGTTCAAGGCGGAAGCGGTGCAAATGGTTGTCGGACTGGGACGTTCACTCACCGCTGTCGCCCGGGACCTGGAGATCAATCCGGGCACGCTCGGTAACTGGGTCAAGGCGTGGAGGGAGGAGAATCCCGACCCGGCGACCGCGACGAACCCTGTGGAGGCGGCACGTGTGGCGGAGATGGAGTCAGAAATCCGCAGGCTGCGGATGGAAAACGAGTTTCTGAAAAAAGCCGCGGCCTTCTTCGCCAGGACACACCCGTAGCCGAGCGCTGCGCGTTGATCGAAGCGGAGAAGGCCAACTACTCGATCGGCTGGATGTGCACACTGTTGGATGTGCCGCGGTCGACGTTCTATGTCTGGCGTGTCCGGGTCGAGACGCCGACCGCCTCGCGCAGGCGAGGGTTGCGCGAGCAGGTCAGGCGGGTGTTCGACACGTCGCGGCAGACGTACGGGTGCCGGCGCGTGGCCGCCCAGTTGAATCGGGACGGTATCGAGGTCAGCGTCGGTACTGTCGCCGGCATCATGCGCGAGCTGAGATTGTGCGCGGTGCAACCACGTGCGTACAAGCGGACCACGATTGCCGGCGAGGTAGCGGCGATCCCGGACCTGATCGACCGGGACTTCACCGCACAGGTTCCGGGCGTGCGTCTGGTCGGTGACATCACCTACCTACGCACCAGTGAGGGATGGTTGTATCTGGCGACGGTGATCGATCTCGCGACGCGGATGGTCGTCGGATGGCAGGCCGCGTCGCACATGCGCACGTCGCTGATCGTCGACGCGTTGCAGATGGCCGTCACCGGTGGGCACGTCAGGACGGGCGCAGTGTTCCATTCAGATTGCGGAAGTCAGTACAGATCAACGGGATTCGCAGAGTTCGCCGAGTCGAGGTACCTGCGAACCAGTGTCGGGCGAACAGGGGTGTGTTGGGACAACGCGGCGGCCGAGTCGTTCTTCGCGACTCTGAAGAACGAGATGTACTACCGGCAGAGGTTCGGCACCCGGAGCCGGGCACGGTTCGCGGTCGCCGAGTACATCGAGGTGTTCTACAACCGGCAACGTCTGCATTCGACGCTGGGCTATCGCACCCCCGCGGAAGCCCTCGCCGAGTATCCAAACGCAGCAGCAGCTGCCTGAAACCGCCGAGTCGCTGTCCAAGAACCTTGACACACTCCAACAGCGAGCATGCTCGGGAACTGGGACACAGTTTTGCCGCGGATCGACCTCGGCGCCTTCAACCAGGTGAACCAAGCCGCATCCATGCTCACCGGCATGTGGCCACTGATTGGCAAAGACGCCCTCAGCGGGTTTGTCCGCGACATGCCGTCTTGGAGTGTGCTCGGGGACTTGCAGGAGAGCATTCGTTCCCTGTTCGGCGCATTCCAGTTAGGACAGTTCGGGGAATGCGCCGAGGGCTGCGGGGAAATCGAGGCTGATCTTCAACCGGAAACGGTGATCACCAGGTCTCCCACCTTTGACCTCTGCGGGCAGCCGAGCTGGGAAAACCCCACACGAAAACGATAGGCCAACAAAGTGTGCAGCTGGCATTCGTCTCCGTTCAATGGCACGTTCTTTGCCTAGCCCGTGAGCAGCCTGTCTCAGGCTGGGGTTGCAGTGACGACGATATTGTCATCGTAGTTACCACTTTCCCGATCGAAGTCACCTCCACAGGTGATCAAGACGAGCCGTCGATCTCCGACAATCGAGAACAGTTCAACCGGAAGTTCCTTCTTGTCGTACTCCTCCACCGAGGTCACGACGTAGTGAACAGGCCCGGAAGCGGTGTCGACGACAACGTCCGCGCCGGTGGCTGTGCTCCGTAGATCAAAGAACACCCCGCGGCCTTGGACTTGACTGTCGACGTGCGCGAGCAGGACCGTCGAACCAGGACCCGTAGGACGTGCACCCGGTGACCACCATCCAACCCGATCGACATCTTCAGGTGGGTAGAGCTCGCCGGAAGGGTTGTTGCGAACCTCATCGATGGATGCGTCGATGGCGATCGACGGAATCCGCAGATGTGTAGGCGGGTATTGCGCAGATATCGGTGCAACGGCGGCGGCGCCTGTGCTCACCGCAGGTGCAGACTGCGATATGGCATGACGATCGGCATCCGGCGACCAGAAAGCGACGACGACCCCGATGACAGTTACAACCGCCCCCAGTACGATCAGCGCACTTGGGGCAAATCTGCGAGAAAACCACGATGGCGTCATCGTTTGCTGACCCCGGGTATTCATCGAACTTCGCATCGTCGGTCAGAGCGCACGTTTACGAGCCAAGACGAATCCCGAACCCACTGCCAGAACCCCCACGCCGACAATCGCACTCCCCGCAGCCGCACCATTACCCATCGAAATGCCGTCACCCGCATGGACAACAGTGGGCGCAGCGGGCTGCTCAACAGGGCCGCCACAAGAATCCGAGTTCGTACGCTTCACACCCGCACCGCCACCCCACAGATTGTTTCCGCCGCCGTTGTTGCCGTTGTTGCCGCCGTTGTTTCCGCCGCCACTCGAATCTGTCGTCGTGGGAGGCGCGACCGTCGTGGTCGGGGCGCCGCCGTTTCCGCCGCCGTTGTTGCCGTTGTTGCCGCCGCCGTTGTTGCCGTTGTTGCCGTTGTTGCCGCCGTTGTTTCCGCCGTTGTTTCCGCCGCCACTCGAATCTGTCGTCGTGGGAGGCGCGACCGTCGTGGTCGGGGCGCCGCCGTTTCC
>NZ_JAWLSC010000022.1:40678-45033 GCF_033142465.1 Rhodococcus sp. IEGM 1318
TTGCCGCCGTTGTTTCCGCCGTTGTTTCCGCCGCCACTCGAATCTGTCGTCGTGGGAGGCGCGACCGTCGTGGTCGGAACACTTATGCTCCCTCCGGGAAGCGCCGACGGGCTAGTGCTGGTATTGCCGGGTACCGCCGGACCGGTGGGCGCACCCTGGTCGCGCGGACCTGGAACGCCAGGCACGCCGAGGCAGTCGTCGGAAATGGTGTGCACCTGTTCAGCGCTGGCGACTGCTGTCCCCAGTCCGATGGTCGATGCAGCAGCGAACGCTACTGCCAACAGTCCAGCAGAGCGGATGTATCCGGTACGAGTACGGAACATTATCTAATCCTTCGGTAGGTCGAACACCAACAGTTACATTGCAGCTACCTTATCTACATTGTAGCTACCTTGTCTACATTTGTAGCTAACTTATCGGAGGTTGAAGAGCTTCCGTTACGCGCCGGCAAACCACTTATCGACTGGACGTGACATCTCCAGGCCTCCACACGAAACTGGACGTTCGACTCACAGGGCAAGATCGGTCATTGAAGCATTTGGAAGCCGTTCGAACCGCCAGTTCGGCGCCGGTGAGGGTGCCAATTTTTCCGAAGTCCGTCCTGACAGATATTCGGAATCGGGGCACGCGGGACGTGTTCCTGGTCTGCGACGGATTGAGAGGGTTGTTGGAAGTCGTCGAGCAGGTATGGCCGGCTACCACGGCCCGGACTGTGTGACCCCAGTTGATCCGCAACGTGCGCTGTGAGGCGCCTGATTCACCGATCGGGGGTGGGAGACCCTTGACCCCGAGCCGCCGTAGCGGTTCGGTGAAGCTGCGCGCACGATTGCCCTAGGCACCGAATCGGGATCGCTCGCTTCATACCTGTCGCCCTAACCGTGGGGTTGACTCCTAGACGGCCTGCTGCCCGATCAGTGTCGAACAGCGGGAGTGGCTCAAGAGAGGCCTGCAAAGCCGAAAATTGGTGTGCCCTCCTCGCTACCGAAACGAAGTCGAGTCGAGGAGTGAGTAATGGCGCAAGGTTGCGGCGGCGAGCGTGGTCGGAAGGACACTGCTCGCACTCGCGGGGTGATGGCAGACCCCAGGTATCAACCGGTGGAAAGCGCCAAGAATCCGCGCCAAGCACCCATCGACATGTACTTTTTCCACATCCACGGGCGGCGAATGGTACGAGTCTCCTGCCGCAGCGATCTGTCCGATCTCGGACGGTTCGACACCGACCTCTGCAGCAAGTTCGGGCATGGTGGTTCACGGACTAGGCTCTAGGCAGTGAGGACCGCGCCTTCTTGAGCGCGAGATTGTTTTCCTGTACGCAGTGACATCGCAGGGCGCAGAATATGCGCACCCCGGTCGATCCATGTCGTTCCCGAGAACACCACCGCCGCCGAGCTCGTGGAATTTTCGTGGAAGGACCTCTCTACCGACGAAAAGATGACGGGCACATACCGATTGGTGCTGCTCAGTGACGACCCCGACGTGTGGGAGCAGCTCGGCTCAGCCAACTACGCCCGATTCGTCGAGGCCGGTGCCTTCGCCGCCGTCTATTCCGATGGGCACTGGATCCCACTGCCGCACGGAGAATGTTGGTCAGGACAGAAGGCGGCGAACTCGCCGTTCTCGCCGACGATGCCTTCCAACGCGCTTACCACCTACTGGCGTGATGGAGCAGTCGTTTATGTGGGGGGTCCTGTCTATTGTTCAAGGGGAAGAGGAGGCGACTCTCGCTGTTGTATGCCAAACCCACATGCGTGCAATGCAATAGCACCTGCCGTGCCTCCGGCAATGCTACGGATATGTCAACGACGGTCGAAAACTAGTCCACTCCCGACGGACGAAAACCAGACCACGACGATGTACTCATTGTGCCGCGTTATCCGCCCTCACGGACGGCAACGTATCGATCCCGGTGTCCTTGAGGCGATAACTCGATCCTTTCAACGTCAAAACCTCGGCATGATGGACGATCCGGTCGATCATCGCGGCCGCAACCACCTGATCACCGAACACGTCACCCCACCGACCGAACGGCAAATTCGACGTCAAAATCAGCGAAGCATGCTCGTAGCGACTCGACACCAACTGGAAAAACAAGTTCGCGGCATCCTGCTCGAACGGGATGTAGCCGAACTCTTGTCTCAAGAGTCCAGTCATGGTGGGGTGAAAGAGGAGCCGAACCTAGGGGTGGCTGGTGGACGATGTTGGGGCATTCGTCGAACGGCTGGTCATGCTGGGCCGGTCCAGCTACACAGTGCGCACCTATCGGCTCGGCGTCGAGCATTTCATCCGCTGGTTGGCACCGCGATCACTCGATGACGTCACACGCCAGGTCGTCGGTGAGTACATTTCCGAGTTCGGTGCGGGTGCGGATCTTGCAACCGAGCATGGCAGGGCACCTCGGACGGTCAATAATCGTCTTGCGGCGATGGCCGCGTTCTTCGCGTTCCTGATCGAGCGAGACAGCCATCGCGCTGGGGCGTGGTCGGGCCGGGACAACCCCGTGCCTACCGGTCCGCCCGGTCCCGCTCACGGCATGTCGGGACGTGATTTGCCGCGGCGAGGTCGACTCGAGTTGCGGCGACGAGAACCTCGGGTGCTGGCTCGGGATCTGGATCCGTCGGTAGCCGAACATCTTGCAGCAGAACAAGTCTGTGTTCGTGATCGTGCGATCGTCACGCTGCTACTTCGAACCGGTCAGCGGGTTGGTGATTGGAGCGCCGAGCATGGCCGGCACGGTGTCCTCGGGCTTCGACTCTCCGATGTCGATCGGCGGCGCCGCGCAGTGACAGTGTTGCTGAAAGGTGCCCGCGACGAGCATCGTGTTCCGGTTACCGGCGATTGGTGGCCACTGCTGGACGAATACCTCGCAACTGAACGAGACCAAGCCGATACGTCGGCTTTGTGGGTCGGGCGACGTCAGGCAAAGGGTCGTCCGTTGCGCTACCCAGCTTTCGAGGCGTCGTTTCGGGCCACTGCGGCTCGGCTCGGTGTTCATGCGACACCGCACATGTTTCGGCATACGGTGGCGCAGTTGCTGGTCGACACGGCGGGACTGCATGTGGCACAACAAATTCTCGGACATCGGAATGTGTCCACCACTCTCGAGGTTTCGTACAGCCCCTGACCATTCAGGAGCCCTACAGTGACATCCCTCGAAACCACCACTGCACCCAGCGACCGTCCACGCGACGACATCGCCGAAAACCCGAGCCGATACCGAGTCCTGACCGGTGAACGCCCTACCGGCCCACTGCATCTCGGACACTACTTCGGCACCCTCGCAGAAAGGGTTCGCCTGCACCAGCGCGGCGTCGACACGTTCATCGTCCTCGCGGACTACCAGGTCATCACCGACCGCGACGCCATCGGCGAAGTCCGCGACAACGTGTACAGCGCGGTACTGGACTACCTGGCCGCAGGCATCGACCCGCAACGAGCGACGATCTTCACCCACTCCGCGATACCCGCGCTGAACCAACTCGTGTTGCCGTTCCTGAGCCTGGTCACCGAGGCCGAGTTGCACCGCAATCCGACAGTCAAGGCCGAAAACGCTGCGTCCGGGCGTGCCCTCAGCGGTCTCCTGCTCACTTACCCGGTCCATCAGGCTGCGGACATACTGTTCTGCAAGGGCAACCTCGTCCCGGTGGGGAAAGACAACCTCCCACACGTCGAAATGACTCGTGTGATCGCGCGACGCTTCAACGATCGTTACGGTCAGGTCTTCCCCGAACCTCAAGCGCTGCTTACCTCGAGCCCCGAAGTATCTGGACTCGACGGCAGAAAGATGTCCAAGAGTTACGGAAACGCCATCACACTGTCGATGACCGCCGACGAGACGGCAGCGGTGATCCGCAAGGCACCGACCGACTCACAACGCCGCATCACCTTCGACCCGATCAACCGCCCCGGGGTATCCGCACTGCTGACCACAGCAGCATTGTGCTCAGGTCGCGACGAGAATGACGTCGCCGACCAGATTGGCGACGCCGGCGCAGGTGCGCTCAAAAAGCTCACCACCACGCTAGTGAACGACTTCCTCGCCCCTCACCGGCAACGCAGAAACGCCCTCGCCCAAGACCCCCACCATATCGCCGACGTCCTGCGCATCGGAAACCAGCGCGCGAACGAAATCGCCCAACTGACCCTCGACGAAGTCCGAACCGCAATGGGCACCATTTACTGATCGACTCCTACGCATAGCGCACTCCAGTAGTTTGGATATTCATCGTGTTGCGACGATCCCTGGAATCCGCCTCCGGTGAGGGGCCTTTCCGGGCTCTGTGGGACTGTTTCTTAATCGGTGTTTCGGCCCCAGACGCTGAGTGAATGCTCAGCGAGGGAGGTGCCGTGATGACGAC
>NZ_JAWLSC010000023.1:0-44039 GCF_033142465.1 Rhodococcus sp. IEGM 1318
TGTCGTCATCACGGCACCTCCCTCGCTGAGCATTCACTCAGCGTCTGGGGCCGAAACACCGATTAAGAAACAGTCCCTATGCGGGAGATATGGAACCTTCAGGACGGTACGCGTCGAACGTAGAGCAGCTTGTCGCCTTGCTGCACGGTGTCGATGTCAGGACCACCCACCCGGTGAAGGTGCCCACCGCGCACTACCCCGAGCACGATGTCGGACAAGTGACGTGGGGAGTCGCCGATTTCGGAGGGATGGACCTCGCGTTCGGTGATTGCCAACCCGGTTTCCGGGGTGAGGAGATCTTCGATCATCTCCACCACAGTCGGGGCTGTGGTGGACACACCGAGGAGTCGGCCCGCGGTCTCGGAGGAGACGACGACAGAGTTCGCGCCGGATTGGCGCAGCAGTTGGGTATTCTCCGATTCACGTACGGCGGCGACAATCCTGGCATCAGGGGCTATTTCCCGAGCGGTGAGCGTCACCAATACGGCGGTGTCGTCGCGGTTGGTGGCAACGACGATCGACGAGGCGCGATCGGCGCCGGCGAGTCGTAGTACATCGGATTTCGTTGCCGAACCGTGCACTGTCACCAATCCCTGCCCGATGGCTCGCTCGAGGACGACGGGGTCGGTGTCGACGACCACGATGTCGGAGGGGCGAACTCCGTCACCGAGTATCGCGGTTACCGCTGTGCGTCCTTTGGTGCCGTATCCGGCGACAATGGTGTGGTTTCGGGTGCTGCGCCTCCAGCGCTGAATCTTGAACGCTTGGCGCGAAGACTCCGTCAGTGCGGAGAGAGTAGTACCGACCAGGACGATGAGGAAGAACACCCGCAGCGGTGTGATGACGAGGACGTTGATCAGTCGTGCCTGCTCGGTGATTGGTGCGATGTCGCCGTAGCCGGTCGTCGACAGGGACACGGTGGCGTAATAGATGCAGTCGAGGAGCGACAGGTCGTCACCCTGGGTGTCGGAGTATCCGTCACGGTCGAGGTAGACCACCACGACAACCAGCGCCAGCGCGGTAAGTGCATATCCGATTCGGCGGAGGATGGCAGTGCCGGGACTGTTCTGTATTCCTGGCACGCGAAGCACACCGACCAGGGCGAAGTCGGGGCGGTCGGTGAGTGTCTCTGATCGGTTCAAACGTGACCGAAACCTGTTCCGAGAGACGCTTCCCACCTCGTTTCTATTCGGTCTGTGCGCGTAGCTTACTGGTCGCCTCAGTCTGAGCTGGGTTTTCCCACAAAGGGGGGCTTCAGCTTTCACTGACCGTGGGCAGGCCGCGGAGGGAGTAGTTCGTGCTCTCGGAGGACGCGCGCGAGGTGCGATGGATGTTCGACGGGTGCCAGGTGACCTGTCCCGCTTAGCTCGACCATCGAGACAGGGTGCTCACGGAAAACCCTGTTGACGGTCCGTCGGGGAGCGAGGGGATCATCGGTGCCCACTACGGTAGTTACCGGGGTGTGTCGGGTCCAGATGTCGATCCGGTCTCTCCCGAGTAGTGGACGTGATGGGGTGGGGTAGCAGTAGGCGCCGACGTTGCAGAACCACGTCACCAGGGCGGCGGAGGGCACGAAGTGTGGTCCGGTGATGTGTTCGAGGTAATGCTGCGCTGCATCGATGTCTGTGCTTCGGCGCCACAGGAAGCGCCGCGCCGCGCCCCAGGCGTTCCAGCCGGACCGGGAAAGCCTCTCCGGGTTCACCAGAACTGTTCCCGCAACACGTGAATGTGGTGTGGAGGAAAGGACTATGGCGGCGCCCAAGGCATGGCCTATCAGCACGATGGATCTCTCACCGAGTGCGTCGGTGACCTCGTCGAGCCAGTCGCCGTAGTGAGCCAGGTCCGCGGAGGCGGGGCGCCGAGCGGCACTCATTCCCGGTTCGCCGGGAACATCGACGACGAACACTTTGCGGGTAGAAGCGATTTCGGTGACCGCGGCTTCCATCGTTGCTGCGCTGAGCCCTGCGCCGGGGACGAGCACGACCGGTGGTAGGGGTGAGGCAGTGCCGGTTGTCAGGATCACGGTGTTACCGAGTGAGGTGTGTACTCGTCGAAGTTCCCACGGCAGTGACCATGTCAGCAGGAGTTTGCGGGCCGCTGTGTGCAGTTGCAGTTCGTCGCCGGGGCAACGAAAACCTGATTCGAGTTGCGGCGGTGTGGGTGTGCTGCTGGAGGTTTGGGGGGTGAGGTGGTTCATGGTTCTCCTGGCCGAAGGGGACAGCCTTGAGCTGTCGCCGACCAGACTTCCCGGCACACCGTGCGCCACAGTAACCGACGATCACCGAAAGTTGGGCATCCGCCACGGCAATCGAAACGCATCCGATCAACCAGCAGAACACCGAACGCAAAACGGAGGTCGCCTTCCGCCTCGATTCTAGACGGTGTGGCGTCCGAGATGCCCTCGGAGGCGTTATCTCGTGACGTCGGTGCTGTGCGTCGACCAGCGCCATCTCCGGTTTCCTTGTCTCCGCGTCCGACCCAGGCCGCGGCAGCGAGTGCAGCGACTTCGGTCGCGCCTACGTTTCGATCATCAAAGGTTTGTCCTTCGCATCGTCGGGGTTCGGTGTTGCTGCGGGGCTGTCACGGGTGGTGGTAGATGTCGGGGATCCCGTCGTTGTCGTCGTCGCGGGTCTCTCGTTCTTCGATGACCCGGTAGGTGCGGTTGCGCAGTCGGAGCACGATCGAAGCCAACACTGATGCGATGATGGTGCCGGTGAGGACCCCGATCTTCACGTGATCTCCGCGCGCGGCGTCGCTTGCGAACGCGAGTTCACCGATCAGCAACGAGACCGTGAATCCGATACCGCCGAGCATCGCGACTCCGAGTACGTCCCACCACGTCAGATCAGTGTCGAGTTCGGCTTTCGTGAACTTCGCGGTCAGGTAACTCATTCCTACGATGCCGATCACCTTCCCGATCACCAGACCGGCGACAATGCCGAGGGCGACGTGGTCGGCGAGAGTGTCGACGAATCCGGTGAGACCGCCGATGGTCACGCCTGCGGCGAAGAACGCGAACACCGGGACAGCCAGCCCGGCGGAAAGTGGCCGGATGCGGTGCTCGAAGTACTCCGCGAGCCCCGGCCCGGCATCCGGCCCGCCCGCTGCCTGGCTACGCAGTACCGGAACGGTGAATCCCAGGAGCACACCGGCGACAGTTGCATGCACTCCGGACTCGTGCACCAACCACCATGTCGCCAACGCGAGGGGAATGAGAAGCCACGGGCTGCGCACCCGCCGCTGTACTGCAAAAGCGAACGCCGCCAACGGAATCAACGCAAGTCCGAGGTAGGCGAAGCTGAGATCATCGGTGTAGAAGATCGCGATCACCGTCACTGCCAACAGATCGTCCACGACGGCCAGCGTTAGCAGGAACGTACGTAGCGCTGTCGGAAGGTGAGATCCGACGACGGCGAGGACCGCGACAGCGAACGCGATATCGGTTGCTGTCGGGATCGCCCATCCGTTCAACGCGCCGCCGCCGGCATTGATGTTGATCGCCACGAAGATGAGGGCAGGAACGATCATGCCGCCGATTGCGGCCATCACCGGAAGCGCCGCACGCCTCGGGTCGCGTAGATCACCGGCGACGAATTCGCGTTTGAGTTCGAGGCCGACGACGAAGAAGAAGATCGCCAACAATCCGTCCGCTGCCCACGCCCCTAGCGAAAGGTTCAGGTGCAGACTTGATGGGCCGACGGTGAAGTCACGCAACGAATCGTATGCATCCGACCAAGGAGTATTCGCCCAGATCAGAGCGGTGGCCGCAGCGATGAGCAGGAGGACACCACCCACGGTTTCCTTGCGGAGCACCGCGGTGACGCGTTGAGTTTCGGGCCAAGACCCGCGGGAGAACAACGGTAAACGGGAGAAAGGGGAGGTCATCACTGACTTTCCGGCCTTGCGCACCTCCCAACACATGAGGAGAGGAGATGCGCTTGGTGAACCACCCACGCAGGAGCAATTCCGGTCACAGAAGGCAAAGCGACAGCACCACGATGGACACTTCCCGCCCGAATTGCTGTGAAATCAGGTCAGGAAGGCGGGAGCTGTCAATGATGAGAAGGCGGGCAGCCGGCGAGTTTGCCGTGAGCATTCGTACCCCACCAGGTGGTGTAGCCGTTCGTCCCACCCGGGCGCAGATTTTCTTCGAAGAACATCATCGACGGCTCGTGAAACCGAGTAGATGCACCCGCTTCCTCCGTCGGGTCGCTACTCGTGATCATGGCACCGGACTCGCCACGAGGAGTCGCATACCGGATCTGCACAATGCCATTCTACCTGGCAATGGGGTGTCCACGCCCCACTGCCGCAGCTGGGCGAACGGAGGGTTCTCTGCCGACGAAGGCGAGCACTGACTTCAGACTTACGCCACCAATCGTTCGGCGGCGCCACGGCGAAAGCATCTTTTCGCATCGTCTTGGATGAACGAGCTGTTGCTACTCCTGACCCGAAACCTGTTGCTACTCCTGCCCCGAAACCCTGCGTGAACAGCGATCGGCAGCTCCTTGCGACTAGGTCATCTCTGCGAATCGTTCGACCTGAGATGTCCG
Organism: Rhodococcus sp. IEGM 1318; assembly: GCF_033142465.1. Classification (NCBI taxonomy): domain Bacteria; kingdom Bacillati; phylum Actinomycetota; class Actinomycetes; order Mycobacteriales; family Nocardiaceae; genus Rhodococcus; species Rhodococcus sp. IEGM 1318. Next base: position 4,554 of record NZ_JAWLSC010000023.1, read on the forward strand.
GCCGGCAACGATGAGTTGATCACCTTCACGGACGATGGTGTCTTGCGTTGTGTGGGTGAATTCTCCCCCCTGATGTTTGATGGCGACGACGGTGATTCCGAACTTTGCCCGCAGGCGGCTGTCGGAGAGAGGTTGATTGATGGTCGAGGCTGGAGCGAGTGTCTTGACCATCGCGTAGTCCTCTTCGAATTCGACATAGTCGAGCATGCGGCCGGTGACAAGGTGAGCGACTCGCTCACCCATGTCGTGCTCGGGCAGCACTACATGGTGGGCTCCTACGCGTTCGAGGATCCGTCCGTGTTGTCGACTTGTCGCTTTCGCCCAGATCCTCGGAATTTCGAAGTCTGCGAGTAGCGAGGTGGTGAGAATGCTCGACTCCAGGTCGGTTCCGATGCTTACGACCGCGTGGCGGAAATCAGGTACACCGAGCTGTTCGAGCGCTTCCCGGTCGGTGGTGTCCGCGACGGCGGTGTGGGTGAGGCTTTCGGAGTAGCGCTGGACCCGACGCGGATCGGAGTCGATACCGAGTACTTCGGATCCGTGCAATACGAGTTCTCGCGCGAGCGAGCTGCCGAAGCGGCCAAGCCCGATCACGGTCACGCGCGTGCCGTGTCGTTTGTTTGTCCTAGCCGACAATGGGTCGCTCCTCCGGTAGTTCGTAACGTCGTTCGCGCTCGCGTAGGGCAAGTGCCGACGCCAGGGTTATCGGGCCGAGTCGCCCGAGGAACATCAGGGCAATCAGTACTACCTGTCCCGATGGTGGGAGATCGGCTGTGATTCCGGTGGACAGGCCGACCGTGCCGAAAGCCGAGACGACCTCGAACAAGACGGCGTCGAGATCGAAATCCGTCATGAGCAAAATGGTGAGAGTGCCGGACATTACCGCTCCGACTCCGAGCAGTGCCACCGTGATCGCCTGGCGTTGCACTGTCGCGGCGATACGGCGGCCCATGACGTGGACCGTCGGTTCGCCGCGGACCTCGGCGAAAATCACGAACGCCAACAGAGCGAATGTCGTGACCTTGATTCCGCCGGCGGTCCCTGCACTCCCACCTCCGACGAACATCAATACGTCGGTGACCAGTAGTGAAGACGGATGCATTGCTGCGACATCGACGGAGTTGAAACCGGCGGTACGCGGCGTGACCCCGTGAAAGACACCGGTCAATACCCGTCCTCCCACGCTCAGCGAACCCAGCGTGGCGGGGTTGCTCCATTCGATGGCCGTGACTGCAACGATTCCAGCGCCAGCGAGCGCCCCGTACGTGAGCAGAGTGATCTTCGTGTGAAGGGACCACCCCGGTCGTGCTCCGTTGGCGGCAATGGACCGCCGTATCGACCGAGTCACTTCGAAGATCACCGGGAAACCCAAACCGCCAAGGACGACAGCACCCATGATCGGCACCATGATCCACAGATCGGTGGCGAACCCGACAAGGCTGTCGGTGTACAGAGCGAACCCGGCATTGTTGTATGCCGAGATCGAATGGAACACACCCAAATATGTGGCTCGGGCTAACGGCTCGTCGTATCCGAACCTGAAGCGAGCGGTCAAGGCGATCGCCGTCACGAGCTCGACGAACAGGCTCAACCTGATCACCCCGATGACCACACGTCTGCTCTCGCCCAGCCGTAAGCTCTTTGTTTCTGTTTGTGCCACCAATTGCATCCGAAGGCCCATCCGGCGCGCAACGAGGAGCCCCAGCATCGACGCCAGCGTCATGATGCCCAGACCACCGACTTGGATCAGGCACAGCAGCACTACCTCACCGAAGGACGACCAGTGTGTGCCTGTGTCCACCACAATCAGTCCGGTCACACATACTGCGGACGTCGCAGTGAACAAAGCTGTAAGGGAATCGGTTCTTTCACCACTCTCGGATGCGACGGGCAGCATCAGCAGTAGAGCGCCGATCACGGTTGCGGTTCCGAATCCCGTCGCCACCAAACGCGTCGGATGGCGAGCACTGGGTATCAGACGCGAAACCCACGAAGCTGCGGCGGGCCGCATCACACTCGGCAGTCTCGTTGCGGCTGCGCTGTTCGATAAGGCGGTCGAGTAATCGGGCAGCTCGATGTCCGGATCGCGGTTTTCTCGAGGGGCTTTCGCACGCCGCTGACGATACAACAGCGACAGGACCAAGCCTCGACCTCGATTCGGCGCTGCCAGTTTTGACCACCATCGCCCCCACCGTGACCGTGCTGGGAAATCGACACGAGCCCCCCGCGTCATTCGACACAGCACTGCTCGGCGTGTTCTGGACCACGCTCGCAGCGTGGGCCCATGGCACCGCACTGGCAAGAGCTCACGGAATCGATGGCAAATCGATCGATGCCCAGCTGACAGCAATGGTGCAGCTCGCCGCAGACATCGGCCCTGGCTTCGCACGCGACGCCGACAACCGGACATATCCAGCCGATACCTCGACCATCATTTCCGCCCGTAACGACGATGCAGCACGTGACCACCGCATCGAAAGACGCCGGCGTGGACTCGTCTCTCCCCGCGGCCGTGACGGCGCTCTACGAACACGCGGCGAGCGGGCATGACACCGACTCGCCTTCTCGCGTGACCGAGGCAATGTCACCACATCATCGTTGAGCCCATCCACCAGTACCGATGGCATGTCCTTCGATACGGGGCGAGGACGTCCGCCAAGTCGGGCTCAGATATGTTGTAACGCGGCATACTGCCGGTTAAAATTCTTCGCCGATAACTTATATTGTGTCGTGCTGGAGTCCGCATATACTGCGCTGCAATGCATCTGGACTTCATGGGCGAATGCTGTCATAGGTCGGACCGCTATCATCTAAAGATTCCTCGGATCGCATTCTTGGACAGGACTATTCGTCTCCGAGTGCGGCTTGTCCAAACCTCCGGAGCCGCCGCTGTCCCGCTCCGCCTTCGATCGAGCCGAAGATGGTGAGCGTACGAACATGGCGGGTAATCGAACCAGTCGACGACCCAATGCTTCACGACATCCTCGCAGGTTGAATCCACGAGTGCGTGGCGCACAATGCCTGAGGGAAATCGTTAGGTGAGGTCGCCAGTTCTCTCGAGACTGTCGGGGTGAGTCTGGCAGGATAGGCGTTTGACCGCAGACAGGGTATGCGTCGATGCCCCGCTGACAGAAGTCGGCAGCCCTAGTGCGTCTGCGGTGATGGCTTCGTAGTCCGACTCCCGTGCTGGACCTGACAGACTGGCATCTGTGGCAGCGATACACGTGACGGTGAGCCGGTGGACGTGCAGAGGACAATGGTGGCGTGGATGGCGCCGACAGAATGGGCTCGAGCTCCACATTGAAGGTTACGGGTACACGCAGACATACGGAACGCGAGATCTCGACCGCGCTCGCATGATGGTCCTCGACTATCTCGTCACGATCGATGAACCAGCCCCGAGAGACGTGGCGATTTGTTGGACCGACAGCGGTCAGTAGTGCACCACCGGTAGTTCAGGGGATATGAGGCGCACCGCGACCGGGTGCCGGTCGTGAGTCGATGTCGGGGTCGGGCGGGTACCCGCCGGTGAAACGTGCAAGCGCCAGATCCAGAAGACCGAATTCGGCGTTACCCAACTCGCACCGGCTTTGACCTGTAGGGCACAGATCAGAGCCAGGTCGGTCTTGGGACGTCCTCATCATTGAGTCTCCCTTGCGGGCCGGGTGCAATGGGATGCGAAGACGGCCGAACTGTTTGTGATGTGTTGTTGATCGGTTGCGCTGAATCTGATCAACCCGCGTTCTGCGTTGTGAGGGCGATCGCCAACGCGGTGGGGCGGGGGATGCACGGTGATGAGAGCAGTCGCGGCGGTGGGGGAACGACTGCGTCGACGACGTTTGCCGCGATCGGCATGGTCAGGGTAGTGCTGCGAGTGCTTCGTGAAGTCCTGGGTAGGCGTTGGTGGCAGTTGGGAGACCGGCGTCGCTGTGGTGGTGGGAGTTCGGCGGCGGGGAGCGGATGTGCTAGCTGATATGCGGCCGAACGGATCACCATGCGATGCATCACTGTAGGGATCGCCGGCGCATGGTGATCCGTTCGGCGAGTTCGTTCACCGGCTCCTAGATCGGTGATTGGGGCACGTCCGGGGAGCTCTGCCACCGCATCCCACCGGAGATCCACTGATCGCGCTACTCTGCGCGCTTTGACGCTGCTGGTCGGCGCCGGAGACCGCGTCGAAAGTGAACGCGCACTGGACATCTCTCGCCGGAACCCGAACCATCTCGGGCATAAGGCCGCTCGCGTAATCCAGGGTAGCCGCCGACTTGGCACCGAAAAGTCCTGGTGGCGGAGGGGACAATGTCGACGACGACGCAGCGTTGCCCTGAGGGTTCTCCATTCCTCTTCTGAAGGATCGCGAGATATCGCCCCTCGTTCCTGCTCAGCCTTCGAATCGAGTATCCCTGGATACCAATGTATTTCGAAGGATACCAAGCTTTTCGACTTCGACTTCGACCTGATCGCCTGGTTGTAGTAGCCATTGGGGTGTGCGTGCGTAGCCGACTCCGGACGGTGTGCCCGTAGCGAGGAGGTCGCCGGGGTGCAGTGTGAAGGTTTGTGAGATGTGAGAGAGCGTGTCGCCGACTGTGTAGACCATTTCGTCGGTTCGGGCGTCCTGAACGATTTCGCCGTTGACGCGGGTTTGTATTCGCAGGCCGTCGCGCAGGTCGCCGACTTCGCTCGCAGGAACCATCGGTCCTAGTGGGCCGGATCGGTCACCGTTCTTTCCGAGTATCCACTGCGAGGTGAGTTTCTGTGCTCGCCTGCAGGTGAGATCGTTGAACGTCGAGTATCCGACGACAGCTGCAAGGGCCTGGTCGGGAGTGGCGTCGGCAAGCTTCTGCCCAACCCAGGCGACAACCTCTCCTTCCCAGTCGAGACCCTGCTCGTTGGCGGGAACGGGGACACCGGTGTCGCCGACAGTGAGGGAGTTGGGCCACCGGGCGAACAGAGTCGGATGGGCGGGTAGGGGCTCTGCGCGGTAGCTCCCCTCTGCGACGTGGGCAAGATAGTTCAGTCCGATGCAGACCACCCTCGCGCCCGGCAGGACCGGTGGAACGAACTCGATGTCGGCTACCGGCATGCACGGGCCGGTCGGAGGCGTTGCGAGCTTGCCAGCGGGATCCGACCAGAACTCTTCGAGAGTGCACACGACACTCACTTGGGCGCCGTCCTCGGACAGTTGAGCCACCTGAACTCCACGATCGGGTTGCTGAATCCCAACGATTTTCATCAGTAGCCTTTCAGGTTCGAATTAAATCTATAAACCTTCGAAGGTTTATGGTTTCATAGGACTATGCCCCACGAGACCCCAGATGGACAAGACGGACGCATGCTCCGGAGTTCTGTTGCGCCGACTGACCCGATTTCTGTGCTGTCCAAAGCAGTGGGGAGGGGGACCCGTGCCGAGCAGTTGGCGGCGGCGATCGACAGCCGGATTCGGGAGCAGAACCTGGAGCCCGGTGCACCGATCGGCACGCTGGCATCGTTTCGCGGCGAGACCGGATTTGCGTATTCGACTGTCAGCGAAGCGGTTCGACTGCTTCGTGATCGGGGAGTGCTGGAGATCCGCCAGGGGCGAGGTGGCGGCTTATTTGTCGCAGAGAGAAGCCCGGCGGTTCGCTTGCGCCATACGTTGCTGAGTGTCGCCGAGGAGGCCCCGGTCGTCGCGGATGCCATCGAGTTGCGTGATCACCTCGAAATCTTGATCGACACTGCTGCGGCTCGGCATCGAAGCAGGGCCGACATCGCCGACTTGGGGGCACACCTGAAGCGGATGGAATCCGCCCCCGACTGGGACACCTTCCTCCGAGCGAACTGGGCCTTGCACGAGCGAATCGCGACGATCGTTCCCAATGGCCTGGCGCGATCGGTCTATATCGGCACTCTGGGCCCGCTGCACGGCACGGCCACCGAGTTCGACAACGAGCGTGACGCAGCGGGCTACCGCACCGAGAGGTTTCACATTCACGTCGAACTTGTCGACGCAATCTCTGCCGGCGATGTGGCTGCAGTACATGCGGCCGTCGTGCGGCACAACACTCCAGCCTGAAAGGACGATTCATGTCCGGTGAGTTCCGCTCACATCTGTTCCCTCACGACCATCGCCGACTATCGAGTGTTCGAGGTTTGGATCCCTACGCCTATCGCGATGCGTCAAGGCGGCCTGGGACCTTTACCGGGGATCTCGTCGAGGGATGGAAGCCGCTATACCTCAACGACTTTCGAGGAGTCACCGAAAACGGCACGATCACGGACGGGCTTTACCCACTGACAGCCGTCACGCACGGTGAAGAGGCTCCGGTAGATGAAATGGTGGATGCTGCGAAAGATCTACTTGCGGAGTTGAGTGACGCCGATCGCTCCAGGATCAGTTATCCGATCGACGCTGTCGAGTGGCAGACGTGGGCGAACCCTGAGTTCATGCAGTTCGACACCGGAGTACGACTCGAGTTCCAACCGCAACGCGTTCGAGAGTTGGCCTTGCGATTGGTCGAGGCCTCGCTGAGCCCCGAAGGTTTTCGAATCGTCCGAAACATGATGCTGATTAATGGTTTTCTCGGCGAGGTTGTCGGATTGGAGACCATTCTCAACGAATTCAGTTACAACGTCGCCCTATACGGTGAACCCAGTGTCGTCTCGCCGTGGGGATGGCAATTGTACGGTCACCACTGCGCGGTCAACTGTCTGATCATCGGCGGGCGGATGGTTGTGAGTCCGGTCTTTCTCGGCGCGGAACCCAACGAGATAGACGACGGTCCCCACGCCGGCATCGAATCATTCACCGGTCGAATCGAACTCGGTATAGAACTGATGGCCGCACTCACTGACGACCAGCGGCGTGAGGCCACTGTATACGGGCTGATGAACGATCCGGCCATGCCTCCCGGGCGAGTACACCCCGGGGATGAGCGGCACCTCGCCGGAGCGTTTCAGGACAACCGAGTGATTCCCTTCGAAGGCATTCCCGTCGATCAGATGGACACGCGTGCCAGACAACTAGTGCTCGCGATCGCCGAACAGTTCGTGGCATTGTTGCCCGCGGGGCCTCGGACTGCTCGTCTGCGCGAGATCGAAGAGCACCTGGACCGGACATGGTTCTGCTGGATCGGCGGGCACCGCCCTGGGGACGTCTTCTACTACCGCATCCAATCCCCGGTCTTGATAGCCGAACTGGATCACCACTGCGGTGTCTTCCTCGACTACGACACTCCTCAGCCCTTCCATATTCACACGGTGATGCGCACTCCGCACGGCAACGATTACGGACGTTCCTACGTTCGACAGTGGCAAGAGCAGACAGAATCGTGACCTGCAGTCAGCTCCACGGAGTCGTCTCGGCCAGACACTGGATTTCGAACCTACTTCACACGTACGTCGACTTTGCCGACCGCAAAGACGTCGACGGTGCTGTGGGGCTCCTGGCTTCTACCCGGGTGAGCTTCCCCGGGATGGGTTTCGATCATCCGGACGATGCGGAGAAGTTCTTCGCAGAATTATGGAAATCATCTGTCGCACATCGCCATGACGTCAGCAACCTCGTGGTGCTCGCCGGGGCTGGCCCCCGAGTGTGGAAAGCTCACGCGCACTACACTCGGTGGGTGTTCGAACCCGACCCTCGCGTGCATACCCTCGGTGAATACACGATGGTTGTCGACGAACGAGACTGGAGCATCATCGAACTGACGGTGACCAGGACCTGGACGAGGAGTTAGTCGTGGCGAACATAGGCAGGGCCACGGTGATTCTGGATTCGATCGCCGAGAGTCGCTGGCCGATGACGCTGACAGACCTCGCCGCCCGCACCGGACTTCCACGTTCGACGGTGCACCGAGTTATTCAAGCCCTCGAACACGAGTTGTACGTCGTCCGAGTTCCGGACAGATCCGGATACATCTTGGGCCCAGGCTTACTCAAGTTCGGGATGAATGCTCACTTACGGCTACTCTCGGCCAATCGATCTCAGCTGGCAACGTTGGCTCGTACCGTCAACGAGAACGTGGAGTTGGCGATCTTCAGTGGTCGCGAGGTTGTCGTCGTCGATCAGATTGCTTCACCGGAGAGGCTCAGAGGCGTCACCAAGGTCGGCAAGAGCTTTTCGCTGCATGCGAGTTGTATCGGGAAGGCCATGCTTGCTCAGTTGCCGGAGGAGCAGGCAGTTGCGTTGTTGTCACCGGTTCTTCCGCGATTTACGGATAACACGATCACCGAACGGGCGGCGCTGCTGGCGGAACTGGCGGAGGTGCGTCGCTCCCACGTCTCCGTCGACATCGAGGAGCACGACGTAGGGATCTGCGCCGTGGCTACTGCAATGATCGGACCGACGGGCGCGCTTCAAGCGATCGCCATCGTCATTCCGTCCGGGCGGTTCAAAGCGAAGAAGGAACTCGCGGTCGAAGGTCTCAAAGTGGTGAACAGTCAGGTGGATCTGGGATTGTCGCGAGAGCAATTCTGAATGCGACTGCCTGAGAGCTTCTTCTGTGTGCTCCCGTGACTTCTGCAGATCGCGCGAATCAGTTCCCGGCTCCTACTGGGAGGTCGGGAACTGATTCGTGATCAGTGGTATCCCTACCGTCCGGTGCGTCTGTCTGCACAACAGAGTGCACAGACCGCGACCAAGCACACTGCCGCGGCACCCGCGAACGTACTGAACAATCCGACGGCTCCACCCGACGCAATGGAGGTACCGCCGATTACCGGGCCTAAGAACGCCCCGACGAATGATGTCCCGTTCGACCAACCGAGGGCAGTTGCTCGTGCCGGCAACGGGTAGATATCGGCTGTGGTTGTGTGCACCAGATTCATCGTGGAATGGCCGCCGATGCCCATCAGCGCCACACAAATCATGGTCCCCGTCAACGATGTCGGCAGATAGACCATTCCGAGAAGTCCGACGAGCGTGCACGCGCTGGTGGCTACCGCTACAACTGAGGCCCCGCGGCGGTCGGCCGCCCACGCACTGGCAAAGGAACCGACCACTGCGGCACCGGTCAGAGCAAAGGTGATCACAAGAGCAGTGTTCAGCGTGTACCCCAAGTCAATCATCGACTGCGCTGCCCACACGTTGAGTCCTTGCCACGCAACCATGTTGGCGATTGCGCATACCGCGACAACCAGTGCGATTGTGGACCCGCGGCCGGTGAACAGTGCGGCAATCTTTTGCCGACCAGACCATAAACGCCCCGCCACCTCCTGGGGAGTGTCGGTCGGGATGTCGATTATCGCGACGGCGGCGAGGATCACCAGAGCAGTGCATGCACCGATGAAGAACATCGGGCGCCATCCGAGCGCAGGAAGCACCGGAATCGCGAGCAGTGACGCGACGACGCCGCCGAGCGGGATACCTGCCATGGTGATCGTGACGACCAACGACGCCCGTGACGATGCCGCACTGTTGCGGGAGACTGTCATCGCGGTGGTGAGCGCGCCGCCCACGCCGAATCCAGTGACAAATCGACCCACGGCGAGCATGACGATGCTGATCGACGCTCCGGTGATCACGGCTCCGATCGCGAACAGTGCGATGGCAACAATGAGAACCCACTTTCGGCCGGAGCGCTCGGCAGCGAGAGGGGCCAGTACAGATCCGGCGATGGCTCCGATATAGACGAGCCCGCCGACCAGCCCGGCTTGTTGATCGGTTATGCGCAGGTACGAGTCTTCCAACAGCAACGGAATAACAGATCCGTAGACGATCAGGTTGAATCCCTCGATCACGGTGATAACCATGCACAACCCGATGACTGCGGGGTGGGATCGAGTCTCCCCACGTTCATCAGTTCGCGCGGGTGCATTGAGATGCATGTGTTGTCTCTCCAGACGGTGAGCCCGATTCGGGCGGTCGATGTGATGCGTGCCATCGTCCGATGTCGACTTCTCGGGCGTAACCGTTTAGTCCCGGAAACCGGGACAAATGGGGTGACGCGCAGCACACCTTGCCCATACCTTCAGCTCGTTGGAAAAACTCGATCCGAGGAGCTGAATCAATGGACCTGTCAGAAGTCGCCGCCCTACTAGATCCGAAGCCTTTGCAATTGGAGATGGGATACGAGCGACTGCCATCTGGAGGGCTGCACGTCGCAGTCCGTACGGATATGCACGGTTGCACCGGCGAGATGCTCGAATGGTGGGTCCGCTGGCGTTGCGACACACAGAAATACGTCTGGTGGCATCCCATCGACCACACGTACAGCAGTTGGCAGGGTAATCTCTCGGACGACACTCATATCGGCAGCGAGCACGTCGTCACCGAATACTTCTCGGGGCAGCCGGCCGATGATCTGGTCATCCAATTTCGGGATCCGTCCGAGTTCTTCGACGAAGACACCTATTCCAGAGCAAGAGAATCCGGCGCTGTGTCCGGAGTGGTTGTCGGACGATTGGGGGTCACCCACAATCCACCTCGTCTCCCGGATGGGCGCGTGCTCGGCGGCAGGCTACTGCACATCGCGCGCGATACCGAGTGGGGGATGGCCCTGCGAAGTCACTTCTTCATCGGACACGATCTCGAGGCACTTGGGCAAACCGCGGAACAGATTGCGGCGCAAGCAACTGTGGAGTTCGGTCAGGGACTCCTGCAGCACGCGTACGACGAGTTCACATTTTTGTCTCGTTTCCTGCCATCGCTCTACGTAGCCGAAAACAGGGACGTATCTCCGCCGCGAGCGCCGTGGTGACGGCAGTTGTCTCGGTGCCCGCCAGGGTCGTGCAGCCGTTTCCGGCGGCATCGAGGGTTTCGGCTCGTCCCGATTTCCGGGACCTGATCCGTGACAAAAGGAATTGACGAACCGATCCTTGTTCTCAACATCAAAGCTATTTCACCAGAACGGAATTCGCTGTGCAGAGTGTCAACGCCGAATCAACGAGGATAGCTGCTGACGTGATGATCGTCGGTTTCGGGCCGGTGGGGAAGCTTCTCGCCGTCAAACTCGCTCGGAAGGGCCACGAGGTCGTCGTCGTGGATCGAAATGAGGTCGGATACCCTCTGCCGCGTGCGGTCACCCATTGCGCCGATTTCGCGCGAATCCTGCAGTCGGTCGGGCTGGCGCCGGACACCATTCCCGAGATAACCGAGCCTTATGACGACATGTATGTGTGGCGAAACGGTGACGGGCGGACACTGGTGGAGGTCGACTGGAGTGGTAGAGGTGAATCCGGTTGGTACAACACCTATTTCTTCAGTCAGCCCGCATTGGAAGAGGCCTTGGATGCCATTGTCGCCGGGTTGTCCAACGTTCGGGTGATGAGGGGGTGGGAAGCGGTGGCATTGACGCAGAATTCGGAACTGGCAACAGTAGTCGTCCAATCCGTGGACAGCGGTAGGTGCGTCGCCGTCGATGCGCAATGGATCGTCGGTGCAGACGGGGCGAACAGTCGCGTTCGTCAATGGGCCGACATCGACTGGCACGACGAGGGGTACTTCCACGATTGGTTGGTTGTCGACGTCAAACCTGTGGGTGGAAGCAGTTTTCCGAACGTTGCCGCGCAAAATTGCGACTACCGGCGCCCTTCCACGATGGTTCCAGGTGGTCCGGGGCGCCGTCGCTGGGAATTCATGCGACTGCCGGAAGAGAGTCGAGAATCCCTTCAGCGCGAAGCCACGGCATGGGAACTGCTCGAGCCGTATGGGCTGACCCACGACAATGCAGTCCTTGAACGACACTCCGTGTACACGTTCCAGGCTTGCTGGGCGACGCGATGGCGGCAAGGACGCGTGTTGCTCGCCGGCGATTCTGCGCATCTCATGCCACCGTTCGCCGGACAGGGTCTGGGCGCTGGTGTTCGCGACGTGATGGATTTGTCGTGGAAGCTCGACGCGGTGTTGCGTTCGGCGGCGGACGACCACCTGCTCGACACATATGGAACGGAACGACTTCGGCACGCACGTGCTTTTGTGGAGTTCTCGACGGAACTAGGCCAGGTCATCTGTATGTCCGACCCGCAGCAAGCGGCTGAACGTGATGCCCGCATGATCGCGGACTGGACTGCAGGAATGAAGGCTCCTGCTCCGCCACGACCAGGGCTTGGCCCAGGGATTCATGTCGGGGCTGCCGGCGGCAGTCTGGCGCTACAAGGTCAGGTTCGAATCGGAGATGGCGAAGTGGCAAGGTTCGACGACGCGTTCGATGGGCCGGGAGCATTGATTTCACGCACATCGGCCGCGCTGAGAGATGTGCCGGAGACGACGCGAACAGCTCTGGCGGAGTTAGGGATCGACCTCGTTGCGCTCGGTGGAGACGGAGCGGCGGGCGTGACCGTTGTCGACGACGTGGACCTCACCTATATGCGCTGGCTCGATGATCAGGACGCAGATGTCGTTCTGGTCAGACCGGATTTTCACGTCTACGGCGTTGCTGAAATGCACCAGGCAACCGAGTTGGCAGCAGGTTTCCTGCACCGGTTGCGTGTACCGGAACCTGCTCGGACGCTTGCCTGACAGCGCGACCGCTACACCGACTATCGACAGGAAGTTACATGTTCAACTCAGCGACCGACGACATCGATTCGGTCGAATCATCGTCGGAACAATCCGAATCCGATCTTCGAAGAGGGCCCTTGGCAGGCATAGTTGTCGCAGACCTCACGCGCGCACTCGCGGGACCTCACGCTGCAATGATGTTCGGCGATCTGGGCGCGACGGTCATCAAGATCGAGACACCCGGTACCGGCGACGATACGCGGGGCTGGGGGCCACCTTTCATGGAACCTGCAGGTGCACAGCGAGAATCGACATACTTCTTGTCCGCGAATCGAAACAAGAAGTCAGTCGTACTCGATCTGAAATCTGAAGAGGGTCTTGCACTACTGGAATCCCTTGTCTCACGCGCCGACGTTCTGATGGAGAACTTTCGGACCGGCGTCCTCGATCGGTTGGGGCTTACAGCCGAACGACTTTCGCAGCTGAATCCGCGACTCGTCGTACTGTCCATCAGCGGATTCGGTCACGACGGACCGGAAGGCGGACGTGCGGGGTACGACCAAATCGCACAAGGCGAGGCGGGTCTGATGTCGCTGACAGGTTCGGGTCCGAACGACTTCCAAAAGGTCGGAACTCCGATAGCCGACCTACTGGCAGGGATGTACGGCGCATTCGGTGTACTCGCGGCACTGCAGGAGCGAGCGCGAACCGGCGTTGGGCAGACGGTACGAACCTCTTTGCTGGCCGGCATAGTAGGTATCCACGCCTTCCAGGGAACTCGATTCACCGTCGCCGGTGAAACTGGTAAGGCACAGGGGAATCACCATCCGTCGATCTGCCCCTACGGGCTCTTTCCGACAGCTGACGGCGTAGTTCAGATTGCGGTTGGTAGTGAAGGACTTTGGAGGCGGTTCTGCTCGGGCTTCGGGTTGGACCCAGATGCCCCCGGGATGGCAGTCAACTCCGAACGAGTTCGAAACAGTAAGGCGGTCCGCCAGCTGATCGAAGAGATTTTTTCGAAGTATGGCACGGACGAGCTGCTGCTCGAGCTGGACCGTATGGGTATTCCGGCGGGACGTGTTCGTGGAATCGACGAGGTGTACCGCTGGGAACAGACTCGTTCGCAGGGGTTGATGGTCGAAGTCGAACACGAAAGCCTAGGTCGGATAACGCTTCCAGGGCCCCCACTCCGGTTCTTCTCTGTGGACGGCATAGAGGTCACGAAGAACTGTCACTCGGCCCCACCGCTTCTCGGTGCGGACAACGCTGTTATCGCCGGTTGGCTCAGCGAAGCACGCCGATGAGACAGGCATCGATGGTTTCTGCTCTGGGGCCGAGTCGGCGCGACGCCGGCATGGTCGATGTGACGTTCGACGGCCCAATCGCGACGGTGACGATCGGCACAGGCCGTCGTCGAAACGCTTTGAACGATGATGCTTGGAAAGATCTCGCGCGTCAGATCATTGGCATCTCGACCCACGCATCGCTCGGTGTTGTCGTGCTTCGCGGCGTCAGCGACACCTTCTGCGCCGGGTCCGATGTCACCGAGTGGGTCGGTGCCCGTGCTGAGGACGTCGAGGAGTCGTTCGCGCAAATGGAGGCAGCCTTCCGCGCTATCGAGGCTTGTCCCGTTCCTGTTATCGCTCAGATTTCCGGCGTGGCAGCCGGAGCAGGCTGTCAGTTAGCACTCGCCTGCGACATTCGAGTCATGGCGACTTCCGCCAGAATCGGCATGCCTATTGCGCGTCTCGGGATTCGGCCGAGCCCGGCATTCGCGGCGCGCCTTGTCCGTGTTGTGGGACCCGCCGTGGCCGCTGAACTGCACTACACCGGACGACTTCTGCAGGGATCGGACGCAGTGACAACAGGTTTGGCGAATCGGTGTGTGACCGACGAACTGCTCGCGTCGAATGTTCGGGATTTGGTAGAGGAGATTGGTCGGCAGCCGACATCAGCCGTGCGCGCGGCGAAGGAGGCATTGATCGCTGCTACAGGTCCAGCGCCACGCCACACCCTCGGTCCTGCCGTGAATTTGCGCGACCTCCAACTTGGCATCGCGAAAATTCTGCACACTTGAGCGCTCGATTCTGCTGTCTAGGTGTATTACACCGCACTTTCCTGTTGCTCAATTCTGCGATGACTTCGCCGTGTCTGCAGATGAGGTTGGCTAGGCTTCGCCGCCTCCTCACTGACGCCATACACCGCCGACGCCTGGCGCCGAACCATCGGCAGCGCGAACGAGATTGCAAGAGCGCGACTATTGGGCGTTGCAGTCGGCGGAGCTGATCACCTCGCACCGGTCCATCGACAGCCGAATCGGTAACGCGTCGCGCGGGGTTCGTATCGCAACCTATTTAGTTTTCGATCGAGATTCGGATAATGTCGAAACTTGTCGCGCCGGAGCGGGGGATCATAGATGGGTGTCATCGAGGTGTCGTGAAACTCCATGAAGTGAAACTGATCAAGCTTCCATGGAGTTAGTCCGGCACATGATCCGTATGCCACTGCACACCAGTGTATTACAGTTCTTTGAACCTTAGATGAGTAGATCTTGGCTGCCGCGGTCTGTTGATGTTCGGTAGGCGCCTGTTTGCAGAGTTGAAGCATTCGCGATCGGTGCCGTAGTGCGGATCATGAATTCAATGTCTGGCTGTGCGGTGCATTCGACACCAACGGTGCACCGTTGGTGGTGGAGCACCCTGGGCGACTTGTTTCAGGTTCTTTCTTGTGGCTATGCCGGACGCGCCTGACGGTTAGTACTCGAGTCGTAGATCGTGATCCTGACGGCTGTTGGGCGGCTTCATCTTCTGCGTGACATCACATGAGACGTGCGCTGAGCCGCGGCGCAGCGCGTATAGGCTCTCCTGATGGACATCGTTGGCACACATTTTGGGACCACCGACTGGTCACTGGTCCCCGCTTCGGAGCATGCGGGTGACTCCGGGAGCGCGACCTGGCGCACGTGTGAATTCGGTTCTGTGCGAGTTCGGATGGTGGAGTACAGCCCCGGCTACGTAGCCGATCACTGGTGCAGTCGGGGCCATATCCTGCTGGTCCTGGAAGGGACGCTCACCACTGAGCTGGCGAACGGCGAGGTCGTCACGATCAAAGCGGGCAGCAGCTACCAGGTCGGAGACAAGATGGAGCCGCACCGCTCAAGCACTCAGGATGGCGCCCGTCTATTCGTTGTCGACTGATGGTCCTATAGCGGGGTCGCGCAGGGCGTCTCGTGCGAGCGCTGCCAGGGGTGGTCCCGCGCTGCCGAAAGGTTGGGGCGCAGTTCCATCCTGTCGATCCGCCGGGCAGATGGCTCCGTTGCTGGGCGACAGCCAGACTCCGACGCAACAGCGACGGGCGTCGTCCGGAGCGGTGATCGGCAAGGATCATGGCAGGAGGTCGAGGTAGCGGGAACGGGCTTTCATGGCGTGGATGAGCAGTTCGTTTCCGCTGTCGAAGCGCAGGACGACTAGTTCGAGGAGGCGGCCGTCGGGGTCGAAGCCCAGCCGTAATTGGCGCGCGGGGTTGTCGTCGTCCAGATCTGCGATATACACGTGGTGCTCTGCCGCGTAGATCCCGGCCACTTCGGTGATTCCGTGGTTGCGTGCGGATTTATGTGCCTTCACGCGACCTGGGTCCAGGCGCGCACTGCTTCCCGGATCGCTTCGGATCGGGAGACGTGTTCCTGTTCTGCGCGCGCGTTCAACGCTTCGAGCAGTGCGGCGTCCATACGGACGGGCACTACTGCCCCA
Source organism: Rhodococcus sp. IEGM 1318 (assembly GCF_033142465.1). Lineage (NCBI taxonomy): Bacteria > Bacillati > Actinomycetota > Actinomycetes > Mycobacteriales > Nocardiaceae > Rhodococcus > Rhodococcus sp. IEGM 1318. The sequence continues at coordinate 20,721 of NZ_JAWLSC010000023.1, forward strand.
GGGCCGGCGCCGACGGTGGGCCGGCCGCGTTTGCGTAACTTTTCGACGTCGTAGCCGGTCTCGGCTTCGTTTGCCCATTCTTCGATCATGTTGTCGGTGACAGGCTGTCCGTTGATCGTTTCGTCAGTCATGGATATTAGTGTAATACGAAATTCTCTCGATCAGTGACGTTTCTGGATTCCGCTGCAGGTCGTCACACGCCCGCGCTCTACATGTCCGGATACCTCGGCGGGATCCAAGATTTCTGGGCGAAAATGCACGATAGCCAATGGCTGGCTTGTAGACAGACTTTGCGGTTGACCATAGACCATATCTGCAAATGTGAGTGGGTGAAGCTTTGAGGAGACGGGCCTTTCGGCGAACCATGCCACGACGTCGGTTTCAGGCTCCGAGAGTCCGGACGACATGGTGTGCATCGTGGCCCACCCCACGTAGGGACGCGGACGAGAGGCTTCGCTGCCATTCCAGCCCCACGTACCCGAGCCCTGGGTGTGTGGTGGACAGCCCTTTCTTGTGTCTGGGGCGACCGGTGTCGGTGAGGGCCCCGAGTTCTGTGAGGTAGTCCAGGTTGGGGGTGTATCCCGTGGCGAGGATGACCGCGTCGACGGTTGTTGTGGTGCCGTCGGGCCAGAAGGCTTGGTTTCCTTCGAGTTTGGTGAACATGGCACGGCGTTCCGGTGTGCCGGCGGTGAGCGCTGCGCGGTAGCGGCCGGTATCGAACACCGGCGACGTCGGTGGGCGCGAGAGAAGATGCCCGATCGGGAGGGTATCGATTCCGGTGTACTTGAACCAGAAGTGCATGTCGCGACGTAGAGGGCGTTGCGGGGCGAATGTCACGGGGTTCCGGCTGGCCAGGATCACATCGGCGGATTCGGCGAGCTCGGCAGCGATCTGTACTGCGGAGTTCCCGGCTCCGACGACGATGACGTTCCGCCCCGTGTAGGTGGTGGGTTCGCGGTAGTCGGCGGCGTGCACAACAGTCCCGGTGAAGGCATCGAGCCCCTTCAGTGCGGGAATGTGTGGAGTGCCGAATCCTCCTGTGGCGGCGATGATTCGAGGGGCAGTGAAGACGGATCCGCTGTCAGTCCGGACGGTGAACTGGCCCTCGCTGGTGGTGACCGTGTCGGCTCGCTCGTTGACGTGGAAATCCACATCGAGAGTCTTCGCGTAACGCCGGAGATAGTCGACGACTTCGTCGCGGCCGGGATAGCGGTCACCGTCGCCGCCGAACGGTAGACCGGGGAGGGAGCTGTACTTCGCTGGGGAGAACAGGGTGAGGCTGTCGTAGTACTGCGGCCAGGATCCGACGGGCTCGCTACCAGCTTCGATGATCGCGGTGTCGAGCCGCTGGCGGCGCAGATGATGGGCTACGGCCAGACCGGACTGACCGCCCCCGACGACGATCGCGTCGTAGTACGTCATGAGAGTTTCTCTTTCGGTCAGGAAGTGATCGGAATCGTTGTGGTGGCGCGGAGGGCGGGGACGGTTGCTGCGCTGATCACAGCGCCGACCAGTGCGATCGCTCCAAGGACGAGATACGCGCGGGCGTAGCTCCCGGTCCAGGTGGAAAGCACGGTACCGGCCCACGGAGCCAACGCCATGACGATGACGATCGGTGCGGACATCAGCCCGTTGAGGCGCCCGTAGTGTTCGCCGCCCCAGCGGTCGGTGATGGCGGTGGCCTGGATCAGGGTGAAGATGCCGCGGACCAGTCCGGCGCCGACGGCGATGCCGATCAACGTCGCCGCCGAGCTCGCCAGACCTAACCACGCGGTGCTCAGACCGGCAACGACGATGACCGATACCGTGCGCACGCGGACACTGGTCTTCGCTGCGAGCGGTAGGTAGAAGATGCGGCCGATGACCTGGCCGGCGCCGCCCAGCCCGAGCGTGAGTGCGGCGAGGCTGGGACTGAAACCGCGTTCGATCAGTAGCGGTACGAGGTTGAAGACGCCGGCGGATGCGGCGAAAGCGGCTGCAGCGAGGGCGACGAGCAGAGCAAGGAATGGGATGCTGCGGGAGGTGCGGTGGTAGTCGCCGGGCTGCGCGTGGGGCAGGCGGATGGGGTCGGGCCACCCGCCACGCAAACCCCAGATGTGTCCGGGGATGGTGATCACAGCCAGTATGACGGCGAGGACCAGGTAGGTTGTGCGCCAATCGAATCGATCGGCCAGAGCGACAGACAGTGGCGCGAAAACGGTACTGGCCAGACCCGCGGCGAGGGTGAGAATCATCAGTGCTTTGACGTAGTTGTCGCCGTACCAGCGGGTCAGGGCGGCGAAGGCCGGTGGATACAGCACCGCGCCCATCGCGATTCCGGCGAACACCCACCCTGCGAAAAACAGAGGGAGGGTGTGAGCTGTCGCGATGAGCACCAGTGCGGGTACAGCGAGGACGGATCCGGCGGTCATGATCCAGCGGGGCCCGTGGCGATCGAGGATCCGTCCGACAGGGATGCCGACGACGGCGGCGACGAGTTGGCTGACTGAGAACGCCGCCACAATCACCGAGGTCGACCACCCGGTATCGCGGGAAATGGCTACCGACAGAACAGGAAACGCGTAGTACAGGATTCCCCAGCTGGTGATTTCGGTCAGACACAGCGCCACCAGGACCCGCCGCAGCCCCGACGGGTCGAGGCTGACGGGGCGCTGCGGCGGATCCTCGATGGTCGTCATCGGCTGTGCCTTATCCGCAGGAGTTGGAACTACCGGAGGGGCTGGACAGCGAGATCAGCTCCGGAGCGGGTGCTGCGCAGCAACCACCCTCGGATTCCGCGGTGTCGGGTTCATCGAAAACACCTGCGCCGCCGCAGACTCCGGTTTCCGGGAGGATCAACTCCACCCGAGCAGCAGCCTCGTGGTCACCGGCAAGTTCTGCGGCGATGCTGCGAACCTGCTCGTACCCGGTCATCGCTAGGAACGTCGGCGCACGGCCGTAGCTCTTCATTCCCGCCAGGTACACGCCGGGTTCGGGGTGGCGAAGTTCTTTCGCGCCGTGCGGATACACGGTGCCGCAGGAGTGGACGTTCGGGTCGATCAGCGGTGCCAGCTGCGTCGGTGCCTGCAGGACGGGGTCGAGGCCCAGTCGGATTTCCGAGAGCCAGGACAGGTCGGGGCGGAATCCGGTCAAGGTGACGACGTTGTCGACGTTCTCGATCCGGGTGCCGGCATCGGACACCAGTGCGAGCTGACCCTTGTCGGCGGATTCGACGGCTGCGGTGCGGAAACCGGTGATCACGGTGAGAAGTCCGTCGTCGACGGCCTTCTTCGCGCGTAGTCCGAGGGCGCCGCGGGCGGGCAGCTCGTCCGATTCGCCGCCGCCGAACGCGGAACCGATAGCGCCGCGGCGAACCGCCCACGTGATGCGGGTTCCCGGGGCTTCTGCCTCGAGGCCGGCTAGCGCGACGATCGCGGTCAATGCGGAATGGCCGCTACCTGCGATGACAGTGTGCTTGCCAGCGAACCGAGCACGGACCGCCTCGTCGTCGAGATCAGGCACACGGTAGGTGATCGCGGATCCGGCAGCCCTCTCGCCGAGGGCGGGCAGTCCTTCCCCACCGAGCGGGTTCGGGGTGCCCCAAGTGCCGGACGCATCGACGACTGCCTGAGCGAAGACGCGGTCCTCACTGCCATCGGCGCGGCGCAGGTGAATGGAGAGAGGTTCGGTATCGCGGCCGGCGTCGACGACCAGGTCGCGGCCACGTCGGGCGACACCGATCACCTCGGTACCAAACTGCACGGCATCACCGAGGGCAGCGGCGAGGGGTTCGAGGTAGAGCTGCCGCCACTGCTGTCCGGTCGGATACGCATCCCCGTCGGGGGCGCTCCACCCGTTCTGCTCGAGGAGGAGACGGGCAGCCGGGTCGACCAGCTCTGACCAGCGGGAGAAGAGCCGGACATGATTCCATTCGGCGATCGCCGCACCGGCGACGGCGCCTCGCTCGAACACCAGCGGCGTGAGTCCTCGTTCGCACAGTTGCGCGGCGGCGGCGAGGCCGATCGGTCCGGCTCCGATCACGACAACGGGTAGTTCGCTCATCACAAATTCCTTTCATCGACAACAATCGATCTTTAATTCGAACTGTATCGACATCGGTCGATGAATGCAACCATCGATGAAGGTCGATATAGTGTGTGCATGACATCGCTGCAGACCCCGACGGTGCGCGTCGGCGATTCGGACCCAGGTGCGGTCGACTCGAATGTGCTCGAGCAAGCTGACGCCGTGACCTACGCGCAGTGGTTCGCGTGCCTGGCCGAACCGATGCGGGTGCGGCTGCTGCATCGCGTCGCGAGCGCAGCTGGCGGGATCACGATCGGGGCTCTCGCCGAGGCGTTGGGGATCGGGCAGCCCACGGTCTCCCACCATGTGCGCAAGCTCGCCGACGTGGGATTCGTCAGCCTGCGCAAAGAGGGGACCAGCACCGTTGTCGCGATGAATCCGACGTGCTGCGTCGCGTTGCCGCAGGCCGCCGACATCGTGATGGGAGTGCTCGCCCCGCGGCCGTGCTGCCCGAGCGACCTTCCCGACGACGTCACCGTCCGGACCATGTCCGATGACGACTGGGACGCCGTTCTGCGGATCTACGGCGAAGGCATCGCCACGCGCAACGCCACTTTCACCACCGAAGTCCCCAGCCGGGAGTACCTCGATGCGCAGTGGCTACCGAATCACCGCTGGGTCGCCACCATCGACGATGTCGTCGTCGGCTGGGCTGCCCTGAGTTCGGTGTCCGGGCGGGACTGCTACCGCGGAGTCGCCGAGAACTCCGTCTATGTCGCCGACGGGATGCGCGGACGGGGTGTCGGAAAAGCGTTGCTACGCAAGCAAGTCATGGCAGCCGACGCAGACGGACTCTGGACCCTGCAGACGTCGATCTTCCCCGAAAACCGCGCCTCCGTCTCCCTGCATCACTCGGCAGGTTTTCGCACCATCGGGATCCGGGAAAAGATCGCTCAACTCGACGGTATCTGGCGCGACACAGTCCTGCTCGAACGGCGATCAGTGGCTGATCCAACCTGAGTTCCCTGGCGGCTGTGCTCATTTCTGGGTTGGTGTATCGGTGCTGTGGTCGACCCCGAACATCGATTCGGCGGGTTCTCCGGGTGCGGGAATTGTCAGGCGCCGCCACTCGGGACCGAGGTCACCATTCAGCGATTCCGGAACTTTCGTTCCAACAGGAGCCATGTGTACTTGCCCTTGTTCCCGAAACTCGGAATCCGTGACGACGACTTCCCGTTCGAAAAGCTCATCAGGCAGCGTCAGTAAGCCCAGGCCGATGAGCCGCTCGATGACATGGAGTGTGGCGGTGGTTTGCATGATCAGTCTGCAGACGAGGGGTGCTGCTGCGCGGTAGCGCTCGCGTACGCCGTGCTGCTCCGTCTCGGCGAGGCGTCCGGAGTCGCCGTGTACGACATCGCCGTAGATCCAGGCGAATGCGAGGACATTGTCCGAGATCATCGGCGAGACCTCTTCTTCATCCACGCGTCCGGTCTGCACCGCGTAGGCAAGGGTTCCGCGGCCCCTCGGATCGAATTCCGCCCACCCCTGTGTGAGCCCGGCAAGAACCTGTGCGACATCGGCGCGATCGTTGCCACGCAGCATCCATCCCAGCGCGGTCAAAGTGTGCTGGAAATGCGCGTCTTCTTCCTTGAGGAGCAGGGGCCGTACCCGAGCTGCAGCTGATTCCACGACTTCCTCCGGTGGCAGGCGCTGTGTCATCCACACGCCATCTGCGCTGATGTCGAACTCGAAGGGCACGGTGCCGATCCGCTCGAATCCCAGGGATGGACAGCCACGAGCATGGCATCGCTGGGATCGACACCGCACGTGTCGAGTGCGTATTCGTATGAGTGGTGGGAAGGTTTCCATGCACCGGCCGCGTCGACGGACAGCAGCGTCTCGAAGTGGCTGCGCACCCCGGCCGAGGTGAGCAGTGTTTCGGCTACGCCGGTGGAGCCGTTGCTGAGGGTGATCAACCGAATCCCGAGGGTCGACAGCGTCTCGACACCGACGTTCACATCGGGGTGCACGTCGAGACCTGCGAACCCGTTCATGATGTGCTCGATCGCATTGTCGAGAGGTCGATCGAGTGCGACCTCGTCGAGCATGACCCGCAGTAGCCCGGATCCGATGTCCGAAAACGTGGCCGCCGTGCCCGCCGCACCCAGGGCGAAGCCGTCACGAAGAAGGCCTGCGAACCACAGCGAGGACATCTGTGTGGGTGCTCCGACGTCGGCGAACCCAGCCGACATCGAGGTCATGTCGGACAGAGTTTCGTTGACGTCGAACACGATGATCTGCGGGCGGCGGAATGGGGGCGCGCCTATGTCCTCGGCCCCCAAGTCGGGTGGCACGACAGTCACGTTCCTTACCTCCACAAGTCAGGTCCGGGCCGGCCGGACGAGCGGCGCGCGTGCAACTGCCGCGTCGCCTCGACCGTACCGACGGCTAAGCCCTCGGTGCTTACGAACGAAGTTGCGGTGCGGCGAGGACGTCGAGTTCGGTGCCGACGTAGTGGTTGAAGTAGTTGGTGAACAAGTTCGCCGCGAGGTGAGCGAACGCTTCGGTGAGTTCGGTGGCGGTCCATCCGGCGTCGAGTGCGGCCGTCCACGTCGTGTCCTCGACCGAACCTGCGTTGGCGGCGGCGTCGCGGACTACGGCGAGCATCGTGTCGAGTGCGGGGTCGTCGATTACTGAACCGCTGCGGATCGCGAGGGTCTGCTCTTGTGTCAGTCCGGCACGCGTGGCCGAGATGGTGTGTGCGGACTGGCAGTAGTCGCACGAGTTCACTGCCCCTACCGCGAGCGCGATCGCTTCCCGGGTCCGAGCATCGAAGCTTCCGTGTTGCGCGATCGCATCACCGATTCCGGCGTACGCGGCCATCACCACCGGTGAGTGGGCCATCTCGGCGTGAATGTTGAGTACTTTGCCTGTCTGCTTCGCGATCTTCTGCAGCGCAGCGACGCTGTCGGCGGGAGCATCATCGATCGTGTGGACGGGAATGCGGGGCATAACAAAATCTCCTGGAGCTGATAGAGAAACAGTGGTCGATCGTGAATGGGAACCCGCTGGCTGCATCGGGGTATTCCCGTGAGCGTCCGGCTGTTTCCGTGGTCCGAATCGGCTCCTGAACTCCCGTTCGGCGAGCACTTCAGTGGTTGAACGAAGTGTGCATACTCGAGTACATGGAATTTTCAGCTGTCAGGAAACGGTCCGGACGTGTGTGGTCGACAGCTCGCTCGATTGCCGGCCGAATAGAATTCGGCACTCGTCCGGTGGACCCTCGAACGCGGGCAGCGCTGCGCGAGAGATGGAATGCTCTGCCCGCGGGTGTGCGAACGCCATCGCAGACCCTCGGTCGCCATGCCGTCGGATGCGAAGGCACCCATGGGGTTTTCCCGAAGTGTAACTTCACGTGCACTCCGTGCTATCACAGCGCGGATGCGAACAAGGTTCGCATCGACGGCGAGCACACGCTGCGCGAAGTCGCCGCCCAGATGCAGTATTTCGCCGCCCGTCGTGGACCGAGGGCACACGCCCAGCTGATCGGCGGAGAGGTCAGTTTGCTCGCCTCCGACGATCACGCGGCCGCACTGACGGTCATGCGGGAGCACGGACGCGAGCCGATGTCGTTCACACACGGCGACTTCGACTACGACTACCTCCAGGCGGTCGTCGTCGGAGGGAACGGCCGTCGCCGATTCGACCGTGTCTCGTACGCAGTGCATTTCGACAAGCTCATGCGCGGTCGACGCGGAATTCCGCGGGCCCGGTCGGAGGCAGAGCTGCATCCGTATCGTCGCCGGTTCGCCGAGATGTTCGCGCGTCTCGAGCGTGAGCACGGGGTGAGCTCGTATCTCGCGCACAACATGACAGTCACCCCGGACAACATCGATGACGTGGCCGAGGTCGCCGCCACCGTGGTCGCCATGGACGGCTACTCGATGCTCTCGTTCCAGCCGGCGGCCTTCGTAGGCGACGACAGGCGCTGGCGTGGAGATTACCGAGAGATCGACATCGACACCGTGTGGGTGAACATCGAAAACGGTATGGGACAGGCGATTTCGCACGATGCGATTCAGTTCGGTGATCCGCGCTGTAACAGGACGGCACTGGGGTTCATGGTCGGTCGTACGTGGTACCCGTTCGTCGATGTCTCGAAGTCGGCGGAGCTCGAAGCGAGAGACCGGTTCTTCACCCATCTGGGTGGGATGAATTTCGGCGGAACCCGTCCGGCGGTGCTGGTCCTCAAACTGCTGCGCGTATTTGTCGGCTATCCGCGGGGTGCCGGCGTAGCGGTTCGGTGGGCCCACAGCGCCGTACGACGATGCGGCGGCCTCGGTCGGCTTTCGGTCGCGTTTGCTCGCCGGCAGGTGCGCCCGATGACCTTCGTCGTCCACCGATTCATGGACGCCGAGAATGTTGCACCCGCGTGGGAGATGATGGTCTCCGGTCATACTGCGTCGGACCCTGTCCTGCTGGAAACGCAGGAGAGACTGGCGGCGTGCACGTACTCGATGGCGCATCCGGAGACCGGCGAACTCGTCCCCGCGTGTGTGCAGCATTCGGTCCTCGATCCGGACGAGAACAAGCAACTGCGGACGCTTCTGCCTTTGACGCCGGCAGGGTCGCGCTCACCGAGATGTTGTCAGCCAGGCCCGGTCATCTCCTGACCACATATCTCGACTGGAGTGGAATATTCAATCCTGCGGTATCTCCTATTCGCACCGACGACCCCGCCGCGAGTTCCACCTTCACCACAGTCGATCCGAAGCTGACGTCGGCGATGCTGCGAAATCCCGTGGGTCGCAGCGCAGTGATCACCCCGCGAACACCGTCCTCGCCCAGCTGGATCAGTTCGTGCCGGAGCAGCAGCACTGCGGTTCCGGCTGGCACGCCGGACACACCGTCTACCTCCAACTCACCCAGCTCGGAGCGATGCACCCTCGCCCCGTCCCACTGCCCCTCGACCTCGTTGACCCCGCCCATCAAACGCGATACCGCCAGCGTGCTCGGACGCGTGTAGGCAGTTGCGATGTCGGAGTGATGCTCCAATCGCCCGTCGATGAGCACGGCCACCGAATCGGCCAGCGCGGCCGCTTCCTGCTGATCGTGGGTGACGAGCAACAGCGTCTGATCCAGAGACGCGCGCAGCTCGCGAACCAGGTCATGCATCTCGGCTCGCAGCACGGGATCCAAAGCACTGAACGGCTCGTCCAACAACAACACCCGCGGCGAACGAGCGAGCGAACGCGCCAGCGCCACCCGCTGAGCCTGCCCACCGGACACCTCGGATACGGCCCGGTCACTCATATCGCCGAGATGAACCAGCTCGAGGTATTCGCGGGCCCGCTCACGTGAACGCTTGCGACTGTCTCCCGCCGCCCGATAGGAGAAGCCGATGTTGTCGAGAACGGACATGTGCGGGAACAACATCGGACGCTGGAAGACCATCCCGACTCCGCGTTCCTCCGCAGCCGTGCCGGTGACGTCCACCCCATCGATCATCACCGAGCCCGCGGACGGTGAATCGAGACCCGCGATGAGGCGCAGCGCGGTGCTCTTACCCGAGCCCGAGGGCCCGAGAATCGCGGTGCACGAGCCCGGCGGCACCGTGAGATCCAACGAGTCCAGGGCCGCAACCGATTGACCGGCATGGCTCTTGCTGAGTCTGCTGACGGACAGCTCGACACTCATCGCCCGACCCTGCCCCTCAGCCGGGCGAGCATGATCACCAACAGAAGCGGGGGCACGATGGCCGCGACCGACAGCACGGCCACCACCGCATCGTTTCCGGTGCCCGAGGCGAACGAGGCAACGAGGATCGGCACGGTGACCAGTCTGCCTCCTCCGATCAACAGAGTGATCACGTAGTCGCTCCACGCCACCAGAAAGGCCAGCAACGCCGCGCCCGCCAGCGCCGGGGCCAGCAACGGAATGCGGATACGACGCACGATCATCGCCGTCGACGCCCCGAGGGCCCGGGCCTCCTCCTCGTAGCCGATGTCGTACGCGCCGAACGCCACCCGCATCAGATAGGTGGTGTACGGGATGGCCGCGACCGTGAGCAGCGCGATCACCGCGATCGTGCTGGGAATGCGAGAACGCAGCACCAGCACGTCCAGGCCGAGCGCCACCGCGAACGGCGGCAGGGCGATCGGCGCGAACAGCAGGCCAGCGATCACCCCGGGAATGTGCACATCGCCGCGCACCAGGGAGCGAGCAGCCATCGCACCCAACGGGGTTGCGATGGCGGCGACCGCCAGAGCCAGCGAGGTCGAGCGGACGAACGCGTCGACACCACCGGCCGCGAGCGCGCTGCGGACCCCGCCCAATCCCCATTCCTGCGGCAGGGTGCCCGGGAACGACCAGCGATTGCTCATGGCCCACAGGACGATGGGAACGAGCGGCAGCAGAAACCACAGCACCAACACTGCTCTGCCGAAGACGGGAAGAACCTTGTTCACTTCCGCCTTGTTCATCTCCAGACCGCCGATCTCCGCAGGAAATGCAGTGCGACGCCTGCCACGGCAATGGTGAGAGCCACGGCGATCGTCGCAGCTGCGGCAGCCTGCGGACGCGTGGCGAGGTCGATGGAGGTGAACAGTCGAATCGCCATCACCGACAACGGCTCCGGGAACGGCCGTCCCAGAATTCGGGCCACCTCGTAGGATCCGACGGTGTACGCGAAGGCGATCGCCGACGACGCGATCAACGCGGGCCGAGCCAGCGGCAGCGTGACCAGACGCAGCCGCGCCCACCGGCCGGCACCGAGAGTCGCGGCGCTCTCGTCGTAGGCCGCGACCCGGGTGGCCAGCGTCCCGCCGACGACCACGGCAACGAATGCCGATTCCTTCCAGGCGTACTCGAGCACCACCGCGATCCACCACGGACCGCCGACGATCTGCAGCCATCCGCCGTCGGTCGCGCCGAGAACTCGCGCCAGCATCCCCGAGTCCGCGAGCAACAACGCCATCGCGGCCGCACCGATGAGGTGGGGCACCGTCACTGTCAGTCCCGCGGCGACCAATGCCGTCCGTCGACCCGACAGTGCCGTCAACGCGACCGCGAGACCGATCACCGCGGCCAGCGCAGTCGAGACCACCGCGATCGAGAGCGTCAGAGCCACCGAGCGCCAGAGGTCATCGCCCAGAGCGGAATACGCGTCGACCGACAGTCCCGGAGTCCCCACCAGCGGCATCAACCCCAGGCTCTGCAACACGACGGTCCCGAGACCGCCACCGACAACCACGGCGACCAGCAGAACAGCGGGCAGCACCCCGACCGTGGAGCGCCAACTCTTCGTCGCTGCGCTCACTGCCCGGCGAGCACGTTTCGTCGCCATCCCTCGTCGAGTGGGGTGACCCAGTCAGCGGAGAGTTCGGGGTGGGCGTTGGCGGAAAGTTTTTCGTAGGAGGGAACGACGTCGGAGGGCGTCAAGTCCTCGAAACGGGCCCGGACATCGGCGGGAACGCGGTCGAGGTCGAGGACGGTGAACTGTCCCCACACATCGGTGGTCGAGGTCGCGAGTTGTTGCTGCGGGGAGAGCGCGAGATTCGCGACCACCTGAGCTGCGGCGGACTGCCCCGACGTCGACGGGATGGCCAGGAAACTCGCGTTCCCCACGGTTCCCTCGTCGAGAGTCAGGACGCGGGTCTGCGGCGGGTAGGTGCCGTCGGCGACGAGTTGTGGGAGGGTCGCGGGCCCGTAGGTCATGGTCATGTCGACTTGGCCTCCGGCGTAGAGGTCGTTGAGTTCGGAGGAGGACTGTGGGTACGTTGCGCCCTCACGCCACAGTGAGGGCTCGAGCTCGTTGAGCCGTTCGAATAAGGCGGGGGCGAGTTCGTCGTAGGACTCCTGATCGAACGTGGCCGGGACCTCGTCAACGCCGCCGGCAGTGCTGAGGAGGGCTTCGCGGAGGAACACCGAGCCGGTGAAGTCCGGGGGTGCGGGGTAGGTGAAGCGGCCGGGGTTGTCTCGGGCCCAGTCGAGGACGCCTTCGAAGGTGGTCGGCGGGTTCGGGATCGCGTCCGCATTGTAGACCAGGGTGAATTGGGCTTTGAACCACGGGGCTTCGCAGTTGTCGACGGGGGTGCCGAAGTCGTCGAGGAGCAGCGGGTCCTCGGGGTCGGTCAAGTCCATGTTCGGTAGGTTCTGCGTCCAGCCGCAGAGCCAGGCTCCGGCTTGTTTTCCGGTGCCGAAGTTGGCCCCGTTGACCCAGACGAGGTCGACCTCGCCGTCGGTGACCCCGGCTTGGCGTTCGGAGAGGATGCGGTTGACGGCGTCGGTGGTGTCTTCCACCGGTACTCGGCGCAGGGTGACGCCTTCTTCGGCGGCGGCAGGGGTGAGGACGTCGTCGACGTAGGCGTTGCCTTGTTCGTCGCCGCCGTACATCCACAGCGAGACGGTCTGACCCTTGGCTTGTTCTTCGATCTCGCTCCAGGGCAGCGCCTCGGCGACGGGGCCTCGCGAGTCCGGGGCGGCGCAGGCGGTGAGCAACAGCCCCGCACTCGCGGCGATGGCCACCGCGGAACGTACAGACAACGAAGTCAACGTAAAGCCTCCTGGCAAGGTGTGAGTGCATCAACGGCACATTCGATGCACCGCACTAGGGCGAATCCGGCAATACGGGAACACACCGAGGGGTTCGAGGCCTTCCCGTTCCGAGAGAAAAACTCGTTTCGAAGCTCGAGAGGGACCGATGGCTCAGCAGGACCAGGATCTCACCGGTGAAGTAGGCACAGGCCCCGACACCCCCGTTCCACCCAGCGGTGCCGGGCGCACAGGCCGACCCAGCGTCCGGACGGTGGTCAAGGGGTCGGCTATCGCCGCGGTCGTTGTCGCGGTGGTGATCGTGGCAAATACCGTCGATCTACCCGACCCGGAATCGATCCGGTCGCAGGTCTCCGACGCCGGGTGGTGGGGCATCACAGGATTCATCGTCCTCTACGCAGTGCTGTCCTCGACCCCGTTTCCCGCCAGCACACTGACCATCGCCTCCGGGCTGCTGTTCGGGCTCCCGGTGGGCGCCTCCGTGGTGGTGGTCGCCGCCACGGTCGGTGCCTATCTGGCGTACTGGATGGCCCGCAAGCTGGGCCGCGGTCAGGTCGCCCGATCCGAATGGGGCAAACTCCGCCGACTCGACGCCCTACTCGGCCGACGCGGACTCATATCGGTGCTGCTCGTGCGGTTGGTGCCGCTCCCGTTCTCCCTGGTCAACTACGCCGCCGGCGTCAGCGCGGTAGGTCAGCGCGACTATGTGCTGGGCACTATGGTGGGGATCGTGCCCGGAACCGTCGCCTACACCGCACTCGGGGCCTACGGGACCTCGCCGCTGTCGTGGCCGTTCGCCATCGCACTCCTCGCGGTCCTGGCGATCGCGGCCGGGTCGGCTCTAGTGGCCAAAAAGCTGGGCCTCACCACAGAGAAAGCACCTGATTCAGAACCGGTACCGGGCGAGGCTCGATGATCGACGCCTACCTGCGTCGACGATTGGACGGCCCGCTGGACCGCTGCGCCCGTGCGATCGATCACCCCGTCATCACTCCGGACCGCATCACCGCCGCCGGGCTGGTCCTCGGACTCGGCAGTGCCCTGGCGGCCGGTCTGCAGCTGTGGTGGCTCGCGTTGGTGTTGTGGATTCTCTCGCGCGTCGCCGACGGTCTCGACGGACCGCTCGCGCGACGACGAGCCACGGCGGGCGACGCGGGAGCCGGCGGATTCTTCGACATCACCGCTGATTTCGTGGTCTACGGCACGACCGTGGTGGGCGTCGCGGTCGGTGCCTCGGCTCAGTTCGACGCGCCCTGGTGGCCGTTCCTGCTGGTCCTGCTCGCCTACTACATCAACGGCACCGCGTTCCTCGCGTTCTCCTCCATCGCCGAACGCAGTGGCCGCCGCATCGACGACGGCCGCTCACTATCGTTTCTCGGCGGCCTGGCCGAGGGCGCAGAAACCATTGCAGTACACAGTCTCTGGCTACTCTTACCGGGCATCTCCTCGCAGGTCGCCGTAGCGTGGGCGGCCGTGGTGGCGATCAGTTCCGGTCAACGAATCATCGCCGGCTACCGAGCGCTGTCCTGACAGGCCTGAAGCGCACCTTGTCCTGATACGCGAGAAGCGCACCAGGACAAAGAGACTCAGCGTTCCGTTCTGAATCAGTGGCGCGCCGCGGCGCGTGAACCCGCCCCGACGAGAACAGCTGCCGCCACCAGTCCGAACAGCAGGTGCTCGGCAGCGAAGGTGCTGTATCCGACCATCGTTGCCATGTCGGCAATCTGGTCGCCACTGGAAAAGATAGATGCGGCGATCGGCAGCCCCACCCATGCACTCACCACGAAGACGATGGCCCCGTAGATCACGCCTGCCAGCAGGAGCATCGGTCCACGCACCTTGATGGCCTTGACAATGAATGCGAAGACGATTCCGTACATCACGCCGACCATCATGTGCACGACTACGCCGACCAGCGCGGATCCGAACGAGAAGGAAAACGACCCACCGCCCATGGCCTGCTGCATCGAGGTCATCATGGTCGAGGGATCGATGAACACCGATGCGATGTGGTAGAGCGGAGTGAAGAATCCGGTTCCCTGGTACGTCAAGGCCGCGATCATCGCGAACATGGCCATGGCGAGCGAACCGATCAACCCTGCGACAGCACCCATCACAATCGTCCGGGACAATGCCGTCTTGGCACTCGTGGTGCCTGAAGTTGTGGACATGAGGTCTACTTCCGTTGCGGTGGCGGGGGGCCGTGCGACCCTCTGGACAGGAAACCCGCCGACCTCGTCCCTTTCTTCCGCAATATCCGGGTGAAACCCCGTGCCACCGGGTAGTTCAGGCTTTCGCCTGTCGCCGTCGCACCCAGGCCGTCCGGACCTGTGCGAGGGTGCCGAACGCGCGGGCAGCCAGGGGTGAGTCGAGTTGCGTGCGAACGTCCGCGATCGCTGCGTTCCACGGCCCGTCGTTGTACGTCGGGTACGGGTGTGAGGCGCCCGCGACGTCCCGTGTGCGCACACCGAGTTTGACGGCGAGTACCAGTTCGCCGATGGTTTCGCCCGCTCTCGGTCCCACCACGCACGCACCGACGATGCGGTGCTTGCGGTCGAGCACCAGTGTGGTGGAACCGCCGGTCTCGCCTTCGGTGACGGCGCGGTCGACATACTCGTGCTGCAGTGTCTGCAACCGCAAGCCCGCAATACGTCTGGCGGCCTTGATATCGATTCCGACACTGGCGATCTCGGGATCGGTGAACGTCACCCGCGGGGCACCCGTCTTGTCGATGCTACGAGGCAACCCGAGGACGGCGTTGCTCGCCGCGAGAGATCCGTGCATCCCGGCGGTGTGAGTGAATTGCGGGTGACCGGTCAGATCACCCGCGGCCCGAATGTGCGGATTGCTGGTCGCGAGATGATCGTCGACGACGACGTATCCACGTTCGTCGACGTCCACGTCCGCGGCATCGAGGCCCAGTGAATCAGTGCGCGGCGTGCGACCTACAGCGATGAGTACCTGATCGAATTCAACCCTGAGTCCGGAATCGGTGCGTGCTGAATCGGCACCGATCTCGACGATCGAGGTCGACGTCAGAACGGTCACCCCGTCCTCGCGAAGAGCCGCATCGACCACTGACGACGCAGTGTCGTCCTCCTTCGGAAGGATCGTGGCGGCCCGTCCCACGAGAGTGACGTTCGAGCCGAGACGGGCGAATGCCTGGGCCATCTCGCAGCCGATCGTGCCGGCACCGATGACGAGGAGGCGCTCTGGCAGCGATTTCAGATTCCACAGGGTGTCGCTGGTGAGGTAGTCGACGGAACCCAGACCGTCGATCGGCGGCACGGAGGGGCGGGCGCCGGTCGCGAGAATCGCCTGCCCGAAATGCAGGGGACGCGAATTCACGGTGAGGCTGTTCGGTCCGGTGAACACCGCGTCACCGTGTACGACGATGACTCCGTCTGCGGTCAGGGCTTCCGGGGAATCGATCGGCGCGATGTGCGCGATCGAGCCGTGCACGTGCTCCATTACCCGCGGGAAATCGACCCGGGGCGTACCCGAGTCGACACCGAATCGGTGCGAGTACCGGGCGGAAGCAGCGGCCGACGCAGCCGCGATCAGCGCCTTCGACGGAACACACCCCGTCCACAGGCAGTCGCCGCCGGTTCGTTCACGTTCGATCAGTACGACATCGACGCCGAACCGGGCCGCGGTCTTGGCCGCGACGATGCCTGCGGTACCGCCTCCGACTACGACGACATCGACTCGCTGGGGCCACTCGTCGTACAAAGGATCAGGTTCCGTCATGGGTAGTTCCGCCTGTCAGTCGATCGAGAAATTCTTGGACGTGCTCGACGCTGTTTGGGTCGGGCATGGTGCGCACCGTCCACCTGGACAGTGCGGCGTTGATCTGCCGCAGTTCCTGCTCGGCACCGCGGCACTTCTCGCACACGGCCAGGTGCGCTTCGAGGCGTCGAATGTCCTGGGGTTCGAGTGGTGCGGAGGGATCGGCATCGAGGTAGCGCTGTATGCGGCGCGCCGACCAGTGGCACGTCAGCATCATCCGTGCAGCCTTGATCATGAGCGTCCTTTCCTGGTGGCGGCGACGAACGAGGGGCGAAGGTGGCGTCGGATCCGCGCTCGCGCGCGACTCAACCTGGACATGACGGTTCCGACGGGAATGCCGAGGACCTGCGAGGCTTCGCTGTAGGTGAGCTGGTCGACGTCGATCAACAGCAGGACGGTACGAAATTTCGGATCCAACGCCTGCACGGCCCGCTCCAGATCGTCCGACAGGAACGAGGACATCACCTCCTCCTCCGTTCCTGGCAGATCGGCCCCGAAAGCAGGCCGGACCACGCCCAAGTCGGCGATGTCGGCGACGGTGCCCGGCCGACGACGGCGATGCATGTTCATGTTCGTGTTGCGCAGAATGGTCAGCAGCCACGCCCTCGGGTGTCGCCCGTCGAACCTGTCGACGCTGCGCCAGGCGCGAACCAGGGTCTCTTGGACCAGGTCCTCGGCATCGGAGGGGCCGGTCAGGGTGGACGCCACCCGTAAGAGCACCTCGATCTCCGGCTCGACGTACCGACGGAAGCCACGCGCCTGCGCCTCGGTCACATCGACTGGTTCGGGTTGGTGCACGCTGATGGGAACCCTTCGACTCACCCGCCGTGTTCCCACGATGGGAATCAATTTTTTCTCAATTGCACTCGCGTGCCCGATCAGACGCTAGCGGCACCGCAACCCCGACCGTCGAATGGACATCACAGATGAAGAAGCCGACCCCGTACACCGTCTCGGCGCGCCTGTACGACCTGATCTCCTTCGAGTGGCCCGTCTACGGCGCCGGGCGATCGACGGCGATCTCATTGCTCGACCTCGCTCCGGGCAGCCACGTCCTCGACATGGGCTGCGGTACCGGACTGAACTTCCCTCTGCTGCAACGACAGATCGGACCGCGGGGCAGTATCACCGGAGTCGACGCCAGCGCCCAGATGCTCGCGCAGGCCCGGCAACGAGCCGACTCCGCAGGCTGGTCCAACGTGACATTGATCGAGGCCGACGCCACCGCTGTGAACCCTGCCGCGCTGACACCTCACCAGCGATTCGACGCCGCGATCGCCACGTACGCCCTGTCTCTGATGCCGACCTGGCAGACGGCGTTGTTGACGATGATCTCGGCGACGCGGCCCGGCGGACAGATCGCCGTCGTGGACATGCGCACACCCACCGGTGCTGCGGCGGTGTGGACCCCACTCGCTCGCCTGGCCTGCAGGCTCGGCAGATCCGACATCGAAGCACATCCATGGTCGGATATGCCGCAGCGACTGGCTCGAGTGAGATCGGCGTCCGTGCGCGGCGGCCACATTCAGATCCGCGTCGGGTCAGTCGGCCGAGACGGTGACTCCGTTCCAGAACGCGACGCGGCCCTTGATCCGCCGCGCCAGCGGTGACGGACGCCGGTACTCGAAGGCCGCATTCTTCAGCGTTGCGCCATCGACCGTCACATCGAAATAGCTGGCCATCCCTTTCCACCAGCACAGAGATTTCGACGCCGTCGATGTCAGAACGCCCTCGCGTACCGCGGACAACGGAAAGTAGGCGTTTCCCTCGACCGTCACGATGTCATTGGATTCGGCGATTTTGTGTTCCCCCACCCACGCCGACATGCTGCTCACGACCACACCCGCTTCCACAGCCCTGACAGCGTGCTCCGCGTCCCCATGTTCTGCGTGTCCGGGATCAGATCCGCCACACGCTCCGGAAGTTCGCTCTCGACCGCGGCGACGACCTGCTTCACACTCGGATTGACGAGGGCTCGGGAGCCGATGAACACCGTCGGAACGGTTTCGTCGCCGCCCGTCGCTGCCCGAACGCGCGCCGCGCCCTCGGGTTCGGACCAGATGTCGATCTCGGTGGTGTCGATGCCGCGTCTGCGTAGTGCGCCGCGCAGCTTCATGCAGAACGGGCACCCCGGTCGCCACATGACCTCGATACCGTCGACGAACGTTGATGAACTCATACAGACTCCTGATCTTGTTGCTGTGTTCCCGCAAACCCGCCGAGCCGGCGCGTCCATTCCACTGCGTGCCAGCCATTACCGGTCACTGGCCGCCTCTGCCGGGTCGCCGGGTCAGGCGCTGCACTTCGATCAACACATCTGCCGGCTGCGGGTAGTCGCCGAGGGTGCGGCCTCGGTACAGCATCTGCACTGTGCGGTCGGTATCGATGATCACCAGTCCCGGTGCCTGCAGTGGGTGGTCTGTGATGCGGCCCTGCCGCGCATGGCGGATCGCCGACAAGTATTTCCACCAGGTACGGGGGTCGAGCATCATCGCCCAGTGAATTCGATGGATGTCCACTGCCTGGTAGAGGACATGCTGCGGATCGAGGAGCAGCGAAAACCCGACTCCGTTGTCCATCAGGTCTCGGGCCTGATAGTCCGCGGCACCGCCCACACCGACGACGTGGGCACCGGCGGCCTCGATGTCTCCTCTCATACCCTCGAGTTCGTGTAGGAATGCTCGGCACGGCATACATCCGTAGTACCGGACCAGGGGTACGACGATCGGCGTGGCGAGTAGCGCGTCGAGATCGACCCGCTCTCCGTCGACGTTCTGCAGGGCAATCGAGGCGATGCGATCACCGACTGCGGTGAGCTGCTTCATGCCATCCTCGTTTCGATGTGTTGGGTATCCAGGGTTCGTCGACCGCAGTCTCGCTCGAAGCGGGTGCGGTGAAGGCGACCATCACCGCAACCACCTCGGTATGTGCTCATCGGTATTCCGGGTTGGCCACCCCGAATCGGGAACCGGCGTCCCATTTCGACCTCTGGTTGCCGTAGGCGGGGAAGCCTCCGGCGCGGCGGAGCATAGCGGCGGCGTGAAGCAGGTTGTAGGTCATGAATGTGGTGTTGCGCGTGGTGAAATCGTTCTCCGGCCCGCCCGATCCTGCGTCTAGATACGACGGTCCGGGGCCCGCCGCTCCGACCCATCCGGCGTCTGCCTGCGGCGGGATCAGGTACCCGAGATGTTGCAGGCTGTAAAGGATGTTCATGGCGCAATGCTTGATACCGTCCTCGTTCCCGGTGATCAAGCAGCCACCGACGCGTCCGTAGTATGCATATTGGCCGGCGTCGTTGAGCTCCGCGGAGCCTGCGTAGAGGCGTTCGATGACCTTCTTCATGACCGAACTGTTGTCCCCGAGCCAGATGGGGCCGACGAGCACCAGTATGTCGGCCGCCATGACGCGCTCGTGGAGTGCCGGCCACTCGTCGGTAGACCAGCCATGCTCGGTCATGTCCGGGTACACCCCGGTGGCGATGTCGTGATCGACCGCTCTGATGTGATCGACCTCCACCCCGTGGCTCTTCATCAGCGCGCTACTGATGTCCGCGAGCCCTTGGGTGTGGCTCTGCTCCGGTGAGCGTTTGAGGGTGCAGTTCACGAACACGGCATGCAGCCCGGTGAATTCGAGCGCGGACGGCGGCTCTGTCGGATCGAAAGAAGGGGTCGACGGCATGTGCAGCTCCTGTGGGTTCGCGGACTCGGCTCGACGATTCATCGTGCTACTACCCCTGGGAACCCGCCGGCCACGACGATTGCTTCCCGAAGATCGACATGGTCGAGGGGCACAGGCAGTGAACGATGACCGACCCCACGAGGTGGTCGCCGCTGTCCTGACTACCGGCAGATCGCATACACGTAGGGCCAACCGAAGCCGAGAATCTTCGCACAGTCGATTCTCCCGCGAAACCGCAAGTATCAGGACATCATGTCGCCCCTCGCCGAATTTCGTATACCCCCAATGAGTATCTTCTGTTGTGTGTCGGACCCGACCCCTCTCCCGCGTATCTGAAAAAGAGCGGGCTATGAGTACCGCGCGGGAATCGATACCCGGTTCAATCGACGGTCGGCTCGGTCCCTACGAGCCCCAGGAGATCAGCCAGGAGTCGGTCGGCTCGATCCTCGACGTCATCGAGGATCGAGAGGGCTTCGGTCAGGGTGGTGTGGGCGTTCTTGCGGGCGTCGATTCCGCGTTGGTGGTAGCTGGAATCGAGTGGCTCCCCGACCAGCGCAGCCTCTGCATACACCGACATCGCAGACTTGACCTGCTTGTCTGGGAGCTGGTGTACCGACGCGTTGCCACTCAGGTGCACCGTTGCATCCTCGACCGCGGAGGTACCGATCGCGGATCGATTCATCAGCTCGTTGAGCACTGTGAATCGTGACCGTGCCGGCTCCCACTGCTCGGCCGACGCGGTCAAGACACCAGCCTCGACGACGTCGAACTTCTCCGCATCCATTGCAGCCTCCGAACACCCGACCCAGGTGATCGATTGTGCAGTCCATCCACTTCTGCACTCAGAATGTCAGAAGACCACTGCAATCGGAGGTAAAACCCCAGGAAGGCGTGACGCCCACTTCTGAAACTGACAGCGGATGTTCATCTCCGGCCGGTTGCGCATTGATTCGATATCTGTCAATATCGAAGAATGTCGAATCAAGAGCCACCGGAGTCCGAGGCTTGCTGCACCCCGCTCGTCCGTGAACCGCTGACCGAGGATTGGGCCGGCGATTTGTCTCGGATGTTCAAAGCCCTCGGCGATCCGGTTCGTCTCCGCTTGCTGAGCTTGGTGGCAAGTCACGAGGGTGGTGAGGCCTGCGTCTGCGACATCTCCGATACGTTCGATCTGTCTCAGCCGACGATCTCGCATCATCTCAAGGTGTTGCGTCAGGCCGGGCTGCTTGACTGTGAACGACGCGGGACCTGGGTGTACTACTGGGTGATTCCGGCTGCGCTGCAACAGCTTTCCGCCGTTCTACTGGTTGAAGGTACGAGCGTGAGTGTCGCGGACGCGTGCTCAGAGGTCACCGCATGAGCAACACCGCTGCCACCACCGGACACCCCGCAGTCGTCGGAAAACTCTCCACCCTCGACCGCTATCTGGCGGTCTGGATCGGCGTGGCCATGGTCGTCGGCCTGCTGGTTGGACGCTGGATCCCCGGTGTGAACACTGCCCTGGAGAAGGTGCAGATCGACGGCATCTCCCTGCCGATCGCCCTCGGCCTGCTGATCATGATGTACCCGGTGTTGGCGAAGGTCCGCTACGACCGCCTCGACACAGTCACCGGGGACAAGAAACTCCTCGCCGGCTCCCTGTTCCTGAACTGGGTTCTCGGCCCGGCGCTGATGTTCGCCCTCGCCTGGCTGTTTCTGCCTGACCTGCCGGAATACCGAACCGGTTTGATCATCGTCGGTCTCGCTCGCTGCATCGCGATGGTAATCATCTGGAACGACCTGGCCTGCGGAGACCGCGAAGCCGCCGCGGTGCTGGTCGCCATCAACTCGGTGTTCCAGGTGATCATGTTCGCGGTGCTCGGTTGGTTCTACCTCTCGGTCCTGCCCGGGTGGCTCGGCCTCGAACAGACCACTATCGACACTTCGCCTTGGCAGATCGCGAAATCGGTCCTGATCTTCCTCGGTATCCCGTTGCTGGCAGGTTTTTTGTCCCGTTTCTTCGGTGAACGCGCCAAAGGCCGCGACTGGTACGACAACACGTTCATCCCCACGATCAGTCCCTGGGCGCTCTACGGTCTGCTGTTCACCATCGTCGTGCTCTTCTCGATGCAGGGCGAACAGATCACCTCCCAGCCATGGGATGTCGTCCGGATCGCGTTGCCTCTGCTGGTGTACTTCGCGCTCATGTGGGGCGGTGGCTACATCCTCGGTGCCGCAATCGGATTGGGCTACGAACGCACCACGACCCTCGCGTTCACCGCTGCGGGTAACAACTTCGAACTCGCGATCGCCGTAGCCATCGCTACTTATGGCGCCACCTCGGGGCAAGCCTTGGCTGGTGTTGTCGGCCCGTTGATCGAGGTGCCGGTGCTCGTTGGTCTGGTGTACGTCTCCCTTGCTCTGCGTAAACGCTTTGCCGTCAAAGAGATTTCACCCGCACCTACCGCTACGTAGGTCACCTACAACTCTTCGGGAGTCATGATGAACGAGCACCGTGCCCAGCCCGATCTCCTCGCCCCACAAGCCGTTCTCTCGCGCACCGCGCACGACCTGGCAGCAAAATACATCGGCGTCTTCTCCCCGCAAACCGTCGAACGCTACGTCTTCGAGTCCTACACGGCGCTGCGCCGCACCGCGAAGATCCACACCCATCTCACCTTGCTCGCAGCGCGGTTCGCCGCCGACCGCCTCACCGCACTGGGCCAGTCCAGCGGAGCACTCGCCAAGGGCGTGCCCGAAGTTCTGTTCGTGTGCGTCCACAACGCCGGGCGGTCGCAGATGGCGGCGGCACTGCTCGATCACCACGCCCGCGGCCGCGTTCATGTGCGCTCGGCAGGATCCGCGCCGGTCCACGAGATCAACCCCGCCGTCACCGCGGCGATGGCCGAGATCGGGATCGACCTGGCCGACGAGTTCCCGAAACCGCTCACCGATGACGTGGTCGCCGCAGCGGACTGCGTCGTCTCGATGGGCTGCGGCGACGCGCGCGTCGTCTACCCAGGGAAGCGGTACCTCGACTGGGCTCTCGACGACCCGGACGGCCAACCCCTCGAGGTGGTGCGGGCAATCCGCGACGACCTCGATGCGAGGGTGATCGCACTGCTCACCGAACTGACCACACCCGTCGCCGTCTGACCGACCTTTACTTCCGTCTTCGAAGGGAACTTTAATCTTCATGTCCGACAAGCCCAGCGTCCTGTTCGTCTGTGTCCACAACGCCGGCCGATCGCAGATGGCTGCCGGTTTCCTGAGTCATCTCGCGGGTGACACCATCGAGGTCCGTTCCGCTGGGTC
>NZ_JAWLSC010000024.1:0-38959 GCF_033142465.1 Rhodococcus sp. IEGM 1318
CCTACTCTGCGTGCAATCCACGTGCGGGCCCGATCAAGACCCGCCGGGCTTGCCGGAAAACTTGCTTTGTCCTGCACCGCACCAGTTGCGGCGGCCACGACGCACAGCGCGTGGGCGGCGGCGTGAGTATCGACCCCGATGACGATTTCGTAGTTATCTGCGACGATAGGCATAGCGACGGATGTCCTTTCCGATGGGCGACGTCGTTGTCGGCGTCGGCCCGGAAAGAGCACTTCGAGGCAGGCCTGTAACGGGCCACGACCTCGCGGCAACGAGGTCGGGCAGGCTTGAAATCAAGCCACCGAAGCAAGACCGGACCGGCGTCGCCACCACAACAGAGTGGACAAACCCCGGCCAGTGCACCCCGAAGGAGCAAAGCGATTCATGAGTCACACGGCGTTGTAGCGACGACACCTATCCTGTCAGCCAGCCCCGGGCCGGCCACTACAAACACTTACATGCGATTCACACGGGAATCGTTGCAGGCGGACCTCGCCAACGCGCAACAACGCATCGCCCGTTTCGCCGCCCACAACGCGGTCCTGGAGCGGAAACCCTCCGAACTGCTCGGGCAACAAGTCTGGCGCGAGTCCGGGCTCGGCGCACCCGCCGACGTCGAACAACTCCAACGCCGCATCACCACGCTCGAGCAACAGGTAGTCGACCTCACCGGCCGCCTCGAAGAACGCGATCAAGAACTCGGCGCAGCCCGTACAGCCAACCGCGAACTCTTTGCGAATATGAACAGAATCTGAGTGTCTCGTATTTGGTTCCGAGGGGGTTTACACGGTCAAGGCAGGTTACGAGAAACGCGACGTCGTCAGCATCCTGCTCGCGCTGCACGACGCGGATACGGCCTTCCTGCGGAGGTG
Organism: Rhodococcus sp. IEGM 1318; assembly: GCF_033142465.1. Classification (NCBI taxonomy): domain Bacteria; kingdom Bacillati; phylum Actinomycetota; class Actinomycetes; order Mycobacteriales; family Nocardiaceae; genus Rhodococcus; species Rhodococcus sp. IEGM 1318. Next base: position 873 of record NZ_JAWLSC010000024.1, read on the forward strand.
ATCCACGCCTGGGTGCTCGGACATGGTTTGGTGCGCACAGAACGCCAACCATGTGGCCGATTCTGCAACCAGATCCTACGAAGCAGTCGGCCACAGTTCAGGGCGCTTCTGCCCTGCGTTCCGACATTGTCGCTGTCTGGCGCAATGAGCTTGTCGGACAGCAAGTCACGTAGCCTTCATCGGGTGCAGATCCGGTCTGCGAGGAACGTCGTTCGACCGGATCTCCCTTTCTGGCAGATGGACGACCGTTTCGCGGTCTGGCAGGATGTCATCGCGACCGCCGACGTGTGAAGGTGAACGGCCCGCCGCCCCGTGGTGGCATGTCCTAAACCATATGTGCCGCTATATTTTTCGACTAACGTGACGGTGCCTTCAGTTTCCCTCACGCGGTGTTGGACTGGTTGCGACGATTGTTCCTTGGGCAGCAGCGCACAGCAACTCTGTACCTTCCTCGTCCACGGAATAGATCAAACTTTGGCATACGGCTTGCCGTGAGCCAGATGACAACGTACTCGCCCGGGCGATCAACTTCTTTCCCCGAGCGGGGCTGACATAATTTATTTTGAACTCAGCAGTCAGCGCATCCCCGCCTAAGGCGAGCCCCCCAGCAAAGGTCAGGCTGTTGTCGGCCAGGTAGCTGATCACGCCGCCGTGTGCATATCCGTGCTGCTGCCGAAGGTCTTCCCGCATCATTGCCGATATTTGGGCACTGTTTTTTCCAACGTGATCCAACTCTGCGCCAATAAAATTGCTGAAAGGCTGTGAGGAAAATATTTTGTTCGCAAATTCTGTCATATCAGACATGTGTGTCACCTCTCTGGTCTGCCCGCGCGCAGAACGGCTGCACACGCCACCTCGACGAAGAGCTTCTCTTTGGAGCCGTAGTAGTAGGTCACCTGGTTGGGATGGGCGCAGGCGGCGATGCAGATCTGCGCGATGGACACGCTGTCGCCTTGCTCAAGGAGCAGCTCAGCGGCTGCGTTGAACAGCGCCATACGAGTTTGCTTGCCCCGCTTCACGCGTCGCACGCGCGGCGCCGACCGTTCTAGTTGTGCATCATCACCTCAACTACTTGTTTGTATGACAAACAATAATGTCAGAGTCGGCGGATCGCAAGACCGGTCCCCTACGGATGTGGGTACCCTGCGATCGAGTAGCCCCTAGACCATTCGAGGCACTCTGTACTACACCTCTGGCAATCTGTTGCGTCCACACCTAAGCCTCTGAGCTGCAAAGTCTTCGCGTTGGCGGCGACGAACAGATTTACACCCCTAGAGAATGTGCCTTGATTCCCTCCCCGGGTGCAGCCGCGATCGACGTGGCAGCGATCTTGCTGGACGGGATGGATCTCGTTGTCCTCGGCCTTGCCGGCGCGGCGGTTCCGCCGACCCGAGCACGCGCTGTGGTTGCTCGTGTGCGCAGCAAGGGCGCGTGCCTTGTAGCCACGGAAGGGCGGTGGGACGGAGCAGACATCCGCATCGACTCGCATGTGGCCGGCTATACGGGGATCGGGCAGGGCTACGGCCGCATCACAGGCATTTCCGTCGATGTGGAAGTAAGTGGGGCAGGGGAGTGCGCCCACGGTCCGCCAGATTCGATCTGAGCGCCACAGATGGCGTCGTGGGATGGAACCCCCACACGCCCGAACGGTCCGCACCGCTACCGCTTCCACAGGCACTATGACCGCACCCGACTTCACCGGCTGGCGCGAACCCTGGCCACTGACTCCGACGCTGCACCAGCTCACCGAACCCAAGTCAGTCGTGGTGGAGATGAACCGTGCCCTGCCGCTGGCCAAGAACGCGCAACGACCCGACCGGCTGCCACTACGAGTGCTCGCGGGCGGACTCCGGTTGGAGGGAACCATGCCCGGTGACCTCTATGCGTGGGCACGCCTCAGTTCTCTGCACTAAGCAAGGACTATCCGACTAGGTGCGAGCTCCGACATGGCAGGCTGGGAAGCATGAGAATCTCGTTGGGTGCAGCCTGGACGATCTTGATTGCGGCCGGAGCGCTAACGGCCTGTTCAGCAGACGAAAACGAAAGGGAGTCTTCTGGCAACCGCTACGTCCAGTCGGGTTCAGTGGAAACCCCTGATGGTCAACTGATGATCGCGGGGCCGATCAGGTCGTGGCCAGAAGGCCCTACAGGTATGCCACAACTGCCCTACTCAATATTCTCGGCCGAAGACATGCGCGTAGGCGCGTCCGCAGATGAGGACGTCGTCATTATCCACACGGGAAATCAGTACGGACCCCGCGTGGAGGTCACCGCCAGCTCTACGCATTCGCTACCAGTCGACGAAGATGGTTGGGAAGAATCGTTCGATCTCGAATTCTCGACCACCGACGGTCAGATGTACGTGTACGACCTGAATTCGTTCTCGTATGCGAGAGGTTTCGAACGGCCGATCACCTCCGACGGCCCGGGTACGTACACCGTGCGGGTGTCCACCCGAGGGCGGCTAGCGAATCAAAACGATGTGAATTCGTCCATTCAAGAAAGCTATCTATTGCAGGTGTGGAAGTCGGCGGCACCTGAGTAGGCGAGCGGCGGCACCCGAGTAGGTGAGCTTCTCTCATTACGACGACAATCGGCCGGTTGGTTGATTGTCAAAACGCACACCGAAACCCGCAGAAACGCTCTGAATACGTTCGAGCGACCGGGGGAACGTGTGCACCACCCGGATGAAGTATCGACGGTCGCGTCGCGCCGAGTTCCTACCAGGGAAGTTTGATCTCTGGTGGACAATGAACGGATGCAGGGACAAGGTAAGGAACTTCAGGCCGCAGCAGGCAATTTTGCCAGCGCACTTCCGGTAGGAGAGGAGCTAGCTGACGTCGCCGAACAAGTCTTGGCCGCCATTGAGACCGAGATCGAGGGCACGGAAGCTGAGATCCGAAAGTTCAGTGAGCCAGAGCATTCGGATCATGGGGGAGAACTTGCCGTAGTTTTCCGACGCGGGGCTCTCCGCGTGTTGACTGCCGACCGCAGTCGGTGGATGACGATAGTCAACACACTTCGTCAGGTACCGGAGCGTCCCATCGATCCGGCCGGTTTTGCCTACATCAGACGATCAGATTCCGATGGGCGACAAGACATTTGACGCCTTGTGATCATGTCTCCGTATGAGGGGAGTTGGATCGGTGTGGTAGGCAGTGGCCCTTGCCGAACTGCGATGATGTGTGGGTCTGTGCCTTCGGTGTTGTCTCGGTTGTGTCCTACCAGTTCGGCTGTCTGCCACGGAATTCGTACCACGGGCCGTCGATATGGGTGACTTCGAACTTCTCGTAATATTTGTCGCCAGCTGGCGGCCCGTCGGGTGAATACACCCAACCGCCGATCGACCGGAATCGCACCTGATCAGCGTGGTAGAAGTAGACAGTCCCCGCGGGATACCGGGTGATCCTCGACATGGTGAACGGGCCGACGTGGACGTCACTGTCCGAGATGGGTTCCGATGTGTTCGGAAGATTCCGCACGGCCATCTCGAAGTCTTCGCGGGAGGACTGGAATGAGGGTTTGGGGACCAGCAGCGCGATCACGAGCGCCACCACGACGATGGACGGTGCCGGAAGGATCCTCCATGACCATCGGCGATCGCGGCATACGATGCCGAAAGTCTTCACTGCCCAGACGATCCCGGTGACAAGAAGTAAAACCCCGAGTACCAGCAAGATCAGCAGGTTGGTGAGTTCGTCCACTCGGTGCCCGGCGCCGGGCCACCAATCGATGGCGGCGAAGACGATGCCGAGCGACAAGAGTCCAGTGCACACCGCTGTCAACAACCCCGGGGGTCGGTGACGGGAGGCAAGAGGGATCGACGACATGCCCGACCGTACCGCAGGTCGAAGTTGCTAGGTTCGGGCTCTTCTTGTGTAGGCGAAGTGAATCCGGAGTACACGGAGTCTTGAAAAGCCGAGATAGCCCACTTTTGACCTTGCGCAGTACTGCAATCCCGTCCCCGGTTGTGGGTCCGCCGGGACGGTGGCCGGTTTGTGCAGACTTTCGCAGGGCTTTGTCGTAGTGCTCGGCTAGGTTCACGTATCGACGGTCGGCCAGTCGGTTCGACGTTCTGGGAGGTGGAGATATGGATCCGTTGACTCTCGTCGCGGTTGCGGTTGCTCTGGGTGCATCCGAAGGTGCTCGTGAAACAGCCAAGAACGCTGTGGTCGACTCGTATGGTGCGTTGAAGCGGTATCTCGGAGAGCGGTACGCATCAGTGTCGGCCGAAGTCGAGGGACTCGAGGCCGAGCCTGACGAGGAACTACGGCGGCAGTTGCTCGCCAAAAAGCTCGCGTCGGCCGGCGCCGGGGAGGATTCCGATCTCGAAGTACTGGCTCAGGACGTTGTGCGTGTGGTCGCTGACAATGCTCCGGAGACCGCTGAGAAAGTGGGTGTGCGACTTTCTCGCGTGTCAGCGATGGGCGACATCGAAATCACCGATGTGAACGTCCGCGGCGGGAGCGGAGTCGTTGCCCAGGACGTGGCTACCGATGGGTCAATCCGAATCAGCGGAGTGGTGGCCGCCGAATCCGTTCAGCCCTCCGCTAGCTCGGCGGCAACTAGCGACACCACCTCCGTGCACCACAGCTTCACGTCGTCACAACAAGATCTGCGTGTGGGGCGGGACAACATCACTCAGATCTCTTACGCGGCATCCGACTCGGGGAGCAACAGTGGTCGAGTACGCGCTGTCACCGCTTCTGCAGAGAAAGTCCCGGTGGGAAAACGACTGTGGACGGTCACCGTCCACAACGGCACCCGAGGCCCGATCACGCATCTGGTCGTCGATGTATACGTAGTTGACGAGTTGGGGAACCGCTCGACGTTCACATGCGAACCCGCGAAGGGGCGACTACCTCTTGCTGAGCTTTTCCGAGAGCTCTTACCTGCGACGCTGGAGGGAACATTGGACAGTGTCAGCCAACACGCTCAGTCGATGCCAGGGATGGTCGGTGCGATTCCACCGGGTGGCCTTAGCCCGTATGCGGGCGTGATGACCAATTATCTCGTCGCTTCACCACAGTTCTCCGCGCTAAATGCGCAGGTCCAGGCGGCTCTGCCTGACTCGTTCCCCAAGGTGCTGACTGCGGAACAGCAAGCCGCAGTCGTGTACCTGTTCGAGGGTGAAGGCGATGTGCAGGTAGACATCTCCTTCGGCGACGAAGACGGAAATCAATGGGTGCGCGTATTCGGGCAGCCACCCCATCGAGCCGAGTAGTCACCGTTTCGGTCAAACCAGCTGGCGCAGTGCACTTCTGAACGTAAAGGTCAGAAGTCGAGTGCCCTTGGCGGCAGACCTCCGGGAAGACGTGCAGGTGTCTCCTGAAACTGGCGTCGGTGAGTGGAGTTGTCACACTGGATAGATGAGTCTGTGTGAGGTGCCGGTTGTTCCGGTGGTCCATCCGGCGATTCTGCATCGGCATAGCCCTGTGCAGTTCGATCGAGATGCCGTGGTCAGTGACGTAGTGGTCGACACGATTGTGGATGCTGGCAGGTTGGCGCCGTCTGCGGGCAACTCGCAGCCTTGGGCCTTCATCGTCGGGCGCCGAGGCGATCGAGTGCATGCTCGGGTTGTTCGGCACTTAGTGGGCAGCTCGTTGCGGTGGGCACCCGATGCGTCGGTCCTTGTCGTCAATCTGGCGCGTGTTCTGGTCGAGGAGACCGATTGGGAGTATTCGGAGTTCTCGCGATATGACCTTGGTCAGGCGGTTGCGCATATGACGTTGCAGGCGATGGCGATCGGGGTTGATGCTCATCAGTTCCGTGCGTTCGATCGTGATGCTGTTGCCTCGGATTTCGGTGTGCCGCGTGAGTGGGAGGTGACGTCGATGACGGCCTTCGGTGTCGCCGCGCATGCCGCTGGCGATGCTCCCGGTGTTTCGCGTGAGCGGCGAACAAGAGACGAGTTGACGTGGGCCCGGGACCGGGGTTTCTGCTAGGTCATGACCGTGCGGGTGCCGTGCAGCCGGGTGGGTTCGGTGTGAGTAATCAGGGAGGAGTGGGTGCCGGTATCGATGTTGGCGCCGGGGTAGACGAGTCGGCCGACGGTGGCCGGATTTGTGCGAACCGCTCCATCCACGATCCCTCTGTGACACCACCCTTGCGGTCGTGGACTGCGATGTTCGCAACCAACCATCTTGAGGCCAGATCAAACCATTGCAACACCACCGGTGAGGCGCAGGGAGAGTCGTGGTGAAGCCGTCTAGCGGGGCCTATTCACGCCCTCACAGTCAGGAGCGGAAATCAGGTCCTGGTGTCCCGAGTCGCGACTGCTTTTCCGCAATGTTGGGATTCCGACGTCGACGCTGTGGCGCAGCTGTCGGCTGACTTGATCGCGCTTGGCATGGAGATAGGTGAGCGTGAGGTCGATTCCTTCGATTTCGCCTTGCCAGCCTTCGGAGTCGGCGCGTTCACGGCGGGCGATGAGGTCGTTTTCGATTTCGGTGAGTCGGTGGATCATTTTCGGGTGCACGTGCAGCATCGGGCAGCGGATGCAAGCGTGTTCGTGGGAGCAGGGTGTGGCGTACGGACGTCCGCACGAGCCGAGTTCGACCTTCCGTTTGTCGAAATGCGCTTCGAATTCCGCCCATTCTTCGGCGGTGACGGGGTGGTATTCCTCGGCCGGGCGCATCGCCCTTCGACGTTGTAGGTGGGCTTGGTAGTGGCGGGTGACATCTTCTTCGAAGACAGCGACGTAACCGCGGGTGGTTTCCAGATCGAGGTGTCCGAGCAGCGCGGCGCCGATGTGAATCGGCAAGCCGTTGTTGACGAGGTCGGTGACGAACAAACGACGAAAGTCGTGCGGCCGGAAATGAACTCCTGCGAACCGAGGATCGGTTGCAGCGAGTTCTTCACACACCGCTCGTAGCCGTGTACCGATTGATCCGGTGGTCATGACCTCGACTCGTTGACCGATGTGGCGCTGGAACAGAAACGGTTGCGGATCGCTGGTAAGACGCTCATTGTCGTTGTAGCGGGTAGCGAGCGGCACCGACTTCCGGCCCGCTGTGATGCGCCGGATCATGCACGCAACAATGTGAAACAGCTCCGCCGACATCGGGATGACCCGTTCTCGGTCCGTCTTGGACGGGGCGATCACCAACAAGGCGATGACCTCCCCGTTCGGTCTCTGATATTGGCGCACGCTCAGATGTGAGAGTTCGGTCAGTTCTTCGATTCGCAGTCCGCTGTGCCGCAAGGTCTCCACTATCGCCCACGTCCAAAAGGCGGAATCCTCCTGGCGTTTGACGTCGATCCGCCTTCCTGTCGCTTCGTCTCTGACATGCACCCTGGGTGCGTCACCGATACGAATCAAACGCGTGTCTTCGCGGGAATGGACTCGGGTGTCCTGGCGGTCTCGGAGGGTGAAGTGTTCGTTCTCGTTCGCCGCGGATCCTTGTTCGAGTAGATCGCGCCAGTACTCGTATTGTGAATCCACGTAATCCACCAGTACAGGTAGGAGTGGTTGGAGGACTCGGATCGTGTCGTGGGTGCGTTCTCGTACTCGGCGTTTGTGTTTGGCGCGACCACGCATGTCGCTGCGAGGGATAGGACAGGGCACTGACCACTGTGCCCAGTGCTGTGGTTCATGAACGGCCCACGCTTGGATGTCGAAATAGAGGGCACGCACGGTGGTCAGTATGTCCATCTGGTCCGCCCGAGCCTCGCCGTCCTCTCGGAACGCAATGGTGGCGCGCCACTGGAGGTAGATCTCCTCAGTCCTGAGCAGGGTCGACTGATCGGGGTTGATGAGCTCGACAGCCTTCCAGAACACCTTGAGAACGATGTGCGCCTGTCGCGACAGCGTCGAATAACTGACTTGGGCGCACCGCCGGTCGAGGTAGTCGACGAACAGCTTCCGTATCCGCGGATCCCGGATCTGGTACTGATCGACCATTTGGATGGTCGTCAACTGTGGGGCCCGCAGAGCACCCCGCAACGTGCTTGGGGAGGCGGCAGGGAACTGGCCCATCGAGTGCAGGACGTGCCAGGCGAGATGTCCGACGTATTTACCGATATGGAGACCGGTACGGCTGGTGGATTCGCGAGTCTATACCGCATAGTGCATGAACGCCTCATGTGTCAGGTCCGCGAACGGTATGCCCTGAGTTGTCAGTGCGACACACACATCGAAGATTGCCCAGCGCTGGAACACGTCACTGACCGAGGTGCTGTTGACCGCGCGGACGTACGCATCCAACGATGGATCGCTCTCCGCCGCAATGAAATGTGCAGAATATCGTGTAAACCTGTTGGAGCGGAACACTGCAAGCCCCGGTTGGACAACCCACAATGAGAACAATGCTGCCGCACCCTGGTTGAACTCAGCGCGCGCCGCATTCCCGGTTCCAGCGACGTCTGCGGCAGGCGTAGCGTTCAAATCGCTAGCCTCCCATCGTTGCTGCCACGTCATACCCGGATACCTATCCAGGTAGGCAGCCATCTTGCGGAGACCACGATCGCGAGTCCTGCGGCTACTCATCGGCATCGGCCATACCCGCTTGGCCACAACGCAGATCGTCTCGATCGGTGCGCTGGTCAAATCCCCATATTGATGCATAGAGCGTGGCGCCGCAGGCTCAGCGATGACTGCAGGTCTCGAGAATCGGGTGGTTCGGATCGTCTGTCGTTGCTCCTGGGTCCGCCTGGCCCGGCTTACCGGTATCTCAACCACCGAACACCGCCCGCACGTCCTCGTCTCGATACCCAGCTGTGTAGGTCCGCTCCGGACGAGACTTGCTGAAATGCTCCTGCAACTTGTCGTGCATGTCCTCGATCCGAGGTTGCAGGTAGATCTCTGTGGCCGACAAGTGGCGGTGTCGCAGGACGGTCTGAACCTCTGGCAGAGTTAAATGTGGATCGTTCGCCATCCTCGTTGCAGCCGTATGCCGGATGTCGTGGAAAGTCCAGTTCGTACCCAACTTTTCGTTGCTGCGCTGCATGATTCGGCGCAGCGCGGAATAGGTCAACGGACGACGATTGCCGCGCAGAGTGCGCCAGATCTGTTCGTGTGGGCGTGGTGTCCCACACCGATCGAAGTATCGTGCCAGGTAGTCGAATGCTTCCGGAGATCCCGGAACCGCCGAGAGCTCCCGGCTGCCTTTCGAGACCACCCATATCTGTTGCGCACCCCAGTTCACCCGTTCTCCGAGTACGCCCAGTAGTTCGCTGGCGCGCGCTCCGGACGAGACCGCAAATGCCAGCAGCGCACGATCTCGGTCGTGGGTCATCGTCGCGAACAATTCAGTCCACAATCGGTCCGGAATGGATCTCGGCGCACGCTGAGTCGTTTTCTGACGGAGCGGAGCTCGCCGGAACCGAGGGAGTGGGTCGACTGGGCTGCGGTGCCCTAGCAGACGTCCTCGATCCAACGACGGCACAGGATTCACCAGGGGACCGCGCCCGTATGTCAGGTGAAACTCGTAGAAGCAGGACACCACGGTGAGAGCGTGATTGATCGTGGACGGCGCATACCCTGCTGCGAGTACAGGTTTTCCGGTTCGAAGGTTGACCGAACCCGGTTGCGCGGCAGAAAGATCAGCTCGTCGTCGTTGCGGGTTCACTGCTGTCCTTAGCCACCCCACCATCAGTTCAGTTTCGGTACGCGAGGCGCGGTCCCACTCCACACTCACCACCGCGAGCACTGTCCACCAACGCAGCAGATCGTGTGCGTAGGACCGGACGGTCAGGGGGCTGACATCCGAAAGCGCCAGACTCCACAGGTAGGTCGTGATCGGTTCTACTTCGTATCCGCTCACGAGCACCGAATAGGGAACCCTGGCGGCATCGATGGTTCGACGCACCTCGCCGATCCGGGGCAGTTCGATCCGACCTTCGAACACCTGACGTCGTACCTCGTCCATTGCGCACCCCTGTCCTCGGCGGCAGGATACCCATCTTTAGTGCAGTTAACAGGGCTGACGGACAGTGGCTCTGTTGTAGCCATGGTTCGGCGGCTGACCATGGACCAGATCCTCTTTTCGATCCGGCTTGTCACGGCATCCACCCTTCGCCCTATACCCCGCTCATCTCTCTTTGCCGGTCTCTGTCATCACATACGAATGGCCCCACCACTCAACCGAACCTGAGTGGTGGGGCCATTCGTTGTATTCAGACGTGTCGAGCTTGGCTAGGGTCGATCCGACGTAGGGTCCTCGCTGTGAGCCGCACGGCGTGAGAGCAACGCCGAGGACAGCCAGATGACCAACGCAATCAACGCAATTGACCATCCGATGATCCCGGTGGTGCTGCCTTTGACCATGATCGGCAACATCACACCAACTACTACCAGTGCCATGCAGAGTCCGTTGACGATACGAAACGAATTCTTGGTCATGATCGGACTCTAGTGCCAGGCCGACGCGACGCAGCCACCGACAGTGCCACCGGCGATTCCTCCGGCGACGGCGATGCATCCCAGGCAAGCAGCCCCGGCGGTCGCTGCGCATGCCGCACCACAGAGAACACTCAGCCCGGCGATTGCCCAACTTGAAATACCTGCCGCAGAGAGGCACCGGTTGAGATCCCCCCAGTTCATCCCCCGCGCTTGTGGCGTATTCGATTCTTCTGGCGCTGTGACCACCTGAGAGAACGTCTGGTCGCCGTCGACGAACATCTCGACTGTGCCTGAGTTCTCGTCGATTTCGTGAAGACTGATCTGGATAGTAGAGACCGGGTTCAGTTTGGAATCGAGGAGAACGGACATGGAACTGCCGTATTCCGCGCCTGTGATCGGTACCGACACCAGGTAGGTGCCATCGTGGCGTTCGACGATTCTCGAGTGCGTCAGCTCGTATGATTCACCCTCTCCCAGAACGGCATACGTTGCGAACTCAGATTGCGATCGCGACGTCAACGTCGATCGGAGCGCTTCATCGTCGATAGGTTTGTCAGTAGTGGCGTCCTGCAGGGCGACAGTCAGACTGGGGCTCATCGCTGAACTGTCAGCAGGCTGGGCGAGAGCAGACTGTGTCCCTGCGATCGTTGCGAGCCCGATTGACAGCAATAGCGCTACGGCACGAAATTTCATTTCGTTCCTCTCACTTACATTGAATGTCAGCCTATTTGGCTTCTGAAGGGAGGGCCCATGGACGGGAGATTCTCCCCAAAATGAGACCCCCATGAGCGGGACGATGCCACCGTCGCCACGCTCAACCGAAGGGTAAGGGACAGACCAATCGTTAGCAATGGTTATGAAAGTCCCTATTGGGACACACACGATAGAGTGGTCAGGCATGTCGCGCGCCGGTTAGGTATGTTGACCTGCATCAATCTCTTTTTGTCTTCGACGCGCGAAATACAAACCGGCCGGATTTGTTCTTGAAATGTAACCTGCGGCTTTCAAATCGTGCGATCTGCGAAAACCCTTTGCTTCATTGAGAGGGATCTCCGCAGCTGTTATTGCGATGTCGCACCCTTACCTATGGGTCTCGAACGAGCTGCATCAAGCATCCAGAACGGATGATGTTGATGGTTGTCCGCGATGGTCAATGGCCGGCAGTGCACAAGCTGGGGTGCGTCAAAATTCACGCCACCACCGGCGACGGTAAAACAGGCTTGGACCTGTGGTTATGGGTTACTTCCGATGCGGTCAGTGCCGCACAATAGAACTGCCCGCACGGCGCACCGTGCGGGCAGAGATGTGTGCTGTCGATCCGAGGGTCAGCGGTTCCGAACAGAGGTGCGGTCAGGCGCTGCCACAGGCTGCGCGGTGCATTCGCACGAGCGATGGTGTCCGCCTCGGCTTGTTCCGCCGCCTCTTTGGCAGCGACCTCCGCACGTACCCTGGCGCGGTCTTGTTTCGTCATCTCGGACTGATCGTTGACACTGCCACGCGTGTTTTCCACGACCTGCTCGGCGAGTTCGATGAGTTCCGGACTTGTCCAATACTCGGGGTGAAGCCGGTTAGTCATGACGACCGGCGAATTCTAGTCCCATTCACCAGTTTCCAGGTCTCGGATGAGAACGCCATTGAAGAGCACGTCGTTGGGCGTGGAGTAACTGAAGGCCCAGCGCTCGGCCGGACCATCTTCGTCCTCGTCGAGGTAACGGAGCCTGTGGAACCTGTCGGCGAGGCCGCCCTCATCGAGGTAGCTCTCGACGAGCCTCCACTCTCGGTGCTCTGGTGAGACGTCCTTCAGTTCGAGTCTGTTCTCTTCGAGTACCTCGCGGACTTCCGGCAGCGTCTCGAAGTATCCGCTGAACAGCGGGTGCATCACCTGGTTGTAGTAGACATCTGACATGTAGTGCTCCCCCTTGTGAAATGGCTGTCGATGCCACTGTGCCACGAACTCCCGGTCAGGCAGCGGGAGCGACGCGCGCGAGTCCGGGGCGTGTGTGCGGTGCTCTGCGGTCCGCTGACCTGTACGTGTTCCGGTTTTGCACAAAGATGCGAGAGTCCGGATACGGCGATGCCCCGGCGACGTCGCCGGGGCATCGGGAGGTGTTCAACTGCCGACTTGTCAGCAAGTTAACGCCACGGGTTCGGTCAATCGCGCGTGCGCCGGGTCTTTGCCTCGCGCCGGATCTCGGGGGGCGCAGAGGATGGCCAACGCGACGGCGTACACCACGGCCAGGAACACGCCGCAGGCGACACCAGCACGGTACGGGGTGAATGCGAGAAAGATGGTCGCGAGTGCGAACCCGCCTGCGATGCCGGCCACTCCTGCCCTGATCGTTGTTTCGCGCACTCGGGGGGTTTCTCTCGGAATCATGGACTCGGCCTTTCCATCCGTTGCCTCGGTGTCCGGCCACGTCTGTGACCGAACATCAGCACAGATAGGGCAGTAGCTTTCGTCCCTGGCATGCGTCCACCCTCGTTGCAGGCTGGATTCGGTTTCAGCGCAACCGTTTTCGTTCTCCTCGGTGGTGATTCCACACCCGTTGCAGCTCAGATATGGCGACGTCATCGTCATCGTTGCTCGCCGTCGACGCTCGGCGGACTCACGGGCAGCAGTACCGCGGCGATGCGCGTCTCTTCCCATCGCGATGGCCGGCGGCTGACTTCCGATCTTCCATCGACGAGGTCGCTGAGGGATCGGGCTATCTGATCGTCGGTTTCGTAGCCGTTCCCCCAGATGCTGGCCGGTCCTCGAACACCGCGGTTGTTGTCGATGATTATGTAGATGACGCCCTCGCCTTCGGGGTTTGGCCTGGTGAGGACTACGAATTGGTGGTCCTCGGATACCGCACGGACGGTCCACCACAGGTCTGCCGGTTGAACGAACTGCACGCGGTGCCCGGCCATGAGGGCACATGCCGTGAACGTCGAGGGGGAGGATCGTGTTGCGATGCTCATGATGCGCTCTGCTCTCTGTGGTGGGGGATCGGAGATGGGTGTCAGCAGCTCGTGGTCGGAGCGATGCCGGCGAAGCGGTCGTCGAGGAATTTGAGTGCGCCGGGTAAGCCGATCACCGCCGCAGAGAGGTGGTCGGGTGCGGAGACCACATCGGAAGTGACCGGCACCCCGGCTTCGCAGTACCGCGCCATTGTCGAGTCGATCGCCTCGACCGGGATCAGGACATCGGTTCCGGAATGCCACTCGTACACAGGGGCATTGGGAACCGAAGCAACGTCTTCGACGCTGTTGTCGGCGAACACGGCCTGAATGTCCGCGCTGTCGAGTAGCGCCATCCCGACATCAGGATCCGCGACATCGGCAAGGGATCGGCCGGCGCCGTACAACATGATCTCGTTGGTGCAGGCATTGGCGATCTGATCACGCAGTTCCTGCCCGGCAGCGTTGAGCTGACTCGTGATCGGCATACGGTCTGGGTATTCACGTTCGAGGCCGAGCGCCGCGGCCATTGCCAACCCGAATGCCGGGTGTTTTTGCTGGCCCAGGGCCTTGGCCATCTTGTCGATGTTCATCGGAGCGCCGCCGTAGGCGCTGCCCGCGAGCTCGAGTTCCGGAGCGTAGACCGGGGCGATCGCCGCGGCCATCGCCGTCGCCATTCCGCCGCCGGAGTAGCCGGCCATCCCGACCGGGCTCGCGCCGAGGCCGAGCGCGTCGAATCGTTGCGCGGCGCGGATGCCGTCGAGGGTGATCTGTCCGCCGAGCTTGGCCGCCCCGTAGGCGCTGGACGGGCCGAGATGGTCGGAGATGGACACCGACCATCCCTTCGCGATGGCGACGTTCAGGCCAGGGGCTTCGCGGATCGCCAGCTTCGGGTCGTCGGTGTACATCGCGGTCGACGGCGCACAGCCGAGCCCCAGAGCATTGATGATGTGCTGATACGACAACAACGGCCGACCCGGCGCGGCGCCGCGAGGTGAAAGCACCGTGGTCACCGCAGCAATCGGGCGGCCCTCAGAATTCGTCGACCGGAACTTCAGCTGCACCGCATCGGTGTTGAGAAAGCCTGCCGGCGCCGACACCGGCCGCGCAGCGAGCACGTCACCAGGTCGGTGGTCGGCCAGATCGGCGGGCGAGGCGTAGAAGCTGTCGGTCAACGCGGCCGGGTAGATGATCGGCGACGCACTCGCTGCCGGGGCGACGGCAACGACCGCAGTGGTGCCGGCCGCACAAGCGGCCAGAAGAGCAGCGATAGTTCGGACGTGTGATCGCGGGGCGATGGGGCGCATTCCTCAGCTTTCGTCGAAGTCCAAGCGCAGTGCATCGCTCACGAACGCACGAGCGCGACTGGCCGGGTGAGTCATCGAGCGGCTCGATGACCTGCGCATCGTGTCCGAAATCGGGTGTTGAACTCAACGGGGTGTCCCCTGATCCGAGGGACGAGCGGGTGCCCAGCCCGAAGGCCCGGAGAGGGGCGAGGGGACGTGTCGTCTTCCCAGGTGAAAGGCTATTTATAGACCTCTAGGATCAGTGATCCGGATGATCGAACCCGGCGGATGTGTCCGGCGGTGCGTCGCGTTCTTCCGGTTTCTCCACGATGAGTGGCCTCACCCCAGCCTTGTACCGAAATCCCCACCAACCATTCGGCAGAAGAACCATTCCAGCCTGACCCTCGTCAGGCGGTGGAGTCCAGCCCTCGTCCGGGGCGGGGGTTCGAGTCATATCGACAGTGTCTCAACCTCCCGAAAACAGCCGCGAAGCAGGACAAACCCGCGCACAGTGGACAGATGAGTCCCGCCACGGGAAAGCCAGTGCCGCCGATGCTCGCCACACTCGGCAATCCACCGACGGGGGAGCGCTGGCGTATTAACTGAACTAACGAATCGCATCATTGCAGGTCAGGGTGTGTGCTGATACTTTCCTCAGTATGTGCAGCGAGACGCGCCGGGCTGATCTTGCAGGGCTTGTCGTTCCCGACGTGGGGCGGCTGATTTCGACAGGTTCCGAAGCGGAGCCGTACCGGTTGCTCGATGCGTCAGGTGAGGTAATCGGCACTGCGACAATATTTTTCGAGGAACTTCACGCGTGTGACCGGTCATCGGCGACGATCCGATCGTACGGGCATGACTTGTTGCGGTGGTGGAGATTTCTCGCAGCGGTCGACGTGGGATGGGAGAGAGCCACTCCCGCGGAGGGCCGTGATTTTGCGCGTTGGATGAAGATTGCGGATAAACCCAGGCGTGAACACTGGCGGAGGCGTGGCGAAAAAGTCTCCGGCACAACACCTGTGGGGGGCAACGCGACCAAGAGTGGTCATTGGGTGGTCAACGAGGTCACCGGCAAGCCGCGGCAGGGACAGAAATTCTCCCCGGCCACTCGAGCGCACGCGGAAACGGTGTTGCGGGCGTTCTACGATTTTCAGATGAGCATCGGTGCTGGGCCGGTCGTCAATCCGTTCCCGGTGGATCGCTCGCCCCGTGCTTTTCGGTCGAACGCGCATCACGATCCGCAGGATCCGTTTCGTAACGAGCGGAAGGGCCGATACCGACTCAAAGTTCCGAAACGGATACCGAAGCGCATTCCCGACGATCGTTTCAACGAACTATTCGCGAGGTTGTCCTCTAACCGAGATCGGGCAATGTTGGCCTTTTGGGTCTCGACTGGTGCCCGCGCCGACGAGCTCCTGTCGATGTGCCAGAAGAGTGCGGGCCCGGGCAGCAATTGATCACCGTAACAAGGAAGAGGACCTGGGAGGTCCAACAGTTGTCGGCGTCGCCAGATGCATTCGTGTGGTTACGGATCTATCAACAAGAAGAGGCATGGGGAAAGGATGCCCCTCGCGACGGCAATGAGCCCCTGCGGATGACGTGGCGGCAGCTGTCGTATTCGAAAGCGCGCGCGATCTTCTCATGGGCGCAGTCGATGTTGGGATCCAATTGGACCATTCACGACCTGCGCCACACCGCCGCCTTTCGGATGACGAGCGATCCTGACACGCCGTTGTCCGATGTGCAAGTTATTGACGTCCGGTAGATATGACGAAGCCGCTGGCACCGAAAGGTGCCCAGCGGCTTCACGGTGCATGCCTGCTCAGTACCTACTCACCACACAAATCGTCGCGTTCTACACGGCGTCGCATTATTAGCCACCGTCCGTCGATGGTGGTTAGTTCATCGGTGCATGTACACAAGAACTCGGTGGCTGATGGTCCGTTGGGCGGAGTTCGGACGATCAACGCGTAGCTGTGGACGCGGATGTCTGTGCTTTCAGGATTGACTCTGTGTACCTCGAGGTTGGACAGACAATGCCGGCGTCGGTCGCCGACGTCGTTGAGTGCTTGCGCAGCGGTGTGGGCGCCCTGCGCGATCTGTGAGCGTCCGATTTGGTGGTCCGGGCGTGCGTTGGTGATGAAGATGGCGTCTTCGGTAAAATCGGAGGTCCAATCTGCTACGCGACCTTCGTCCATCGCGCGCATGTGACGCGCGTAGAACAAACTGATGTCGGTGTGAAGTTGGGCCGGTATGTGTCCCGTCATCGAGGCCTCCGAGCCGTGAAAAGTACTACGCTGCCGCGAATTTCGAGAACATGGTCTTCGAAATGTTGACCGAGCGCGGAGTGGAGGGCGTCGACGGTGTCGTTTTGATTGTGGAATGCGCCCATGCGTTGGTACAGCGCGTTGAATGCGTTAGACAGAAATGTCGCCGGTGCTCCACCGGTAACGACAGTGCTTCCGAAGACCACGCCGCCCTGTGAGAGCAGAGGTTTGATGCGCGCAAAGACTCCTTGGCGTCCGGACGGGTGCTCGGGGAGGCAGTGCAATACGTAGTTCAGAGCGATTGAGTCGAAGGGTGCGTTCGGGATGGGAGGAAGGTCGCCGAGGAGGTCGGCTTGCACTGTGGTCGGGTGGTACCGCGATATCCGTTGGCTGACAAAAGTGAGAGGGTCAGGGTTGAGGTCGAGCAAGGTGATCGAAGGATCGGGTATCGGGAAAGTGCAGTGATCGAGGTAGTACCCCGAGCCTGGGCCGATGTCGAGATGTCGTCCGGAAACATTCTTGTCGTAGTGCTCGGTCAGGCGGGTGGGAGGGCAGCGCCACAGTAGGTAATTGGCCGCTTTGACGGTAACCAGGTCGTAGCCATTGAGGCGGTTTGTGTGATAGAAAGCCTGGCCGTGGTCTGTGGTATCTGGTGTGCTCATGTGGACCGCTTTCGGTGTGTGAAGTTCAGTAGATTCCAAGTCCGCCGCAAACATTGATCGCCTGTGCGGTTATCGAGGCGGCGGAAGGGCCCGCGAGATAGGTGACCATGGCAGCGACTTCGTCGGGCGTGCTGTAGCGGCCCAACGGGATTTTGGATTCGAATTCCTTGAGCACCTGGTGTTCGGGCACACCCTGCATTTCGGCATAGGACTCGCGGATGGACACGGCCATCGGAGTCTCAACGTAACCGGGGCAGACGGCGTTGACGGTCACCCCGCTGGGCGCGAGTTCTTTGGCGAGGGCTTTGGTGAAGCCGATGACTCCAGCTTTGGCGGCCGAGTACGGAGTGCCGAAGGGGACGCCCTGCTTACCTCCGGTCGAGGCGATATTGATAATGCGCCCGGTGGTGCTTTGGATGCTCGGTGATTGAGCGAGGACGGACCGTGTTACCCAGAACACGCTGCTGAGGTCGGTGTTGATCACATCGAGCCACAACTCGTCGGTGATCGTTGTGATCGGGCCGCCGCCCCCGCGGCCGGCGTTGTTGACCAGAACCTCGATCGGTCCGTGGTCGGTGACGATTGTGGTGACCAAATCGTGCACTGCGGCGCGGTCGCGGACGTCGTTCACGTACCCGGTGAGCCCGGGTTCCGAGGCGATTGCTCTGTCGAGTTTGGATTCATCTCGGCCTGTAACGACGACATCGAAGCCGGCGTTCTGGAGTTGCAGGGCACACGAGTACCCGATCCCACTTGTTCCACCAGTTACCAGTGCCAATCCACCCATAGTTCCTCCGAACCACATCGACAACCTGTCTTGCCCAGGCTGTGCACCGGGAGTCCAGATCGATTCGAAGTTCGTTCGGGAGGGACCGCGACGACATCTCGACATGATCTGGAGATCCCGGCACCAAAGTGAGGGTGTGAATCGTCGTCGAGTGGTTGTGACAGGGGTGTCGGTACTGGCGCCCGGTTCGATCGATACCGAGGGTTTCTGGTCGATGATTACGGCAGGGCGCACAGCGATCCGCCGCATCAGCGCCTTCGACCCTGCACCCTTCAGGTCCCAGGTGGGTGGTGAGATCGACTTCGATCCGCTCACGATGGGGCTCACCCATCGCGAGTCAAGGCGTCTCGACCGAGCCTCGATGTTGGCAGTTGTATGCGCCCGCAGGGCAATCGAGCAGGCGGGTATCGGCGCCGACATCGATCGACTACGTGTCGGAGTGACGGTAGGCAATGCGGTGGGGTCCGCCACCAGTGTGGAAAACGAGTACGTGGTGCTCTCCGATGACGGCACGGAGTGGTTTGTTGACGAGCGCTACGCTTCCGCACATCTCTTCGATTACTTCACTCCAGGTTCGATCGCGAGGGAAGTCGCCCAGGTCGTCGACGCGGAGGGGCCTGTCAGTGTCATCTCGGCTGGATGTACGTCCGGAATCGATTCGATCGGGCATGCCGCCACTCTTATCGAAGAGGGTTCGGCTGACGTGATGGTGGCAGGGGCCACCGATGCTCCGATCACCCCCATCGCAGTCGCGTGCTTCGACGCGATTCGCGCAACGACACCCGACAATGATGACCCCGCTACTGCAGCCAAACCTTTCGACCGTCGGCGCAGCGGGTTTGCCATCGCTGAAGGTTCGGCCATGTTTGTCCTCGAAGAGTTCGAGCACGCACGGCAACGAGGGGCGCAGATTTTCGGCGAGATCGCTGGTTACTCCTCTACCTGTAACGCTCACCACATGACAGGTTTGACGCCCGAAGGTGAAGAGATGACGGTGGCCATCAACAGAGCGATGGCGTCAGCACAAGCTGTTGCCGGCGACATCGACTACGTAAACGCTCACGGGTCCGGAACCAAACAGAACGATATCCACGAAACTGCTGCGATCAAGCGAAGTCTGGGAACACATGCGTTTCGGGTTCCTGTCAGTTCCATCAAATCGATGGTTGGACATTCACTCGGGGCCATCGGATCGATCGAGATCGCAGCCTGCATCCTGGCTATGCGGGATTCCCTCGTACCCCCCACCGCCAATCTGCACGAACCGGATCCTCTCTGTGATTTGGATTATGTGCCGCTGACGGCACGGGAGGCCGCGCTAAGCACCGTCTTAACCGTTGGGAGTGGCTTCGGAGGTTTCCAGAGTGCGATGGTGTTGCGAAAGGTATCCGCATGAACGGAAATGACTGTGTGATAACCGGTGTGGATGTTCTTGCTCCGACAGGAATGACTGTCGACGAGTACTGGCAACGCACAATTGCCGGACACTCAGGAATTCAAGTGCTGCCCGAATACGACCGCAGGTACGCTGCAGCGTTAGCGGGAATCATCACCGGATTCGATCCGAAGGACCACCTACCCGGCCGTCTGATCAAACAGACCGATCGAGTCACCCAACTTTCCCTCGTTGCTGCCGAGCGTGCAATCGTCGACGCTCAGGTGGATTTGACCCAAAGAGACCCTTTCGACTGCTCGGTGGTCACATCGAACGCAACCGGGGGGTTCGAGTTCTCCCACAAGGAAATGCAACGACTGTGGACGGAAGGGCGCGAAAGCGTCAGTGTCTACCAATGCTTCGCCTGGTTCTATGCGGTGAACACGGGCCAAATATCCATCCGGCACGGGGCCAAAGGGCCCGGGGCTGTTTTGGTGGCCGAGCAAGCTGGAGGACTTGACGCTCTCGGACATGCACGGCGAAATATTAAGGCCGGGCGATGTTCTCTGGCGATTACCGGCGGCATGGAATCGTCATTCGATCCTTGGGGATGGGTCTCACACCAAGGAACCGGAACCCTGGCCACCACTCGCGTTCCCTCACAGGGTTATCTGCCGTTCAGCCAAGGCGCCGACACCTACGTCGCCGGCGAAGGTGGTGCCATGCTGGTCCTGGAAACAGCGGACACTGCACGAGCCGACAACTACGGGCGCATCACCGGGTACGCCTCAGCGTTCAACCCCCGCGATGATCACTCGTACACTCGACCGCTGCATCATGCCATCACCACAGCGTTGGCAGATGCCGGAATCGCTCCGGCAGAAGTAGATGTCGTCTTCGCTGACGCTGGAGGCACTCGCGCCGCCGACGAAGCAGAGGCTGAAGTGCTGGCAACCATCTTCGGTGCCCGAAAGGTTGCCGTGACCGCACCGAAAAGTGGTACCGGCCGTGTAATGGCTGGAGCTGGCCCATTGGACGTCGTGACGGCTTTGCTTGCACTGGGCAGCGGCATCGTTCCTCCCACCCCGAATGTCTCCTCGACGGACCTTCCCATCGATCTCGTATGTGGGCAGGCCCGACATGGCTCCCTCGAGACTGCGTTGGTCGTCGCTCGAGGCGCTGGCGGATTTATCTCCGCAGTAATTGTCCAGAAATGAAAATGGTTCCAACGTCGAAGGGTGGACGAAATAAATGTTGACCGCAACAGAGCTCCGAAAGGCCATGATTGCCAGCGCCGGCGAGGACGAATCAATCACTCTCGGTGAAGGTTTCGAAACAACCGACTTCGTTGAACTCGGGTTCGACTCCCTTGCGTTGATGGAGACCTGCTCCCAACTCAAGCGCACACACGGCGTGGTCATTCCGGACGAGACCTTGTGGGATTTCGTGACCCCGGAAGAACTGTTGCGATGGGTCAACGACAACATCTCGCGATGACATCGAGTGCGGTTCCCGCGGGCTCAGTCCCGTCGCGGCGAAATGTTTTCCTGTTTCCAGGACAGGGATCTCAACATCCCCGTATGGCGGCTGACCTGTACGGAGTCGACGAAGTATTCACCAGCATAATGAACGAGGCGTTCGAGATTCTCGACGATCCAGCTCTGCGCAAAGTGTGGTTGCAACCCAACCCAGGACCGTTGTTTCATGACATCACCCGCGCCCAACCACTTCTGTTGTCAGTGAATTACGCCATCGCGCGGACCCTGATCAGCGCAGGGGTCCGCCCGGACGCAGTGCTCGGCCACAGCGTTGGTGAGATCGCGGCTGCAGTCGTAGCAGATGTGTTCGACTTCGCCGACGCGTTGATGATGTTGTCCGGATTCGTTCGCCGGTACCAGCACGCACCAGCAGGCGGAATGCTTGCAGTGGCAGGATCGGCTGAGCAAGTACGAGAGCAACTCGACGGGATAGCCGATGTGGTTGTGGGTGTAGTCAACGGCCCACGCCAGGTCTTGGTTTGCGGAAGCCGACATGGCCTGCGCGAGGTCAAGCGCCGCCTTCTCCGGGACGCCGTGACATGTGCCGATGTCCATGCCCTGCAACCGTTCCACAGTCCTCTGATGAATCGTTTGCCGCCTGCAGCGGAGTACTTCCCGATGCGAGAGTCGCTTCGAAATCGCCTGCGCGCGCCTCGCAACCAGATGTACTCGGGCTACCTCGGTGGACCACTGACAGAGGAGCAAGCAACTGAACCAGATTTCTGGTTCGGACAACCAGCCCGCCAGGTGCTCTTTGGCCCCGCGCTACGCGCACTTCTCGCCGACGGCCCGTGCACACTGATCGAATGCGGACCCGGCCAGTCACTGACCGCGTTGGCGCGACGCACCCAAGCAGTCGCATCCGGTGAAAGCGACTGCATAGCAGTGATTCCCGCACGCAGGGTGAAAGACGGTGACAACGCATCGTTGGCAGCGGCGTTGAAAGAACTGCGTAACCGAGCAACGACCGGCACGTCGAAAGGACTCAAGGATGCCTAGCTCCAACGGCCTTAAAGCCCTGGTTTCAGGAATGAACGGACCGGTGATCACTCCCGCAGATCGCGGTTACGAGCGTGCGCGGAAGGTGTGGAATGGAATGATCGATCGCCACCCGTTGGCGATTGCTCAGGCCACATCCGTTGAAGACGTGCAAACAGCGATTGCATGGGCGCAGTCCGAAGAGATACCTGTTGCAGTCCGATGTGGTGGACACTCGATGGCCGGCCACTCCACTGTCGACGGCGGACTCGTCATCGACCTCCGGCGAATGTCAGCGGTAACCGTCGACCCAGATACTCAAACCGCCACAGCTCAAGGAGGCTGTCTATTGGGCGCCTTCGACACCGCAACGCAAGCACACATGCTCGCAACACCCGCAGGTGTGGTTTCGCACACCGGTCTGGGAGGGCTCGTGCTCGGCGGGGGCTTCGGATGGTTGAGTCGCATGTACGGTTTATCGATCGATAACCTCAACTCGGCGCAGGTAGTGCTGGCGTCCGGAGAGGTCGTAACTGCTAGCGCGAGCGACCATCCCGACCTGTTTTGGGGTCTGCGGGGCGGCGGAGGGAACTTCGGAGTCGTCACCGAGTTCGACTTCGCCCTACACCGAGTGGGGCCCATCCGATTCTTCTGTGGGTACTTCTCACTCAAGGACGCGAAGCAGGTTCTGACCACGTGGCGCGACTACATGCCCACCGCGCCAGACGAACTTACTTGGGTGTTCTACCTCCGGCTTGCACCCCCGTTACCGGAACTGCCGAAAGAACTGTGGGGCACTCCCATGCTGTGCGCTATGGCCTGCTGGATCGGCAATCCAGTCGACGGTGAAGCGGCAATCGAGGACATCGTCGCCACCGCTCCCTGCTTCGGGGTCACCAAAGCAACCATGCCGTACCGCGGAGTGCAGGCCTACGCTTTCCCCGGTGCTGTAGTACCGGAACGCATCTGTACCAAGAGCGGATACGCAGCAACTTTGCCCGACGAACTGATCGACAAGGCCGTGCACTACGGCGCACAGATCACATCACCGTTCTCACAACTCGAACTGCTGTATCTCGGCGCAGCAGTGGGGCGGGTGCCCACCGACGCCACGGCTTACCACAACCGAGATCTGCCCTACGTCTTGAGTTTCGCCTCCGCATGGAATGACCCCGCGAAGGACGACACCAACATTGCCTGGGCGCGCAACGGCTACTCGGATATCCAGTCGTTCCTCTCCGGTGGCTACGTGAATTTCATGAACCCCGAGGAGAACGGTCGCACCGCAGATTCCTACGGCACGGCGAAGTACCACCGTCTACGACAGATCAAGCGAATCTACGACCCGGAGAATTTCTTTCGTCTCAATCCCAACATCATCCCGGCGCCCACCGAACATACAGACTCCGTGCTTTCATTCCGCTGACCCCAACAGTCAGGGATCGGACCGGTGGAGAACACAGTCCACAATTCCGTTGAGTCCGTACATCGTTCACTGTAGTCCCGCCATACCATCTCTGCCCTCGATGAAAGGCGACCCGACAATGGCACTGACCATAGAACTGTCCAAACGAGTCACGATCGACCAAGTCGCTGACGCAGCCCGCAATCACCATCGCGTCGATCTCGACGACAGTGCATGGAAGCGCGTAGCTGCCTCACGAGAACTTCTCGACAGGTTCGTCTCGGACGGACGGATCATATACGGCGTCACTACCAGCGTCGGCGGGTTCGCAGACCGCTTCGTTCCGGCCGCTGACGCCCAACAGCTCCAAGAGAACCTCATCCAAGCAGTCGCGACCAACGTTGGCGCCTACCTCGACGAGCAGACGACTCGCGCCATCATGATCAGCAGAGTTGTCTCGCTCTCACTGGGCAATTCAGCCATTCAACCCGACAATCTCCGCACCTATCTGGACATACTGAACGCAGGGATCGTTCCTTGCATCCCGGAGAAGGGATCGCTGGGGACCAGCGGAGATCTCGGGCCTTTGGCGTATGTCGCGATGGTCAGCATCGGAAAGTGGAAGGCGTATCTCGACGGTCGAATTGTCGACGGAGCAGAAGCTCTGCACCTCGCAGGGATCGAGCCCGTGAAACTCAGCTACAAAGAAGGTTTGGCCATGATCAATGGCACCTCTGGGATGGTCGGCATCGCGTTGTTGACATACCAAAGGGCCCGAGAGCTCGTCGATATCTATCACGTGGTGTCCGCTCTGTCGATCGAAGGTTTGGCAGGAATTGTCGATCCGTTCCGCCCCGAGGTTCACACCGTCAAACCCCATCGGGGACAGGCATCCTCGGCTGAACGTATCTACCGTGGTCTTGGAGATTCCGGCCTCGCCCGCTCAGAACGAGACATCGAGGCACTGTTGACTGCTCGCCGTGAGGGACGATCTGTTCCTCACCCCGGGAGTGAGAAGATGGCGATCGAAGATGCCTACTCCATACGATGCACGCCGCAGATCCTAGGGCCGGTCCTCGACAGTCTCGATTGGATCGGTACAACCATCGAGAATGAACTGAACTCCACCAGTGACAACCCGATTGTCCTTCCCGATGTTGAGCAGGCATTTCACAACGGGCACTTCCACGGCCAGTACATCGCCATGTCCATGGACCATCTGGGGATAGCGCTGACGACAGTGACAAATCTCGCGAACCGGCGCGTAGACCGATTCCTGGATCAATCCAACAGCAACGGGCTACCTGCATTCTTGTGTCAAGAGAATCCGGGGTTACGTCTGGGATTGATGGGTGGGCAATTCATGACCGCGTCGGTGACAGCGGAAAACCGCGCGCTGACGGTGCCGATGTCCATCCAATCACTTACGACCACAGCAGATTTCCAAGACATCGTCTCCTTCGGGTTCGTGGCCGCACGTCGCGCCAGGGAGATCCTGCGCAATGCAACGTACGTCGTAGCATTCGAATTGTTGTGTGCCTGCCAGGCAGTGGACATCCGGGGCGTCGACGGAATGAGCTCGTGGACGCGACCCCTCTACGACCGAGTGCGCGAAATCGTGCCCTATCTCGACCACGATGTCACCCTCACCGACCATTTGGAGAAGATCGCAGACTTCTTGCTCAGTGACGAGGTCGGAGCGTTCATCACGCTGCCCGCCGGCGGCGTTGATGGTTGATCGGCAACAAGTCCTGAACTTGATCGAGCGGTGGCGCCGGGCCGAACTGAGCGGCGACACTGACGTACTCAGTGACCTCTTCGGCGAAGATTTCGTCGGAGTAGGCCCCATGGGATGGGTGCGAACCAGAGATCAATGGATCGAGAAGCATCGATCGGGCGCGGTCAAACTGACGCGCTTCGAACTCAAGGATCTGCAGGTCGTCGCCCTGGGGTCTGCTGCTGCAATCGTCATTGCACACCAAGAACAGATCGGGAGAAATGGAACCGCCGTGGCTACGGGAGCGTTCCGCTTCTCCGTGTCCGTAGCCGATGCTCGGATTCATTCGATCCACGTCACCCGAATTATCGCCCCGCAGTAGTTGTTCCACGCAACGCAAAGCGCCTGATCTTCCCGGCAGGTGTTCTAGGAAGCGCATCGACCAACTCGAAGTAGTGCGGTATATGGTCGGCAGGTAGTTCGTGAGCACACCAGATGCGGAGTTCGGAAATCACCGAATTGCGGCTCTCGCGCGGGACTGGTTGCCGGGGCACCACGAAGGCTTTGATCCGGTTGAGGCCGCCTGTATTCGCGCTGACCACGGCATTGTCGATGATGTCTGGATGCGCAGCCAGACATGACTCGATGGTGTTCGCGGAGATCCACAACCCGCCGATCTTCATCATGTCGTCGACCCTGCCCAGATACCAGTAACGTCCGTCGCGGACATCGAAGCAGTCGCCCGTGCGAAACCACGAGCCGCAGAACGCTGCCCGGGTAGCTTGTTGGTTACGCCAGTATCGGTCGAAGGCGCTGGGTCCGCGCACCCACATCTCCAAGGGTGCGTGTTCTTCGTCTGGATCGTCGGTGCAAGGACGTAGTTGCACTTCGTATCCGGGGACTGGGACGCCTGCAGATCCCACCACAGTATCGCCGGGACGGTTACTACAGTAGATGTGCAGCATTTCTGTCGAGCCGACTCCGTCCAGAATCTCGATGCCGGTGATCTCACACCACCGCTCCCAAACCGTGGGCGCTAGAGGCTCCGCTGCGGACACACATCGCCGGAGCGACGCGATGCTCGCGCGGTCGTCGACGTGGCGGGAGACCGCGTTGTAGAGGGACGGAACAGAAAACAGCACTGTTACGTCGAACGATTTTATGGTGTGGAGGATGCTCCCCGGCCCGGGTTTTCCTCGAAGGTGTACGACGGATGCACCGTGCCACAGAGGAAACAGAAGCCCACCCCCTAACCCGTAGGCATGGAACAGCTTCGCGGTTGAAAAACACACGTCGTGAGGCTGAAGGTCGAGGAGCTGGCTGGCATAGTTGATACAGGACCCGGCAATACCGCGATGTAGATGAACGACGGCCTTGGGATGGCCGGTGGATCCGGAGCTGTACAGCCAGAACGCGGCATCTTCGCCGTGAACAGCTACGGGTTGGCTGTGAGGAAGGACGTTCGTGGGGAGCGAGACCAGTTCGGCGCCGGTGATTACTTCACAGGCGAATTCGTTGTCGGAGGAATCGTGTTCAGTCACGAGGAACCGGGCGTCACTGTGCTCGATCGCGTAGCCAGTCAGTGCCGCCCGGGGGTTGAGAAGTACGGGTACGGCTCCAATCCGAATCGCGCCGAGGAAGCCTGCTACCAGCTCGATCGAGTCGTCGAGTTCGAACACCACCCGTTCTTGCGGGCGAAGCCCGAGAGCGCACAAACGCCAGGCCGCGGCCTCGATAAGCGTCAGTAGCTCGGAGTAGGTTACGGGCGCGTCTTCGGCCCAGATGGCGGGAGTGTGGCCATCCCCGCGCTGGACAACTCGATCGACAATGGTGCACAGCGTTGTCGTTTCGTCTGGCGTCGAGTCCATGTCTCTAGTAGCGATGATTGTCGTCGAGACATCATCGAGCTTTCATCGAACGTCGACTTGAACGACTACTGTGGCCGGGCGGATCGGGAAGCGATGAGACGGGCTCTGTGGAAGGTCTGCGGAAAAGTCGATCCAAGTGGTAGTTGATGACCTCGACAGCGCGTTCCGCAGAACGCTGGCCGATCAGGATGCTTGTGCCGAGACCGTTGACCAGGGTCACCAATCTCTCGGCCTCGATCGTGACGTCACTGTCCGATACGAGCTCGTTGTTGTCTGCCGCTCGTTGGAGCGCGTCAACGAGTTGGTGTTCGAGTTTGTCTATGCCACTGACGAATGGTTGTTCAGCGATTTGTGCATTGGTCATCGCCAGGACGGCGTAGGACATACCCAGGAGGTGAAACATGCGGCTGGGTTCGTCGGTCGGCAGTGCTTCGCACAGGAAGGCCTCGATTATCGCGCGGGGGGGTGGGGGGTCTCCGAGTCCGATCAGACGCTGTGCCCACCGGTCGTGGCTGCGTTGCTCGAGGTGTTGGAGGGCGCCGATCAGTAG
Organism: Rhodococcus sp. IEGM 1318; assembly: GCF_033142465.1. Classification (NCBI taxonomy): domain Bacteria; kingdom Bacillati; phylum Actinomycetota; class Actinomycetes; order Mycobacteriales; family Nocardiaceae; genus Rhodococcus; species Rhodococcus sp. IEGM 1318. The sequence goes on from NZ_JAWLSC010000024.1 coordinate 28,588, forward strand.
TTGTTCTTTGCTGGTGAAGTAGTACTGGACCAGTCGCAGCGACACTCCGGCCTCAGCCGCCACCGATCGCATCGTGACCGCGTGCAATCCGTCCTTGTTGGCGACACGAACGAGCGCCTCGGCGATCTCTGCCCGTCGTGCGGTGTGGTCAGGTGTGCGCGGCACAGTGGCCTCCTCCTGCGGGGTATGACTATCTATGATACAACCGTAGATGGTACAGATGTATCTACTCGGGTGGGCAAGGGTGGATTCTTTCAAAGTCGGGGGACACCAGGATGAATCGCCATCTCGGGCGGGACGCGTTTAGCGCTTGCTGCCGTGTCCCTGGTTTTAGTACGTAGTCCGAGCGAATTGATGACGTCATTTTCCGGTCAGAGTCGATCGGGAGTCGGATGAGTGCTGGAGGCACATGTGAAGGTTCTCGATGGAGGTCTGACCGCAGAGCCTGCGGGACTTGCCGTGCGTTTGTTGGGCCCGGTCCGGTTGGGTATGGGCGCGGAGGAAGTGTCGTTGTCCCCCAAAGTCCGCCAAGTGCTCGCAGTGCTGGCCCTGCGGTCGGGGACGGTGATCACGCAGGACTCGTTGGTCGCCGAACTGTGGGCAGAAGAGCCGCCCCGCAGTGCCACGACCACGATGCAAACTTACGTTTATCAACTCCGGCAAGCCGTGGAAGCCCTCGATGGCTCTTGTGTCGCGGGGGAAGTCGTCAGGACGGAATCGCCAGGATACCTGCTGTCGGACATTGCTATTGATGTTGATGTAGTGCGTTTTCGAGTGCTGGTGAACAATGCGAAAGCACATCTGAGGACTTCTGCGGAGGACGCTCTCTCCTTTGGGCGTCACGCGCTGAACATCGTGCGCGGAGCACCCATGGCGGACGTGAGGCAAGGGCAGCTACTCAGAGGGAGTGCAGTGCGACTTGGTGAGGAGATCATGGCAACTCACGAACTGGTCATCGAGGCGCAACTCATGTTGCGCCGTTACAGTGAAGTCATCGTCGAGTTGTACGAGCAATGCGCCAGAAACCCTCTGAGGGAAGGGTTTTACTATCAACTCATGACCGCTCTGGCGAAAACAGGTCGTCGTAGTGAGGCGCTGGACGTGTATGCCCAGCTGACCCGGATACTGCGGGACGAACTCGGTATCGACCCGTCACAGTCGTTCCGGCGATTGCACATGCAAATACTCGAAGGTGCGGACGAACACGCACCGTATGACTCTCAACTGGCCTGAACGGGTCTGAAGTCAACTGACCGGCGGGAGAGGTTCTGTCGTCGGGCGCGACAAAACGCTAAGCGGTTCGGACCTCGTGTACGCGGGGTGGTCGTCGATCTAGCCCGGCCAGCGATGGCTGTTCGGTTTCAGGAAGGGCAGCATGATGTTTGGTCACCCGGCGAACGCAGGTGGAAGCGTCAACATCAATCCGGCCCTTGCCGTGTCGGGAAACAGCAGCAACTTCGGTGGCAGAGTGGCAGTGCGCTATTGCGGCGGTGACTTGACCCACCACGAACTCGAGGACCGGTCGGCGAGGTTGGCCGCCGTCCTCATCGAGCGTGGGGTTGGTGAAGGGGATCGGGTCGCCTATCTCGGTCTGAACAGCCCAGCGCTGCTGATTACGATGTTGGCCAGTTTTCGTATAGGTGCGTTGTTCGTCCCGATCAACTTCCGCCTGGCGGGTTCGGAGCTGGAGGGCGTGTTCGAAAACAGTGGCGCCGGCACCCTGGTTTGCGAGGCAGGACACCGCATGTCGGCTGACGCGGTGCGCGAACGCACTGACTTGAAAATCTTGCTGCTCATCGACACCGATTCCCCGGTAGCCTCCGACGCGCCCGTTCCTGGTTGGCTGCGCTGGTCGCGCGCGTTGGCCGAAGCTTCCCCCAGCGCCGGCGTCTACCATGCGAGGTTCGATGACCCCGCCATTTTGATGTATACCTCCGGCACTACAGGATTCCCCAAAGGCGTTGTGCTGACATACGGCAACCTGTGGTGGAACTCGGTCAATGTCGACTCCCGGATCGACACTCGACGACAAGACGTCACCTATGCAACGGCCCCCTATTTCATATCGGGGCGCTGAACAGCTTCGTCTTGCGAACACTCGTGCGCGGGGGCACAGTCGTACTACGCAGGAAATTCGATGCCGAGCAATTCCGTGACGATCTTGTCGATTACCAGATCAACTCGGTGTTTGCCGTTCCGTCCATGCTGGCGGCGCTCAGCCGGGTGCCGGATATATTTAGCGTGGATCTCTCGGCGCTGCACACGATTGTCGTTGCAGCTGCGCCTGTGGCTCCATCTCTGATTCACTTGTACGCCGCTCACGGCATATACTTACAGCAGGCGTGGGGGTTGACCGAGACCGCACCATTCGCCACTCATCTACCGATCGAGCTGACCCGATTGAAGGCAGGATCTGCCGGTTTGGCAATGCCGCATACACAAGTGCGTGTAGTTGATCGTGTCACCGACGAGCCGGTCGCCGCGGGCGTTCCCGGCGAAGTGGTAGTTCGAGGTCCCAATGTCACCCCCGGATACTGGCGGAACCCGGAAGCGACCGCGGAGGCTTTCGATAACGAGGGCTGGTTTCATTCCGGAGAGATCGGATACCTCGACGCCGATGGCTATCTTTATATCGTTGATCGGCTCAAAGACCTGATAATCAGCGGGGGAGAGAATATTTACCCCGCCGAAGTGGAGCGCATCCTGGCCGGGATGCCCGGCGTCGCCGACGTTGCAGTCGTCGGGGTACCGGATGCCGTGTGGGGAGAAACCGTCGCCGCAGTCGTCTCGGTTGCCCCGGGAGCCCAACTAACTCTGCGTGAGGTAAGAGATTATGCCTCAGTGAATCTGGCTCGGTACAAACTCCCGGCGCAACTGTATTTCGTGGACAGTGTGCCGCGGAATCCGTCGGGAAAGATCTTGAAGGCCGAAATCCGCAACTCGTTAAGAATCTGACTAGATGGCAGGTGCCATCGCTCGCGAGTTTGGTCCGAGGAGCACCGAGCTCGCAGTGGCCCAGGATCGCGGTTCGTTGCCGTGTATAGCGAGGACCCTGCAACTCGTCCGCATCGGGTCCCAGCCGTAATCATCTGGTTGAAGAACTTGGTCGCAGGCGCTCGCCGCATCACCTAATCGCTTGCCGTCGACCGCCCAACCTCATATGGTACATATGTATTAGATACAAATGTACCACGTTGAGGAGTTGACCCATGTCTCGTGGTGTGACCACCGAACCTCCGCAGTTAATCCAACGCCGCTCGAACGGGCTGGCGTTGGCGGTGATGTGCGCCGCGCAGTTCATGGTTGTTCTCGATATCTCGGTAGTGAATGTTGCGCTGCCCTCCATCCGAGACAGCCTTGGATTCGACGCCAGCGGACTGGCATGGGTAGTGAATGCCTACGCATTGACCTTTGCGGGCTTCCTGCTGCTCGGTGGCCGTCTGGCGGATCTTCTCGGGCGCCGACGGGTCTTTTTGATCGGCTTGGCAGTGTTTTCCGGAGCAAGCCTCGCCGGTGGCCTCGTAAATTCGGCGTCTCTTCTCGTCGTGGCCAGGGCGGTTCAAGGCTTGGGTGCTGCAATCCTCGCTCCAGCGACGCTGACTATTCTGACCGCCACATTCCCCGAAGGCCCCCGCCGCACTCGTGCACTGGCCACCTGGACAGCGGTGGGCATCGCAGGCGGCACAGCAGGAAATTTGGTGGGAGGTATCCTCACAGAATATCTGACATGGCGGTCGACGCTGCTGATCAATGTGCCGATCGGGATGGCTGCAGTGCTGCTGACTGTTCGCTATATTGCCGCTGATCGTCCCTCTGGGCCGCGTCCACGACTGGACTTCGCTGGAGCAGTCTTGGCGACAGCAGGTCTCGGATCCTTGGCTTACGGTATCGCCCAGGCTGCAGATGATGGTTGGTCGGCAAACTCGACCATCTCTGGCATTGCGATTGGCGTATCGCTCCTGATCGCTTTCGTCGTCGTCGAAAAATGGGTGACATCGTCACCTCTGATACCGCTGCATATCTTTCGGAACAGGGCAGTCTCCATCGGCAATGTGATCATGCTGCTGGCTGGAGCATGCCTGAACCCGATGTGGTACTTCCTGACTCTGTCCATGCAGAATGTTCTCGGCTACAGCCCCGTACAAACAGGTCTGGCCTTTCTGCCTCATACCATTGTCGCGATAGCTATCGGGGTGGGGCTGACTCCCTGGATGATGGGCAGAATTGACGGCCGCTTTCTCATTGCATCCGGATCGATCGTGGCTGCTGCAGGATTCTGGTTACAAGCCCAACTCGATACCGACAGCGGTTATGTGCAGGGAATCCTTCTGCCCGCCATCATCTTCAGCGTCGGGAGTGGAATACTGAACACTCCCATCACTGCTGCTGTCACCTCAGGAATCCCCGCCGCCGACGCGGGTGCTGCCTCAGGGCTGATGAATACCACCAAACAGATCGGCGGCGCGCTCGGGCTCTCCGTCCTGGTCACTTATGCAGCTACGAGCAGTCTCGACAAGGACGACCTTCTGGCCTCGTATAACGGTGCGTTCTACGCCATTGCGGCAATCATGATCGTGACGGCGTTCGCTGCGTTGGCCTTACCGCCGCAACGGGATCGGCCCGAATAGGGCTCATGGGAATGAGCAAGAAAGACACCCGGGGGCCGTTGTTCGACCTGTGCCGCGGGCTGTCGAGTCTGATGAGAACCGGATGAGAAGAGACATTTATGACTGAACGCAAGCCGCCGCAGTTGCCGTTCGAATCATGGGTGGAACAGCAAATTAGGAAAGCGCAAGAGAGGGGTCATTTTGACGACCTCTCTGGATCCGGAAAGCCCATCCCTGCCGATTCGGCACTAGATGGTCCAAATTGGTGGATCCGTAAGAAAATGGCAGCCGAAGGCCTCCGCTACCCGAGCATGGTTGACGATCTGAAACAACGTGTCACCGACATGTCCCGCCGGGCGCTACAAGCCCGGTCTGACTTGGAAGCCCGAAAAATCGTTCAGGAGATCAACAAAGAGATCCGAGCGTACCGCGTCAACCCGCAGCCAGGGGTGCATCTGACAATTAAGCTTGTTGACATCGACGAGATACTCGCTTCGCGGCGTGCAGGCGGTTCGCTGCGCTGAAAGATGCCCCCGGAGGTGGAGAAGAAAGTCCGGTGTTTTCGTCAGTGGCGGATCGAATTCTCATCCAGGTCAAACGCCGGCTCGAATGGAAGGAAGCAGTAGACCGACCTCACGGCGTGTTCTGGAATAGTTCTGGGAAACAAAGCCAACGCGAGCGAAGAAATCACTGCCTTTCAACTACTGGCCCGCAGCATCCCCGAACGTCGTCCGGCACGAACTGATTCCCAGTGGCGGGACACGAACCAGCAATCGGTTGGGCTAACCGGTTGCCAAACAACTCAGCTCCATCTGGTGAGAGTAGGCGATGCGGAACCGAGAGGGCTATGGATTCATCTCTCTCGGGCACTGATTTTCGCCAGCAGTCGAGCAATCTTGATCGGCGCCTTCACGCAGTTTCTTAACAAAACCTCCATCGTGCACTCTACTCTCTTGTGAGGGTAGAGTGCCGCTGTGTTTGTGCGCTGCCGAGCGCGGTGGTGGTGTGCACAGGTAGATCCGATTCGTAGGCGTTTGCAGCCTTGAAAATTACGTATTGATTCCGCGCTCGGACGTGTGCGGAGTCGGATGGAGCAATGTGATGGCCCAGAACACGGGCGGTACGGTCCCCGCGGTACGAGAAGCGGGGGAAGCGAGCACATCTGTACGCGCGGCCTTGCGCTCGCCGCAACGACTCAAGACCGAAGTCCTCGCCGGATTGGTCGTCGCGCTCGCGTTGATCCCTGAGGCGATTTCTTTTTCCATCATCGCCGGGGTCGATCCGCGGATCGGGCTGTTCGCCTCGTTCACGATGGCGGTCACCATCTCGATCGTCGGAGGTCGCCCGGCGATGATCTCTGCCGCGACAGGTGCGATAGCCCTGGTCATTGCGCCGGTTGCACGTGAATACGGGATGGACTACTTCATCGCCACCGTCATCCTGGCAGGCATTTTCCAAGTGGTGCTCAGTGTTCTCGGTGTCGCCAAGTTGATGCGTTTCATTCCTCGCAGTGTGATGGTCGGTTTCGTCAACGCGCTCGCGATTCTGATCTTCACCTCGCAGCTGCCACACCTTCTCGGTGTTCCCGCCTTGGTGTATCCGATGGTCGGAATCGGGTTGCTGGTGATGATTTTCCTACCCCGGTTGACCTCCGTGGTGCCGGCGCCATTGGTAGCGATCGTGCTCCTGACTGTGGCGACGGTGGTGTTCGCGTTGAACGTCCCCGACGTCGGGGACGAGGGCGAACTGCCCTCGAGCCTGCCGTCGCTGTTCTTCCCCGACGTGCCCTGGAATCTCGAGACGCTGACGATCATCGCTCCGTATGCGCTGGCGATGGCGCTGGTGGGTCTGCTCGAATCGTTGATGACGGCGAAGTTGGTCGACGACATCACCGACACGCACTCGAACAAGACCCGCGAAGGCTGGGGGCAGGGTGTGGCGAATCTGGTCACCGGTTTCTTCGGCGGCATGGGCGGTTGCGCGATGATCGGGCAGACGATGATCAACGTGAAGGTCTCCGGTGCTCGCACCCGCATCTCGACGTTCCTGGCCGGGGTGTTCTTGTTGATCCTCGTTGTCGGGCTCGGTGACGTCGTCGCCTTGATTCCGATGGGCGCTCTGGTTGCGGTGATGATCATGGTCTCGGTCGGAACCATGGATTGGCACAGTATCGATCCGCGCACTCTGAGGCTGATGCCCAAGAGTGAGACGCTGGTGATGGTGGTGACGGTCGCTGCGACGGTGGGTACTCACAATCTGGCGATCGGTGTGATCTTGGGTGTGTTGACGGCAATGGTGATGTTCGCCCGCCGCGTCGCACACCTGACGAACGTGGAAAAAGTTGCCGAAGCGGACACCAACCAGGACGGCCTGGTCGATACTCGCGTCTACCGGGTCACCGGTGAGCTGTTCTTCGCCTCGAGCAACGATTTGGTCTACCAGTTCGACTACGTCGACGATCCGGCGAACGTGATCATCGACCTCACCGGTGCCGACATCTGGGACGCCTCGACCGTCGCCACTCTCGATGCCATCCAGCACAAGTACGAAGCGAAGGGGAAACACGTCGAGATCATCGGCCTCGACGGCGCCAGCCTCGAGCGTTTGGATCGGCTCTCAGGCAAGCTCGGCGGCGGCCACTGACGCCAGCTTATCCTCACCCGAAGGGGCCGTTTCTTCACCTGCTCACGCGGGGGAAGGGACGGCCTCTTCCGCATCCTGATCGGATGAGGATGCGGGGGCTGCACCAGAGCTGGTGCGGTCACGGCTCGCGGCGGCACGCACTGCGCACACGAAGAGAACGAGCGCAGTCAGGAGCTGAGCATTTCCGATTACCTGCTGCAGTACTTCGTCAGCCCATCCGCCGGGAAACGTCCACCTCAGGACGAAATAGGGGCCGATCGTGAAAACTGCGACGGCAACGGCGATGAGTGGCCTCCACGATCGGTACTGCGGCGCCGCCCCGAGGGGTATCAGCACGATGACGTACACCCAGTGGTGAGTGACAGCGATCGGTGCCGCGAGCAGCGATGCCAGCGCGACGACGCCGAGTGCGAGGACAGATTCTCCGCTGCGGGTGAAGCGGTGCCCCGCATAGGCTGCGGCGGGGATGATCACGGTGACGATCAGCAACCAAATCGCGTCCTTGAACACCCCGTCGGCCCCGAGCCGGGCCAACAGTCCGGTGACGGCTTGGTTGCGGAAGAATTCGTGCGCACCGCCGCGATCACTGCGGAAGAACTCCGTCGCCCAGAACCATGCCGATTCTTTGGGGAGAAACACGAAACCGATGCCGACGGTGACCAAGAACGCGCCGAGGGCGCGGGCGATCGACGGTAAGTCTCGCCGCACAAGCAGGACGAGCACGAAGGCAGCAGGAGTGATCTTGATCGCCGCGGCAATTCCGATGCCGATTCCCCTGAATCTGCGAGGCAGGGCGCCGCAACAATCGGCGACGACCAACGCCATCAACACGATGTTGACCTGACCGAACCCGAGATTCGAGCGCACCGGCTCGAGGACCAGCGCCACACCCGCTAGTGCCACTGCCACGAGAGAAGGCCGCGGTATCGACAGTTGGCGCAGTACGACTTTCAAGATCCACCACACCAACTCGATATTGATCGATGTCCATATCGCCTGCAGGACAAGCGATCACTCCACATCATCGGGTGAAGATGAACAGAACCATCAAATGCCCGCTTACGGCGATACCCGAGTTCGCCGCTACCACCGCCATTGAAAAAGCGATACACACGGCCAGGCGAAGGACCCCAGGGGGTGATGTCAGGGATGGCACAGGTAACGGACGAGTTCCGCAGATTTCGGCGATCAACTCCAGGGCGCAAATCTACTTGAACCGTGCAGGGTTTGATGCCGCATCCGTTTTGTGAAGGATGCAGATCATGCCCAAGCATTACCCACCCGAGCAGCGTGAGCGAGCCGTCAGAATGGTCCTCGACCACCTCGACGAATATGGTCCGTCTACTCCGCATGTCAGGTGATAGGCCCGAAACTCGGTATCGGTGCCGAATCGCTGCGGAACTTCGGCCAAGCAGGCCCAGATTGATGCCAACCAAGTCCCCGGTGCTACTTCTGTGGAACTACAACGCATCAAAGATCTCGAGCGTGAGAACCGAGACCTCAAGGAAGCCAACGAAATTCTGAAGTCGTCATCGATTTTCTTCCGAGGGAACTCGACCCTCGCCGCCGCTGATAGTCCAGTTCATCGACGACATGCGTGCACAGAATTTCAGGGACGAGTCGATCTGCCGAGTGCTCACCGCCAGGGAGAATGCGGATGCTCGCTAGAGTGGTCACCGAGCGCGGGCGGAACACGCGTCCCGTGATTTAAGGCGTGTAGACGGACGTGGAGGTGCACCGGTGAGTGGCGACGACGGAATACATATGCAGATCGGGCAGGTCGCGCACCGCACCGAGTTGTCCATCCGCACCGTGCGTCACTACGACGACGTCGGACTGGTCGTCCCCTCGGAGAGAAGTGTCGGCGGTTTCCGTCTCTACACCGAAGCCGATGTCGAACGCCTGCTGGTCATTCGGCGTATGAAACCGCTCGGATTCACGCTCACCGAAATGAAAGGGCTGCTCGATGCGCTCGACGTCCTCAACGACGACTTGGCTACCGAGGAACAGCGCTCCGAGGCGGAAGCCTTCATCAATGAATGCCACGGCAAGGCCGCCGAGAGTTGCACCACGCTGCGCCGTCAGTTGGCGTACGCCGAGGAGTTGACCGACCTGCTCGCAGCACGGAGCACGACCTCGGATTCTTCATCGCCGGATTCTTCATGACTCGAGCGCATCAAACGCGCATCTATGAAGCGGACTTCCGTCAGGTGGACTGAGGCTCTGCCGGGTGACCCCTGTTGGTTGAACTGGCCTTGTGCGCTTGATGTTGGGTTATCCGGCAAAGCTGGCCTATGGTGACGGTCGCTCGCATCGAGTTTGCTCGACCCGTGGGGAGCTCCCGAACCTCGCTTCGCGAAGTTGGACGTCCGAGAAGCGCTGACGTCGATCGGCGCCGCTCAGGTGGTCCTGTGGGAGTCGCGGCACGAGCGACGTGTGCCAGTGGCTAGCCATACTGTTGTAGGTTGTAGTGAAATCTGCTGTGCCGGTGGGTGATACGGATATGTTTGGTGCGTTGAACGGTAGGTTGACTGCGGATCTCGCGGTGGTACGGGAAATGATGCGTGAGTTCGCGGGAGCGAGAAACGGCAAGGTGTCATCGAACTCGTCGACGCGTAGGGTCATTAGCCTACAGATCAGCCTGCTCGCATCGTCAACTGTCGTGAACATTGCCGTATCCAGTATTGCGTGAAACCTCTCCACCTTTCTTTTCTGAGGTCATGTCCGACTCCTTTTCCTTGGGTGGGCGGCGCGAGGTGCGCCGCGCGAAATGCTTGCGTCGGGCGGCACCGCGGCTCGGATGCGTCCACGTCACCGACCCGCCAGGTACGCCGCATCACGGTGGTTGCCAATCTGATGCGGTGGGCTGAGGAATATCGAATCGGTGGGTTGCGAGATGGTCGATGTTGAGGAGCATTGGGCCTGTAAGGCGATTTGAGCCCTGGTGAGGGTCTCGGCGTACCGCCCACGCGACGTTGTTCAAGGGCACTTGAATGGCGCCTATTTCAGACGATCTATGTGGTGGCTCCAACGATGTGTGGAATCGCATCGAAACTTGATGCTCTCGTCCGACTCGTTTCCGCTTTTCATGCAGTTGTTCCGATCTCTCCTTCTCGGTGTTC
>NZ_JAWLSC010000025.1:0-35028 GCF_033142465.1 Rhodococcus sp. IEGM 1318
GGTCAACACAGTTTTCGGCCGGGTTCCGTTCCGGATGTTCGTCGAGTCCCGCTCTGGCTGGGCCTGGTTCTTGTCGTGGCCGAGGTGCTCGGTCATCTCTTCGTTCAGGGCGGTTTCGAGGACGGTTTTGGTGAACTGTTTGAGCAGGCCGTCCGGCCCGGTCAACGACAGGCCCTGTTCCTTGGCGAGTCGCACCAGTTCCGCGGCCGCCGCAGCTTCTGCGGAGGGCTCGGCCCTCTTCTTCGTCACATCTTCCAGTGTCGTCATCTTGGCACCTCCTCGCCGAGCATTCACTCAGCTTGTCGGGCCGAAACACCGATCTAGAGACAGTCCCCGAAGCATGGCTCCGAAACACCGATTTGACACCATAGGAGCATCAAACACCGTCGCGTTCGAGGATGCCGGCGCGGTGAGCGAGCGTGAGTCCGGCGGGGCCGGCACCGACAATGCCGACGGTAGTTGAGGTCGGGATGAAGTCGGGCATTGCGTCGTTCTTCGAGTGTGGTTGGGCGGGGCAAACAGTCGATGTTCGGTGGATTTGTCAGATGAGTTCGGCCAGCTTGCGATGAATGGACTTGTAGGTCAGGTACGCCGACAATCCCTCCATGCCGTACTCCACGCCGAGTCCGGAATCGTGGCGACCGCCGAATGGCGCCGAATGGTTGGAGGCGAAGAAGTTGATCCCGACTGATCCGGTGTCCATCCGGTCTGCGACGGCAAGGGCAGCATCGGGATTGGTGGAGAACACCAGCCCGCCGAGCCCGAAGTCGGTGTCGTTCGCGATCTCGATCGCGTCGTCGAGATCGTCGTAGGCGATGATCGTGACCACCGGCCCGAATATCTCCTCCCGCGCCACTCGCATCTGCGGCGTCACATCCGCGAGGACCGTGGGCGCGACGAACAGTCCCGGTCCGGGGAGGGCGAAGCCGCCGGTAGTGACCCGGGCTCCCTCGTCGACGGCTGACTCGAGCAACCCGAGGACAACCTCGTACTGCTTCCGATTGGCAAGCGGGCCGAACACCGTCGAGCGGTCGAGCGGGTTTCCTTGCGGCGCAGCGGCGATGGTCCGGGTGGCCATGTCGACAACGTCCTCGTACCGCTCACGTGGAGCGAGGATGCGCGTCGAGATATAGCAGGTCTGCCCGGTATTGCGCATGCAGGAGCGGATCAGCACGGATGACATCTCGTCCAGGTTGGCGTCGGGAAGCACCAGCGCGGAGGACTTTCCACCCAACTCCAGAGTAACCGGGCGAAGCAGTTCTCCGCACGCCGCTGCGATCTGCCGACCTACCGGTGTGGAGCCGGTGAACGCGACTTTCGCGGTGCGCGGATGGCGAACGAGTGCGTCGCCGACCATGCCGTCGCCGGTGATCAGGTTGACCACGCCGGCGGGTACGCCGGCCGCAGCCACGGCGTCCACCAGGTACCGGATCGACAACGGCGTGGACTCTGCTGGTTTGATCACGACTGTGCATCCGGCCAGTAGCGCCGGCGCCAACTTGATCGCGACGAGGTTGATCGGGAAGTTCCAGGGAGCGATCAATACGCAGACTCCGATTGGGTCCCGGCGTACGACGGATTCCGCACCGCCGGCGGGGAATTCACGGACATCATCCGCCTCGAGATGCTCGGCGAGGCAGGCGAAGTATCGAAAGATGCTGGCTGCGTTGGCGGCTGCGCCCGACGTCTCGGTAATCGGCGAGCCATTCTCGAGGGTGTTGGTGCAGGCGAGCGGATGTGCGCGCTTCTCGATCTCCCCGGCGATCCGGAGCAGGTACGTCGCACGCTCGCTTGGCCGCATTCGCGGCCAGCGGCCGCTACGGAACGCCGTGTCGGCGGCTCTCATCGCCGCCTCGATATCCTCAGCGGTCGCGTTGGGCACACTGCCCCACTGTTCCTCGCTGGCGGGATCAATGATCGGGAGGCGCTGCGTTCCGGTGGAAGGTCGCCAGCTGCCCTCGACGAAGTGGTCGTCGACGTGGGCCCACCGCAGCGTGGAAGCGCGCGAAACGGTGGTGGATGTGGTTACCGGGGTCATCGCAGTACCACGGTCTTGAGTAGCGCGTTGGACCGATCGAGGTCGGCGGTGGCCATCGCGATCGCCGCCTCGGTGAGCATCTCGGGGATGATTTCGGCCGCGAGTCGGTCGCAGTATGTTGCAGGGTCCATGCCGAACCAGTTCGAGGCCAGTGCGATGCCGGCCTGGTCGAAGCGCCACAGTCGGTCCGCGTCGCGCACGAGCGCATCTTCGAGGGAGCACGCCTCCTTGCGTGTGTCGTGGCCGTCTATGATGGTGCACACCGTCTCGACGAACTCCGTGTCGTAGCCCAGCGGTGGCAGTACCTCGCGTGCGATGAGGCAGCCTTGCTTCTCGTGTTCGTAGCGGATCGCGGCCTTGCGCCAGTCCCCGGAGAATCCTTCGGACAGGATCCGGGTCTCGTCGACCCGGCCCCAACCGGTGTCGTGCAGCAGGATTGAGACTCGCACTACCAGTGAGTTTGCCTCCGTGTAGGCTGCGCACAATCGTTCGGCGAAGGCGAGTGAGATCGGCAGGTGGATGTCGTTTCCTCGGGTGCGGGACTCTGGGACTACTGATTTCCATATCGGGTCGAGGTCGGTGCTGCGGGCCGGGGTGAGTGAGATCGGTGAGGTGTCGATGGGCCCCACGGCGCGGATCGGTCGCGGTGCCAACTCGTGGACCAGGCTCATGGCAGTGCCTCCTGCTGTGGTTGGGATGTGACCGATTTGAGTGGGACAGTGGGTTCGGCGGCCGCGTCGGCGGGGATATTCGCATGCTGGGCGAGTGCTGCTTTCACCGCCATGAAGTCGAGCGGTGCATTGACGCAGTCGGCGGAGATGATGCGTCCAGACCTGTAGTACAGGACCGTGAATTTGCCCTTCTCCGGATCGGAGCGGACCACGGTCTTGTCGAACCCTGTTGACAGGCCGGCGATTTGCAGTTTCATCTCGCCTTGATTGGACCAGAACCACGGGATGCCGGCGTAGTCCTCCTGGTAGCCGGTGACCGCGTAGGCAGCCACCTTGGCCTGCTCCACGGCGTTGTTGACGCTTTCGAATCGAACCCGGGAGCCTTCGGGGGCGCCTGGGGTCGGGTTGGGCAGGTTCGCGACGTCGCCTACTGCGAGGGTAGTGCCATCGGAGGCGACCGCGTACCGGTCGACGACGATGCCGTTGTTCACCTCGAGACCGATACCTTCGGCGAGTTCGGTGTTGGGCAGCACACCCACCCCGATCAGGACGAGGTCGGCCTCGATCACCCGCCCGTCCACCTCGACGCCACTGACTGTGTCGCCGGCGCCCAGGATTCGGGTCACCTGAGCGCCGAGCAGCACTTCGATGCCCGCTGCGCGATGCTGATCGAGCAGGTGCTCAGCGGTTTCCGGGCCGACGGCGCGGCCGATCAACTGTGGTCCCGCCTCGATGAGGGTGACGTTCTTGTGCATCTTGTTCATGCTGGCCGCGGCTTCGATCCCGATGAAGCCGCCACCGATCACCACCGCGTTGGTGATGGCGGGCATGCGCGCTTTAAGTTCGAGTGCGTCGTCGGCGTTGCGTAGGTGCAGCACACCCGGCAGGTCAGCGCCGGGGATGTTCAGCCGGCGGGCGCGAGCTCCGACAGCCAATGCGAGTGTGCTGAAAGGGAACTCGTTTCCGGAGCGAGCGTAGGCGATACCAGAACCGTCGGCATTTTTGTCGATGCGCACGATCCGCTCGTTCTTCACCACGTCGATGCAATGTTCTGCCCAGTACTCGGGCGACCGAAAGATCAACGACTCCTTGGTGATCGCACCCTGCAGGAACTCCTTCGAGAGTGCGGGACGCTGGTAAGGGCGGTGGTTCTCGTCGCCGAGCAACGTGATCGGCCGTTGATAACCGAGGGCGCGCAGGGACACAGCGAGCTGAACTCCTGCTTGGGAGGAACCGACGATGAGTAGTCCGGATTCGGTCATCGTCAGACCTGCGTCTGCGGCGTCGTGACACGCAGTTCCATCTCGGGTGTGATGCGGATCTGGCAGCACAGGCGGGAATTATCCCGTCGGTCCTCCGCAGCGCCCCAGAGCATTTCGTCTTCCATGCCATCCATTGCAGGCAGGTCGCTGAGCTGGGACTCGTCGACGAAGACGTGGCACGTAGCGCATGAGAGCGAACCGCCGCATTCGCCGATGATTCCCGGAACCCCGTTGCGCACGGCGGTTTCCATTACCGAGTCGCCGGGAGTGGCTTCGACAGTGCGCCGGGCACCTTCGAAGTTTGTGTATGTGATCTGAGGCATCGTCACTCCTTTCTGTCTGGTCATTGTTCGGATGGTGCTGGTCAGATGAACTGTCGGCCACCGTCGACCACGAGGGTCTGCCCCGTGACGTAGGAACTGTCGGCCCCGGCGAGGTACAACGCCGCGCCGACGATGTCCTCGGGTTGGCTCGCGCGGCGGAGTGCGCCGCGGTCGACCCCGTACGCCTCCGCATTCTCCATGAGGCCCTTGCTGGCCTCGGTGAGTGTGAACCCTGGGGCTATCGCGTTCACTGTGATTCCGCGTCGGCCCAATTCCTTTGCCATCACCCGGGTCAGGGCGATCACCCCGCCCTTGGAGGCTACGTAGTGCAGCCAGTTCTCAGAGCCGCTGTAGACCGTCGCCGAGGACAGGTTGACCACCCGGCCGGTTCCGGGGAGGTAGGGGCTGACGGCGCGAACCATCAGCCAGGGTCCCTTGAGGTTGACTCCCATCACCAGGTCCCATTCGGCCGGGTCGATCTCCTCCAGCGGTGCGCGGGTGACCGCGCCGTAGACGGCGGCGTTGTTGACAAGGACGTCGATCCGTCCGTGACCGAACTCTGAGGCTGCGACCGCTAGTTCCTCGGTGGACGACGCGGAGGTGACATCGACTCTGCCATGCCAGGCGTCGGCGCCGGCATGGCGTATCAGTCGCGCGGTTTCGGCCACGCCGTCGGTGTCGATATCGGCGACTGCGACCCGGTAGCCTCGGCCGGCGAACCCCAGCGCGAAACTCCGTCCGAGTCCGCCTGCCGCGCCCGTGATCAGGACGGTGCGCTCGGCGCCCTCATCGGCGCGTGTGTCGGTCATGGCTCAGCCCAGGATCTCGACGCGGCCGGTGTTTCCGTCGACGCGGATTAGCTGACCGGTCCGGATTGTCGTTGACCCGTTGCCGGTTCCGGTAACGGCGGGCAATCCGTACTCGCGGCAGACGATCGCGGCGTGGCTCATCATGCCGCCGATGTCGGTGACGGTGGCCTTGATCTTGCCGAAGATAGGTCCCCATGACGGTGCGGTTACGGTGGCGACGAGGATGTCACCTTCCTGCACCTCGTTGAGTTGGTCGGCGTGTTGCACGACGCGAGCGATGCCTTCTACGATGCCGGGTGAGGACGCCATGCCGGTGATCGCCCCATCTGTACCGACCTCGTCGCCGGCAAGCCACTGCTGAACCTGCTCGGTGGTGATGCCGTAGAGCATCATTGTGAACGGTTCGGTGATCTGCGCGGGAGGAGTGTTGAGCGCTGGTTGTGGCCGCTGACTGCTGAGGGCGTCGATGATGCCCCGACGACGCTCGATCTCGGCCGGCCAGTAGTACGGTCCGGTGGCGTCAGCTCCCACTGCCCAGCCGGTGATTAGGTCGAAGATGGCGTCCCGCACTTCACCGCGGGTCAGGTAGAGCATGTCGTTCTTGTCGGTCCAGAATCCGGCGTCCGCGAAGAGCTGTCCGAGTTCGCGGACCTTGCGCCAGAACACGCCCATGGTCCAGTGCTCGATGTAGAAGTTGTGGTTCTCGACGTATGGGTAGGCGGTCGCGGCGAGCCCGCGTTTGGCGTCGAACAACTCTAGGTTTGCAGCATCAAGGAGGTCACGGTACTCCTCGATCACGCGGTCGCGCTCGGTGACGAGTTCCTCAACCGGTCGCAGGATCTGCTGGCCTTCGTCGAGGCGGCGGATGTAGTCCTTGATGTAGCCGAGTGGGATCTCCTGATACTCGATCCAGTACTTGTCGTGGCCGTAGAAGCCGTTGCCGACAGTGAAGTTGAACCACGGATCCTGTGCTGTGAGGTAAGCCTCGAGCCAACGCTCGCCGCCCGCCGCCCGTACCCGTTCCAGTGTGCCGTCGACGTCATCGGTGTCGGAAAATGATTGCTGCAGACCAAGTTCGACAGCCAAAGCGGCCAGTGTCTTGAGCTCGTCGTCCGGCCGGAAAAGCTCCATGTCGACGCCCTGCACCATCTTGGCGATGGCCTGATCCGGGATGCCGGGGAACAGTTCCTTGCAGAACCCGAAGAAGTCTAGGTACGCAAGGTAACCGAGGTTGAGGAACTCGAAGTGGTACTGCCAGTTTTGATAGCACAGCTGGATCAGCCGGTCGTAGTTCTCCATCAGCATCTCGGAGCCGTCCTTCGCCTTGCCGCTGACGATGTCCTCGAATGGGACCATCTCCGGCAGTGTGGGGAACGACAGCGACTCCATCTCGTCGATGGTGGAGCGCACCTTGATGTGCCAATTTTCGAGCAGTGAGTCCCAGTTCTGGAAGTAGTGGCCAGCGCGACGCTCGAATTCCGTGGCGCGGGAGGCGATCTGATCCTCGGGGACCGAAACAGGGCTCATGTACAGGTAGCCGAGGTGGATCTTGAACTCGATGCCGTTAGCCGGCGGAATCAGAAGGTGTCGAGTGTTGTACTGGCCGAGGCACTTGACCGCGAACTCGCCGCCGATGGTTTCGAAAGGCTTGAACACTGTGGGCCAGTGCTGGCTGTCGCAGAACCAGAACTTCTCATCCTCGTCTCCGCTGAGGTTCTGGAAGACCAGATTGTAGGGGTAGAGCTTCTCCCACCCCTCGGCGCCGGCGGGCACGGACAACGTGGAGGGCTTGGGGAAGGACTTCATCGTGGGCTGCTGCGTGGCGGTCATGAACAATTCCTGTTCTTCAAAAGACTGCAGGGGAGCGGATTAGCTCTTGGGTAATCCGTGGGTGAGGGTGGCGGTCATGCTGGACAAGCTGAATCCGTTTGTCGGTGCGGCGGTAGGAGGTGCGGCGGCGGTCGGTTCGGCCTTCGATGAGTGCACCGTTTCCGGCCGCGATTGCAGCAACAGCAGGTTCTGCCCGTCAGGAAGGTCATGGTCAAGTGCCCACTCGATGTCTTGCGGGCACAGGTAGTGCTTCTCGGCTCGCTTGGCCATCGCGGCCACCGCTGTCAGTTCGTCGGGGGTGAGTGAGCGCCGGGCACGTCGCTCGGCGTCGACCTCCCGCTCGACGAGCTCTCCGGTACCGAAATCGGGTACCAGCTCGGCGTGCTTATCGCCGACGGTCTCGCTGACTACGGTGAGCATCACCTTGTCGAGCAGGATGTTGTCGGGAGTGACCAGGCCGGAGACCACCATCTCGCCGACACCGTAGGAGGCGTCGACTGCGATCTTGGAGCGGTCTCCGTTGGTCGGGTTCATCGTGATCGCCACTCCGGCGACGCGGGCGTTGACCATCTTCTGCACCGCAACAGCCATCCTCAGTCCCTCATCCGAGATCTCGTGTTTGAGGCGGTAGAGGATCGCGCGACTGGTATACAGCGACGCCCAGCAGCGTCGGATGCTTTCACGGACGGCGTCAATGCCGGTGATCCAAAGATAGGTGTCCTGCTGGCCGGCGAAACTCGCGCCGGGAAGGTCCTCCGCTGTCGCCGACGATCGAATCGCCACCGGCGTCTGCGTGGCGAACCGGCGCTGCAATTCGCCGTGGGCATCCACGATCGACTGCGTCAGGTCCGCAGGTGCGGTGCAGGAACAGATCATCTCTCGGATCCGGCCGGAGACCTGATCGACCTGCGCCACGTCGTCGGGGTCGAGGCCTGCCAGCAGCTGTCGGGTTTCCTCGGTAATTCCGGTGTGGTCGACGAAACGCTGGTAGCCGGCGGTGGTGACAGCGAAGCCGGGTGGAACCGGCATTCCCGCACCGGTCATGGTGACCAGCGAGGCGCACTTGCCGCCGAGATCCTCGATGAGAGGATCAACGTCGGCGTCGAAAAAGCAGATGTACGGGGCGTCGGTCATATCAGTTCTCCCAGGAAACGGGGACGGAGAGGGGAGCACGGAAGGAGAGGTTCTTGCCGAAACGGACGGCGTCGTTCTCGACGAGCCGTAGGTCTGGGGCTATCCGTGCGACCTCCTCGACTGCGATTTTGGTCTGCAGCTTCGCGAGCATGTTGCCCAGGCAGTAGTGGATGCCGAACCCGAAAGCGAGGTGCTCACGTGCGTTGCCTCGATCGATGTCGAACTGGTCCGGTTTCTCGAAGCGTGATTCGTCGCGGTTCGCGGAACCCATCACCAGCAGCAGGTTCGCACCCTTGGGGATAGCAACCCCGCTGATCTCGGTGTCCTTGAGTGCACGGCGTCGCCACGCGACGATGGATGGGCTGAATCGCAAAACCTCGTCGATCGCGGAGGTAATCCTTTTGGGGTCGTCGACGACCCGCTGCCACTGGTCGGGGTGTGCGAGCAGTACCCGGAGCGTGTTGGAAATCAGGGTGGTGGTGGTCTCGTGTCCGGCGAACAGCAAGCTGTAGCAGACCGACGCGATCTCGTGGTCGGTGATCGGATCACCCTCGGCCTGGGCGCGAACTAGGTCGCCGACCAAGCTGTCCCGCTCGTTCTCATGCGCATCTTGGACAAGCCGCAGGCATTCCTGCCAGTAGTCCACGAGGTTGTGGGCGTGCGGAATCTGTTCATCGTCGCTGAGATCCCCCCACGTCATTGCGGCACGGGAATCGCTCCACTTCTTGAAGGTGTCGACCTGGGCCACGTCGGCGCCGATGAGGGTGAGAATGGTGACGGTCGGGATATCGTAGGCGAGCTGGGTCAGCAGATCTCCGGATCTGTTGCCGTTAGTGAGCATGTGTTGGAGTTGGTCGACGGCGTTGCTCCGAATCGCCGGTTCCAGTGTCTTGTATCGGCGTGGGGTGAACGCCTTGGCGACGATCTTGCGAATTCTGGTGTGCTCCGGCGGGATTCGCGCAGACAGGCCCGAGTAGGCGGTGAACCCGCCGTCCTCCATGATTTGCTTGGCTTCCTGCCCGCGCTCGCGCACCGGGGCTTGGGCGTTCTCGCTGCTGTAGGTCTGCCAGTCCTCGAACACCGCTTTGATGTCGTCGTAGCGGGTAAGGATCCAGCAGTCGATGCGCTCGTCGTACATGACAGGATCGTCCGCGCGTAGAGCGGCGTAGGACGGGAAGGGGTCGTCCTGTTCGAACGGCTGGTATCCGTGATGGACAGGGCAACCGCTGGCAGTGTTGCCCGTCTGTGTCGGGATGGACTGCTTGTCTGATGCAGACATGGCCACTTCCTGTTCTCGTAATGTGATCTGAACCACGAGACAAGTGTGTTGCCGCGATGACTCAAGGGCAATGCCCGACTTCCGTTAGATGGAAGTGAGATTGGTTCCAGTCAGAGGTCGTCGGCGCAGAGCAGGCGCGATTCGCCGCGCAATCCCTCGCAGAGGCGGTAGATAGCGGGTCATCTGTTGTGCCTGTGAGGAGAGCATGACGAGACCGATTGCGGCACCGGCCTGTTCAGGAGTGAGAAGTACAGGTACCGCGATCGAGCAAGAGCCCGCGCGGACCTCCTCGGACGTGGTCGCGTACCCCTGTTGTCGAATCGTCGCCAGTTCCCCGACCAGCCGGGTTTTATTCACGTGTGTGTACTGGGTCGGTGTCTCGAGGTCTCGGGCGATGTAGGCCTCGCGTACCCAGGGCTCCTCGAATGCGAGCAGCACCTTGCCGACCGCAGTGGCGTGCAACGGGAGTCGACCGCCCACACGCGACGCCCGCGGTACTCGCTTCGAGCTGTAGATCCGGTCGATATACAGCGCCTCGTGGCCGTCCCGAATGGCTAGATGGGAAGTCTCTTGGGTAAGTGAGAACAGGTCCTGGAGGAAGGGGCGGGCAGTGTCGCGCAGCTGCCGGCCGGCATTCTGTGCGACCTCCCACAGGCGCATGCCGACCAGATAAGTTCCGGACTCGTCCTTGTCTAGGGCTCCCCACTCGACTAGCTCGTTGACCAGCCGAAATGCCGTCGGCAACGGCAGGTCGGCGGCTTCGGCGATCTGGGTGAGAGTCCTTGTTGAGGGGCCGGATTCGAAGGTGGAGAGGATGGCCATGACCTTGGATGTGACGGTCCGGCCGGGACTTTGTCGGGCATTCACCGGTGCATCACCACCCGTCTATCCCAGTGCTATCCGCTGAGGGCTCGAGTCGACCCAGGCGACTGCCGCCATGACGCGAGCCATGGTACGGGCAGCGTCGGTGAACAGGTGCTCGTGCACGCGGTTGGCGACCGGGCGATGCGCCTGTTCGCGGGTCAGGCCGAACCAGTTCATCACCGTGTCCAGTCCGTGTGGAGTCAGGCGCCACAGTTTGTCGGCGTCCTTGAGCAGTGCGTCGTTGAGCGATAGTGCGGTTAGTCGGGAGTCGTGACCGTCGATGATCTGACCGATCTCGGTGATTCGCGCCGCATCGTGACCGAGACTGGTGAGAGTCTCGACGGCGATTCGCGCGCCCTCTTTCTCGTGCAGGATCACTAGGTCGGTCCGGTTTCCGCGTGGTGTTTTCGCCTTCAGTATCTCGGCCTCGGGTACGTGAGACCACCCGGTGTCGTGCAACATGATGCCCAGAAGGACGACCTCGGGGTCGGCGTCGGGATACAGGTCGGTCAGCGCTCGGGCGATGCCATATGCGTAGATGGTGTGTGTCGCTGTCGCGAACCTTCAGGTAGGGCTCGGCCCGCTGCCATACGGCGTCGTGGGCCGGGGTTAGTGCGCTGATACCGGTTGCAGCCGCCGTATCGGGCAGTACGCCGGTCACATCGCGCCCGATCTGGTTCTCGGTGGGGTTCAATCGCGGAAGCATCCCTCATTGCACTGCCGATGAGCTCACCGGGCAAGGGGCCGCTTCCGTTGAGTGGAAGTTCGCTGATCGGCCTGCCGAGGCGGATGTCGCTCGGGAGTGCCAACTCGATCTCGGAGGTGGTCGTTGGCGGTGCTGCCGCGTTTGCCCGTGCCGTTGCGATGTCGTCGGCGTGGGCCTCCGCCCAGTCCTGGAGAGCACGTACTACCGGGCACGGTGTGTTGCCGAGTGCCGTCAGGCGATACTCGGCGCACCGTGGCGCCTCCGCAAAGACCTCGCGGGCGACGAGTTCCGTTCGTCTCGAAGGGCGCGCAGCGTGCGGGTGAGAACCTGGGGGCTCAATCCCGACGCATCCCTCACGGCGTTGAACCGCATGGGACCGGATTGAAGGGCTTTGACAATGAGATCGTCCAGCGACTTCCAAGTAGTTCCAGGGCGCCCCGCATCGGGGAGCCTAGCGCGTATGGGTCTTCGGTGATGTTCTTGACGCCGGCGAGTTCCGGGCTACGGAGATCACCGTCCACGACGGATAGAATGCGCAGAGGGTTGCGGCAGCTAAGCTGGCTCGGCAGGTGTGATCGGGTCCTTCAAGCCTGCGCAGACTTCGGCTTCGCCCAAATGGGGACGGCCTGCGGCTGTACTTGACGAAGCCTGTGGAGTTTCTGGTCATTGTTCTGTCATCGGCAACACCGAATAACGAGCTCTTAGGCAAGAGTGGTCCAGTCGTTTCGGGCGGGGCCCGGTGATCGGCGGTCTCGCCCACTGCCAGCGCGTGCGGTGTCCGATGGTGCGCTGCAAGGTTCCGCCGTGGGCCGGAACTTTTGCAGCGCACAATCAGTGGCAGTGCAGCTACTTGTGGTGTCTCGCGTGCTAGTTCCGGGTCTCGGCTAGTTCTGCGCCGATGCCGGTTTCTGCACGTACGAGCATCTCGGCAAACTTTTCATCTCGCTCTCGTGAGGGGCCGTGTCGTTTCTCGCCGAGCAGAGAACCGATGATCGCTGCGGCCGCGCCCAGCGGCAACGTGATGATGATGGGCAGCTGGATGGTCAGAGGCGCCGGTCCGCTACCGAGCCAAAGCGCTTCGGTAAACATCAGGCTGACGACGGTCGATACCAGTCCGACCGAGATTCCCCAGACTGCGCCGGTGCTGTTGAATCGGCGCCAGTTGAGGCTGAGCAGCAGACTAGGCAAGTGGGCGCTGCCTGCGACCATGAACGCCATTCCCATGAAGTAGGTGATGTTGGTGGAGTCACCGATGAGCATGGTCAAGATAACGGCGAAGATACTGAATCCCACAGCAGCATAGCGGGCGACTTTTGCATCGCGGACATCGTTCTCGTCGTCGTTGGTTCGGGTCAGGCTGGGCCAGACGTCACGGGCGAATGTGCCTGCGGCAGATATGACGACGCCTGCGACGACGGCGACGATGCTTGCGAAGGCGACAGCCGCGACCAACGCCAGTGCGATGGAGCCGCCGATCGTCCCGACTCCACCACCGAGCTCGGTGACCAGTGTCGGCGCCGCGAGGTTGCCGCCTGCGCCTACCCGCTCTGCACCGTCGGGCCCGAGTATCGCTGCGGCACCGAATCCCATCACGATGACGATCAGATAGAACATGCTGCATAGTCCGACTGTCCAGCCGATCGATTTCCTGGCCGTACCGGCGT
Organism: Rhodococcus sp. IEGM 1318; assembly: GCF_033142465.1. Classification (NCBI taxonomy): domain Bacteria; kingdom Bacillati; phylum Actinomycetota; class Actinomycetes; order Mycobacteriales; family Nocardiaceae; genus Rhodococcus; species Rhodococcus sp. IEGM 1318. Next base: position 12,581 of record NZ_JAWLSC010000025.1, read on the forward strand.
CTGGGACGGTGAAGAAGCGGATCAGGATGTGTGCCATACCGGCGGTGCCGAGGGCGAAGGCCAGTGAGTAGGAGACCAGGTTGAGTGCTCCGGTCTGGCCGAAAATCAGTCCGGGGGAGAGGATCGCGTCGCCCGCTGCGGCGTTGTCGGTGGCACCGGAGAGCATGCGGGGCAGGCTGAAACCGAATTTGGTGAAGATGCCCAGGGCGACGACGACGGCGAGTGTGGCCAAGATCGTCGACTTGATCACCTGTACCCATGTTGTGGCGAGCATGCCGCCGACGAAGACATAGATGCCCATGAGCGTTCCGGCGACCACGACGGACAGGCCGAAGGGGATGCCGGACACCGATTGCAGGAGCACTCCTGCCGCGACAAGCTGTGCGAGCAGGACGAATGTGCCGGTGACGATCGTACTGAAGGCGACGACGATTCGAACACGCCGTGCACCGGTTCTGAAGACGAGAACATCTGCAAGAGTGAACTTTCCGACGTTGCGCATTTTCTCCGCAAGGAGGAGCAATACGGGGAGGAACGAGACGACGGAGGTGCAGAGAATGACCGCGCCGTCGACGCCCTTGTAGAAGATGAGGCCCGTGGTGCCCAGGAAGCTTCCGGCGGAGATGAATTCACCGGCGATGGCGAATCCGTTCTGCCATCCGGTGATCGATCGTCCGGCGGCGAAGAACCCGTCGGCGCTGCGGCTACGGCGGGAGGCGGCGAACGTGACCCACAGGGTGAGGGATATGACGGCGATGCAGACGCCTATCGCCAGGAAATTCGGTTCGGTGGTCATGCGACTTTCTCCTGGGCGTGATGCTCGATGGCCTGGATCGCTGCGGCGGCAGTCGGTTCGATGTAGGTACGGGAAAGTCGGAAGTATGCGTATACCAGGACCCAGGTTCCGGCGAACTGTGAGAACACCACCCAGAGCGACAGAGGTATGCCCAGGAGTTCGTTTTCACCGAGCAGTGCAGGGAAGTATGCGAAGCCGACGAGGAAGCCGCTGAACATTGTGATCGCCACCAGGCCAAGGGAAATGGTCACCGTGCGACGGCGTCGCCGAAGTTCGATGAATTCCGGCAGCATGAGGATGGGTAGCCATGCGCGCGTGCTCATGGGTGCACCGCTGCGCGCTTGGCGCTCTCGAGTGCGAACTGATTCTCGGCCCAGCCCTCGTCGAGCGGTCCGAAGAAGTGGAATCGAACTTGTTTGACTCGGTAGAGCCAGTGCCCGTCGACTTTGACCAGCGTGTCCGTGTAGCGGCCGGCAGCAATGGAGGCAACGCCGTCCGATACACACGGTTGCCACAGGAATGATCGAACGGTGGCGGTGTCGCCGTGGAGGTCGATCTCCATGTTGGTGATGAAGTGCCAGAACTCGCTGAGCCCAGCGTCGGCGAGTCCGGCGAAGAATTCCTTCATCTCCGCTTTGCCTACCGGGTGTGAGAGTCCGTCGAAGGCACCGTCATCGATGAACAGAGTCATCAGGTCGTCCCAGTTGCCGTCGTCGAGATGTCGGCAATATTGCGCGTCGAGGTAGCGGATCGCTTCGAGATCCTCCAATCGCGCAATTCTTTCTTCGAGAGTGCTCAACGCCCTTACCTCCAAGTGTTGCTGAGTGAAGTTGACGGGACGAGACATTAACGCCCGTTCATGTGATTTGGACCATAATCCATCTGGAGGGGCGCCGTCAATACCCAGGAAGCTGCCGCTTGCAAGGTCTTTGAGTTGCGCCATAGTCTTTGCGTATGAACAGTCGATCAACAAACGTAGACACCCGGAGCGTGCGACAGCGGATCCTTGACACTGCGTTGCAGGAATTCTTCGACTTCGGTTTTCATGCGGCGACCCTGCGCAATATCGCTAAAAGCGCAGGTTGTAGCGCTGCAAACGTCTACAACCATTTCGAGAACAAGGACGAAATACTGGTTGAAATACTGAGGGCAGCCAGTGATGAGCAGTTCACTGCAACCCGCAATGCCATTCGTAGGGCCGGGGCGTCTCCGTCTGCGCAGTGGGCAGCGGCAGTTGAAGCGCACGCGTTGTATACGGCATCGCATGCCCAGGCGTGTCTCGTGGCCAACACTGAGTTGAGATATCTGGACGAGGTGGATCGAAAGCGAGTGGTGGGCTCGCGCGACGCCCAGGAACATCAGTTCATCGCGATTGCGGAAGCGGGTGTGAACTGCGGAGAGTTCGTAATCCCGCTTGTTCATCAAGCAGTGACTGCGGTGTTGACGATGTGTTCGGGCATTGCGCTCTGGTATCGAGACGACGGCCCGCTGTCCGCGCGGGAGGTTGCCAAGTCGTACGGCCAGTACGGGCTGAATCTGGTCGGATACCGGCAGGCCTGATGTCGCATCAATTGGTGGGTGCAGTTGGGGTGTCGTTGACGCACTCGCGGCCAACATGCTCTACTTGGTGAACAAGCGTTAATGTAATGCGTCGTAATTTTATGGACGCACGACAGTCACCAGGAGCATTACATGACTCATCGGCCCTCTCAGCCGCGCACCGATTCCCCGCGGTACCTCACCGAAGACCGCTTGGCTATCCGCGATCTGGCCCGGGACTTCGCGATAACACAGGTACTCCCGGTCGCGAACGAACTTGATCCCCGACAAGGCGCCATTCCGGATTCACTGAAAAAGGCAATGTCAGAGGTCGGTTTCTTCGGAATCATGATTCCCGAAGAACACGGAGGCCTCGGACTCGGAGTCTTCGAATACTGTCTCGTCGCCGAGGAACTCTCCCGCGCGTGGATGAGTGTCTCTGGACTGCTGGCGCGAGGAAACGGCATGGGCGGCGGTTTCACCCCCGAACAAGAGGCCGAGCTACTCCCGAAAGTGGCCAGCGGCGACTACCTCGGAGCATATGCACTCTCGGAAGCCGAGGCGGGGTCCGACGTGGCCAATATTTCGTGCCGCGCAACCCGCAGAGGCGACGACTGGATTATCAACGGCACCAAGATGTGGTGTACCTACGCCGACGAGGCCGACTATCTCGTCCTGTTCGCGCGAACGGATCCGCAGAAGGATCCGGCCAAACCGCACCGCGGCATCAGTGCGTTCTTCGTCGACAAGGAACGAGGAGTCTTACCCGAGGGCATCAGTGGCACCAAAATACGCAAGATCGGCTATTTCGGCTGGAGCACTTGGGAACTCGCGTTCGACAACTTCCGCGTCCCTGCCGTGAATATGCTCGGTGAGGAGGGTAAAGGCTTCTACCTCGCGGTCAGCGGTCTCGAAGTCGGCCGCGCGCACACCGCCGCCCGAGCAATCGGCTTGGCCAGAGCGGCCCTCGAGGACTCCATTGCCTACATGCACACTCGCCGCCAATTCGGTCATCCCATCGCAGATTTTCAGCACCTTCGCTTCAAGATCGCCAAGATGGCCGCCGATATCGAGGCCGCCCGCCAGTTGATGTACGCCGTGGCCACCGACATCGACACCGGACGCCGCTGCTCGCTCGAAGCGTCGATGTGCAAGTTGGTTGCCACCGAAATGGCAGAACGCGTCACCAGTGAAGCCGTACAGATCCACGGCGGCGCCGGCTACACCACCGACTTCCAGGTCGAACGGCACTGGCGCGACGCACGACTGACGAAAATCTTCGAAGGCACGAGCGAGATTCAGATGCGCATCATCTCTGACGAACTGCTGGGACGGTCGCAGTCATGACGTCGACGACTACCGGCATCGCGGTCGGTGACACCTTCGCCTCACCGTTTCACCCGATCGGGGATCTACTGGGTCTGTTTGCTGCTCACCGTTCGGTACTGGAAAAGGTCGGCGCAACCGGCATTGTTACCGCTGGTCTATTGGCCACGCCGGTGGCCCTGGGCGCCGTACGCACGGAACTGCAGTGGAGTCGTATCGTCGCCGTTACCGACCTCGACGCCGTAAGTGCTGAGACGGTGATCACCCGAGTCGCGACCCGGGACTCCGAGATCGAGGTCGATCGCCACGTTCGACTTCTCGACGAGGCCGGCAACACCCGCGAACAAGGGGTTGAAACGTGGATCGCGCCGCGGACCGCAGCAGCCGAAGGCAGACCCGGCACCGACTTCTGCACCGTGCGTTGGGGCGAAGCCTTACGTGAATCTCTCAGTAAAGATGCGACATTCGCCGATTCGCTGGCGAACTGGGACGGAACGATCGGGTTGCGATGTATCGACGGACCCAGCCATATACGCGAGGTCCATCTGCGTATCTATCGCGGCCGGATTGTCGACGTCGCCAGGCGAACCCCCAACGGCGCCACCTTCACCTTCATCACCACCGCCGAACGCTGGGTCGAACTCGCCAGCGCCGAACGCAGCGATTTCATGCGCCGAGCAATCGCTGGTGAATTCTCCTCCAGCGGAGACGGTTACGAATATCTACGACTGACGAAGCCGCTCGGAACCATCATCGAGCACGCCAGAATCATCGCGAAGGAGCCCCACGCATGATCGAAGCGAAATATCTCCAGGTAGACGGAGCGCTCGGATTCGTCGAGATCGTGACACCGGAAAATAGTACTGCCGCAACATTACCCACGGTTCTGTGTCTGCACACCGCGGGTCAAAGCGGCGTTCAATGGCGCCACTTCGCCAGAGCGCTCTCCGAATTCGGTTATCGGGTGATCGTCCCGGATCTCCCCGGACATGGACGGTCCGAGCCCGCCGCACACGCACCGATCAGAAGCCTGAGTATCTATGCCGACTGGCTCTGGAAGATCCTCGAACTTCTCGACGTACAAACGCCGTTCGTCATCGGCTGCTCCATCGGCGGCAAACTCACCTTGGAACTGGCAACGAGGCCCTCACAGCCACTCGCCGGAGCCATCGCCATGGAAGCCGAAGCCGCGCCAGGCCGCGTAAACGTCGACGGGCTTCGACGCGAACTTGAAGATGTGGCCAGCCCCAGTCGCGCGGACCGAACCTACCTGGGCACACTCGCATCGATCGGCCGCGCAGTACCGGAAAGTCGAGCACACGTCATCGCCACGATGCACAAACGCGAGGATCCGGAGATCTCCTCGACCGACCTTATCGGTTGGGGCACACACGATGTCCAAGACCGCCTCGGCGACGTCACATGCCCGATACACCTGATCGCCGGCGACGAGGACCCTTGGATCGACGCTCGAAGTGTCCAGTCCGCTGTTGACGCTATCAACGACTCGAACCCAGGTCTTGCCCGCTACACCCTGCTCGAAGGTATCGGGCACTACCCGATGGAGGAAGTCGACGACTTCGCCTCCCTCGCCCACCAATGGTTGAGCGAGCTGAGCGCCGGCTCGACCGTGGAGGCAGTCTCATGACGACACTTGCGCACTTTCTGAACGACCTGGTCGAATCGGATCCCCAGGCAGTTGCGACCTTCGATGTGGCCGGAGACCTCGTCCTGCCGACAACCCGCAGCGAGCTGGCTGACCGAGTCCGCGCACTGCGAACCGAGCTGCAAGCAGTGGGGGTCAATAGCGGCCAATGCATAGCAGTGCTGCTACCCAATTGGTCCGACGCCATTGTCTGGCAGTTCGCGGCCGCCGAACTCGGGGCACACGTGATCGGCGTGAACACTCGCTACAACACCCACGAGATCGCGCACATCCTCGAATCAGCAAGCCCTTGCGTGGTTGCCGTAGCTGATCGATTCCACGGTCTCGACCTGTTCGCAACGCTCTCCGACGCACTGAACTCGGTCGAGCCGGCCACCATGCCGGCGATCGCAGTCGTCAGCGGCGCTGCCGCATCGGCCTCCCCTGATCCCGGGCCATTTGATCTCGGTGGCGGTTCCTGGAACGCCGGCAGCGCCGACACCGGATCTGTTCGGGTCGCGGCCACACCGAAGACGGCAGCTCCCACCGCAGCAGGCCTCGTGGCCGGCCCACTCGCCGACGACCCGCTCGCCGTTGCCTTCACAACATCCGGTTCGACCGGCACACCGAAACTCGCAGCACACCGGGAGAGCGCTGTCGTCGGGCATGCCCGCGCCGACGCAGTAGCCCTGCGGATCGAACCCGGCGATGTCGCCCTGTGCGTTCTTCCCGTCTCAGGTGTGTTCGGATTCAACACCGCTCTGGCCGCAATGGCCGGAGGCGCAGCGCTGCTGATGGAACCTGTCTTCGACGCGGCCACGACGCTTTCACTGATGGAATCGTTGCGCGTGACGCATATCGTCGGTGGCGATGATCTGTACGGCCGACTCCACGATCAATGGCAGATCACCGGAGGTGACCTGTCGTCGCTGAAGGTACTCGGGATCGCCGATTTCCTCGGCCGCTCACACCAGATCGCGCGGTGGGCACGCGATCAGTTCGGCGCCCTCACCACTGGGGTGTTCGGTTCCTCGGAGGTCTTCTCGCTGATGCTGCTGTGGGATCTCGACGATGCCGAGACCCTGCGATGGACAGGCGGTGGGCGACCGGTCTCGGAGAACATCGAGATCCGCATCGCCGATCCCTTCGATGACTCGGTCCTGCCGGACGGTGAGCAAGGTGAACTGCAAGTCCGCGGCCCCAACGTAGTCGATGCCTACCTCGGCAATCCCGGAGCCGCGGCCGCCGCGTTCACCGCGGACGGATGGTTCCGCAGCGGCGATCTGGGCACCGCAACCGGCGACGGAGGGTACTCGTACATCTGCCGGATGGGCGACGTTCTCCGCCTGCGTGGATTCCTCGTCGACCCCGCCGAGATCGAACAACGACTCGCCGAACACGCCGGGGTACGCCTGGCGAAGGTCGTCGGGATCACTGCAGCCGGTGGATACACACAAGCTATCGCGTTCGTCGTGCCCTCAGACACCGCGCCGCTCGATTCCGCAGAACTCAAGTCATGGTGTGCGTCGAGCCTGGCAGCCTTCAAAGTGCCCTCCGCAGTGCACATCATCGAAGACATGCCAACCACCGTAGGCGGCAACGGGACCAAGATTCGCGCCGTCGAACTGCGCGAATGCGCACAACAATGGACCGACCACGAGAGGGACTTCCGACATGCCTGACACCACCCCTGCACAGGCACACGACGTTGTCGTCTGCGAACCGCTTCGTACTCCCGTCGGGCGGTACGGAGGTCAGTTCAAGGACGTCTCCGCAACCGACCTCGGTGCCCGTGTGGTCTCCGAGTTGCTCACCCGCACGGGGGTGGACCCCGCCGCGGTCGACGACGTCATTTTCGGCCAGTGTTATCCGAACGGGGAGGCTCCGGCCATCGGCCGTGTCGTCGCTCTGGACGCCGGACTTCCCGTCACCGTCCCTGGCCAGCAACTCGATCGACGCTGCGGCTCGGGCCTGCAAGCCGTCCTCGACGCCGCCATGCGCATCCAGACCGGCGTCGCCGAGATCGTGATCGCCGGCGGAGTCGAGTCGATGAGTCAAGCCGAGTACTACACGACCGCCATGCGCTGGGGCGCGAAAGGCGCACCCGCGACACTGCACGACCGGCTGGGACGCGGGCGCGTCACCGCAGGCGGCCGCAACTACCCCGTACCCGGAGGGATGCTCGAAACCGCCGAGAACCTGCGCCGCAAGTACGGCATCGGCCGAGACGAACAGGACGCGCTTGCCGTCGAATCTCATCGCCGTGCGGTGGCAGCCATCGACTCCGGCGTCTTCGCCGAGGAAATTGTCCCCATCGAGGTACCGGTCCGCAAAAGCGAGCCCCTGATCGTCGATCGCGACGAACATCCGCGAGCCGACACGACAATGCAGTCCTTGGCCAGATTGCGACCCGTCATGTCCGGTTCGGATCCCGACGCCACTGTCACAGCCGGAAACGCAAGCGGCCAAAATGACGGCGCCGCAGCATGTCTGGTAACGTCCCGCTCCGCCGCAGAGAGTCTGGGGTTGCGTCCGTACGCCCGATTGGTTACCTGGGCGGTGGCCGGCGTCGAGCCGTCGGAGATGGGTATCGGCCCGGTGTCGTCCACCGCGAGGGCTCTTCAACGCGCCGGCCTCACCTTGGCTGACATCGATCTGATCGAACTCAACGAAGCATTCGCCGCTCAGGCACTCGCGGTCACCCGCGAATGGAATTTCACCGCAACAGATTTCGAACGAACCAATGTCAACGGATCCGGGATATCGCTCGGCCATCCCGTCGGCGCTACCGGGGTCCGGATACTCACCACGCTGCTGCGTGAGATGGACAGGCGCGGCTCCCGATACGGTGTCGAAACCATGTGCATCGGCGGAGGACAGGGCCTGACCGCGATCTTCGAGCGAACATCATGACCGCGCGTCCACTCGACGGTGTTCGGGTGATTGACATGTGCACCTTCGTCGCCGGACCGACGGCAGGCCGAATGCTCGCCGAGCTGGGAGCCGAGGTCATCCGCATCGACCCACTTCGCGGCGCCATCGATGCCGACCGCTGGCCCGTCACGGACAGCGGGGCGAGCTTGTACTGGGCCGGCCTCAATCAGGCGAAGAAATCGATTGCCGTCGACCTCCGCAGTGACACCGGCCGAGCACTGGTCACCGACCTCATTGCTGAGGCCGGCGTGCTCCTCGAAAACGTCGCCCATGCACCATGGTTGGACAACAACAGCTTGACCAGTCGGCGCAGCGATCTGATTCATCTGCACATCCAGGGCAACGCCGACGGCACCCCCGCGGTGGACTACACGGTCAATGCGGCGATAGGGCTTCCTCTCATGACTGGTCCGGTCGATTCCATCGCTCCGGTCAACCATGTATTGCCGGCGTGGGACATGATCACCGGCGCGCACGCCGCGCTCGGTATCGTCACTGCGCTGCGGCACCGCGAGCGCACAGGTGCCGGGTCCTACCTGGAACTGGCACTGGCCGACGTCGCATTGTCAGGGATCGCAGGCATGGGGTGGATCGCCGAAGCCGAGCAATCCACAGCGGGGCGCCCACGGCAGGGCAACGCTCTGTACGGTAGCTACGGCTCGGACTTTCCCACCGCCGACGGACGCTCGGTGATGGTCGTCGGTCTCACCACCGGTCACTGGAATGCCCTGGTCGAAGTGACCGGGACGGCCGACATCTTCGTTGCCCTCGAGAAGCAACGATCTCTCGATCTGACGCTGTCGGCGAACAGATTCACTGCCCGAGAGGCGATTACGGCGATCCTGCGGCCTTGGTTCGAAGGGCGGACACTCGAGCAGATCGAGAAGGACCTCACGGACACTCGCGTGCTGTGGAGTCCCTATCGGGATCTCGGCGAAGTCGCCGCCGAGATTCGGGAGATCGACCAACATACAGTGGTACAGGAGATCGAACATCCCGGCGTGGGTGCGATGCTCACCTCCGGCACGGCATTGCGATGGCAAGGCCGGTACACCGACGCCGCTCCGTCACCACGACACGGCCAACACACCGCAGATGTCCTCGGATCCGTCCTCGGTCTCGATGCCGAACGAATCGATGCGCTCATGCGAAGCGCCGTCGTAGCCACCGACGAGGCGCCGTGAGGACCCGGCCACAGATACGGCGGCGCACGGTGTTGGTCGCACCGGCATCGGACGAACGCAAAGCAACCAAGGCACTCGCCTCGACAGCAGACGAAGTGGTGCTCGACCTCGAAGACGCCGTGGCGCCGCCCGCCAAACACGACGCCCGCGTGACGATGCACCGAATGCTGTCCACGTTGTCCACCGACCGCACAGTGTCGGTCCGAATCAACGGTCTCGCGACAAACTGGGCCCACGACGATCTTGATGCTTGTGCATCGCTCGGCAGCAGGCTACGCAGCATTATTGTCCCCAAAGCTGAGACCGCAGAACAACTCGAGGAGGTCAGCGCGTCTCTGGCCGCGACGGATATCGGCGTACAAGCCTTGATCGAGACACCGGCCGGAATCGAGAACGTAACTCGAATCGCACGATCGACCCCGAGACTGGAGGCGTTGATTCTCGGATACGCCGATCTCGGTGCCACCCTCGGCCGCAGCGAGCGCGCCGGACCGGCGATGTGGTTATCGCACCAGGACATCGTGCTGACTGCGGCTCGGGTTGCCGGGATCCATGCCATCGACGGCCCCTACCTCGGTATCTCCGACGACCCACTATTTCGGCAGTGGGCTCAGTGGTCCAGTGACATCGGATTCGACGGAAAATGGGTCATCCACCCGAACCAAATCGGTTCTGCGGAAACGATATTCACACCATCAGCTGATGCCGTCGCACACGCGCACAGTGTATTGCGGGCCATGGCAGAGGCTGAAGCCAGAGGCGCCGGAGCAGCACAGCTCGACGGACGAATGCTCGACGAAGCCATCGCCGTATCGGCCCGCAGAGTGCTGACACGAATCGGAGGAACACCATGACCGTCTCGCTCATCGGGGGACCGTACTTCGATCAACTCACCGTCGGAACCGTCTACGACTCGGCCCCCGCCGTGACACTCACCGACGGCCTCGCCGCAGTCCACCAGTCCATCCTCGGCAATCGGCTGCGGTTACCACTCGATACCCACCTCTCGAAATCCGTGACCGGCGAGCAGACAGCGCTCGCACATCCCGGGCTGGTCTGCGATGTCGCGATCGGGCAGTCCACTCTGGCAACGCACCATGTGATCGCCAACCTCTTCTACCGAGGGCTCCGATTTCACAGGTTCCCGCACATCGGTGAAACACTGCACACGAGAACCGAAGTCGTTGCTCTCCGCGAAAACTCAAACAAGACGGGCCGAGCTCTCAGTGGATTGGCGGCACTGCACGTCACATCCACCGACAGGCGCGGTGAGGTCATTCTCGACTTCTACCGCTGCGCGTTGCTTCCCCTGAGCGACAATCCGAACCCGGGACGTGTCCGGCACAGCGACGACATGTCGTCCATCGGCCCGCGCGACGACCGGCCCTGGAGTATTCCTCAAGGGTGGGATCTGGATGCATACCGGAAGGAAACAGGGTCCCGGACCTTCGTGGCACCCACGCCCGGGATGATCCACCGAAGCAGCGGCGACGTAGTCTCAAACGCGCCCGAGCTTGCCCGACTGAGCATGAATATCGCTGCAGTACATCATGATCAACGCGAACAAGGGTCCAGGCTCGTCTACGGCGGCCACACCATCGGTCTCGCACTCGGACAAGCGAACCGGGCTTTTCCGGACATGATCGGCATTCTGGGATGGGTATCGTGCGATCACACCGGGCCCGTTCGAGAAGGCGACACACTGACAAGCGACGTAACAGTGGAGTCGGTCGACGAGAGGGCCAATGGCATTGTGGTGCAGCTGCGGTCGGTGGTGCGCGCGCAACGAGCGGACGGCAGTGATTCGAACGTGCTGGACTGGCGCTTCGTGGCAGTGATGCCATGAACTGTTATTGCCGACTGCGAACCCGAGCGTTGCGCGCGGGGTCGGACCACGTAGGCGCACGGGTCTTCCATAGTGGGCGACGACGGCGGAAGGGTCAGGTGGCGTCACCGCTCCGGTGTCCCTCGCGCTGGGCGGCATCGACACACGGAGTGGTGACGCCAACGAGCTCCGCCGCCGACGCCCACAACCCGGTGACAAGTGGCGCCTCGACGAGGTGTTCATTCGGATCAATGGTCGGCAACATTGTTTGTGGCGTGCTGTCGATCAGCGTGGCAACGTTCTCGATGTGCTGGTTCGGTCACGCCAAAACGCGTTGGCGGCCATGAAGTTCTTCCGGAGGCGCTCAAGGGTTTGGAGTATGTTCCGCGGGTGATCGTCACAGACGAGCTGGGCAGCTACCAGATGGCGCACCGCGAACTGCTGGGATCGGTCGAGTATCGCCAGTCGAAGTATGTGAATAATAGTGCCGAGAACTCGCACCAACCGACCCGGCAGCGCGAACGTGCGATGAAACGCTTCACCTCACCTGGGTACGCGCAACGGTTCCTGTCCGCGTTCAGCGGCATCTCGCCACATTTCCGCCGCGCCGACACCTGCTGACCGCCGCCGAATGGCGTACCGAGATGGCCGACCGATTCGCGGTCTGGCGGGCGATCACCGCGACCGATGCCGCCGCCTGAATGTGAACGGCCCGACGGTGTCCCGTAGCAAACTGTACCAAACTAGATGTGCCGCTATACGTTTCGATTAACGTGACAGTTCCCTTTCCCGGCCACTTCCACAGCAGTCACCGATATCGAGTCGGCAATCGAGAACAAGGGCCGAGGAAGTATTCAACTCCCTGATATTGGCGCAGTGGATTACGTCCGCTGCACCGGCGGCACGACGTAACGGCCCTCAAGCATCTCTTCGCGAGGCTGGTAAAACCGCAGTGTCAGTTCGAATGGTCCTGCGGGAACCGGTAGCCAGTTCGCTTCACCTTCAGCTGGTTCGCTGTGCTGGATGAAGATGTCCAAGGAACCGTCTGGGCGGTAAACAAGTCCGGGTGTGCGGTCACCTATTGCGTACCGATTCATGGGATTCTCGGCCAGAAAACTCTCGTCGTCATAGACCGTCAACGACCAGAAGGCATCAACTGGCGGAAGCTTGTCCGTGTCGAAATGCAGTACGTACGAATATGTTCCATTGAGCCGATCACCCGTTTCATCTGACAGGACGGATGCATAAATCGCTTCCTCTGCAGTAAGCGCCCCCAGCCCGAGAAGCGCGATAACGGAGCGAAGCAGATAGTTCTGTCCGTAGTCTCCGAGATCGTTGGCGTAGGACCAACCAGGATTCTTCGTTCTCGACCCGCTGCCCAACCGCTTCGCGTTGAGCATGTCGTTAGCAAACGATACGGAGTACTCCAAGGCTATCCGGGTGCCGTCATCGGCGATTTCCCGGGAAGGCGTACGCCCGCGACCGACACCGATTGCCTCGAACTTCTCCATCAATCCAGCCTCCAACACCGGCGTCGGATTTAATTCGAGTGCAGCACAGAGCTCATCGAAGAAGGAAAGTCCTGACTGTCCGATCGTGTGCGGCGACACGACAGGGCCTACCGTCCACCGCGGTTCACCGCCACCTGACTGAACGGGAGCGAGTTGATACTGGTTGATCAACTCTTCCGTTGCCGGCATGTCCGATTCCCCGTCAACGAGTGTCCTGCCTAGTAACCACACGGTATTGGTCGGGATAGACAACACGGGAAGGTCTGGAAGTTCTCCCTGCCACTGCGGCCCGACCACCACGTAGCGTCCCGCAGCGGTGCCTGTGGTGCGGCGACCGATATACGCACAGGTATTCGTGAAAGCGTCGAGAAAGTGAATGCTGTAGTACCGATCGCCTGTATCCGGGACGGCCAGTATCTGGGGTCCGTTCGTGAGGTCCAGCCATGCGAAGGAATAGAGAGTGTCGTTATTGGGTTTGACGATTTCCCGATCACGGGGACTCAACAATCGTGACGCATGACGAAATGTATTGATCGGAGCTGAATTACAGTGCGCAGGGTTGGTCATAATCGCCTTGGTACGTTCCATCAATACCAACGGGTATCCCCACAGGTATGCCTCGACACCGAGAGAAAACGCGCTTCCAGCGGCGTCTGCGATACCAGCGATTCCCTTCGATGATGACTTCGACGCGTGCTCTGCAGTCAGGGTCATACTTGTCAACCTCCACGTGTGCGTTGTGAAGTCTTGTCCGACTTCAACTTTTGGATGTCGCCGACACAAATCGAGGTTGCGAGATTGCCTTGATCGGTCGGACGGCATCTTCCAGTGTGGTGATTTCACACAACGGCAACAAGCCATCAACGGCACACTCCGAGCACCCTCTTGCTGTGACTTCTCACAAGACCAGAGGTGGCGGCTACTCAGTCGACCGGTTTCGTGTCCTGCGGCCTAACTGCAGGGCTCACTGCCACGGCCAAAGTTAGTAGGTCGGCTGTCACGTGCACGTCCAGTCCGGTCAATTCACGCACCTTCAGCAGGCGGTTGTCCACCGTATTCGGGTGGATGACAAGCATCTCAGCGGTTCGTCGACGATCTTGGCCACATTCAAAGTAGGCACGCAGTGTACGCACCAATTCCGTTCGATTCCAAAGTGGTTCGCACCGAACCAACAGCACCTTCAAAGCGGGGCCCGCATGGGAAAAATGATGTTCGAGTGCCACATCGGCGAGTTGCACAGTCCTACCCACATAGCCGCACCGCATTCCAAGATCAAGCACTTCCGCCGCAGTCTTTCCCGCGCGAGGCAGATCAGCGATCGACACCGCGGGTTCGATTGCCAACGTCACTTGCGCACCCGCCACCCGACTCAGATCTTGTGCGATCGACTCCACGTCTTCCGGGATACGGCGCAACAGCAAAGTACCCGTAGTCGGAAGGATTTCCTTGAGCCACAACTCCCGACATGACTGCACCAGATAGGCATTCAGATGACGAACCTTGCGGGTTCGCGCTACAGACATCGGCCCGCTGTCAGCGCCAACTTCCGCGCCGACTTCACCAATATCGAGTATCGCAACAACCGGGCTCTCCGGAATCCGTTCCGTCTCGTCAAAGATCCACTCGTCGCCGCGCAGGAGCGCACCGATAGCCAACGCATGATTGAGTCCGTCTTCGGTAGCGAGGCTTCGGGCATAGATCTCGAACTGCGAGACGACTTCGCGAAGCATTCGATCGTGAGCGTCGCGAGCACGGCAGAGCGTCCACCAGAACATCTCATGGTCACTCCCGAGTCTCGTGTGCAACTCTTCGGCCAAGACGTCAAAGGAAATGTGCCACGCTCGCATGTACTCACGCAACGGAATTCCCTCGTAGACCCGCTCCGCCGCGCGATCGAACAAATCGAAAAGCTCGAGTTTGATCAACCGCACGTCGACCGCATCGACGACCGCCTTCAGGCACAGATCCATGATCACTCCGGACGTGTGCACACTCTCGCGATGCAAGTGATCAGGGGTGTTCTCCGGCGTGTACAGCGGCGTTTCTCGGATGTATCTGTCAATGGCGGCACGAGCCAGTCGGGGTATCGAACGCCGGATACTGCCGACGACGCGGGCCAGACCTGGGTGTTGCTCGCTATGCATCAGCCAACCTTCATATTGTGACGTGTCACACTTTGCGGACAGAATAATGTGACAGTCACAGATGGTACGTGAGTGCCCCACACGGCACGCTGGAGCCAGGAACGAAGCCCTTGACGAGGGTCGGAACGGCCAAGCATTGGAGCAGCATGACGATGAACCGAAAGTCGCACGATTCTCCAGCCTCTCCCTTGCGGAATCTTCGCCACAAGATTCAGACGAAATACTTTATCCTCAAATACAATTCAAGTCTTGGTTGGCTATCGCCGACGTCATCGACATCGAATACCCCGACGCGGCCGGACACGCCAGATCGGGAGGTACGCCAAGGCGAGCATGCACCCGGGCAACCCTTGCGAACATTCCGCCTCGCTCGGCCTGAACAACGGCGCGACGCCGATTGAGATTAGCCAGAGACTCGATACGTCGCGATCTACCGCCCACAAACAAAACCGAGCAGTGGCGGCCACCCGTCGTGACGGTTACCTCGAAAGGTGCTACTGAAAGTGGACTTGCGAGGGACGGCAGTGTAGCAATCGCATGAGCCGCAGAGATGAAACATGTTATACACAAACGCATTACCGACAGGCGCAGTATCTCGCGGTGTAATGTTCGAAGTCTGTCCGCACTAGAACACCGCACTACTATGGCGGCATCCGCAATTCCGCTCTCGTAGAATCAGGACGAGTCTGTTTCTAAGTCGTTGGCCGAGGCGCTTGCGTCGCATATTCGAGTATGTCTACTGCTGCTCCACGCAAGGTGACCGATCGCTGATGCTTTCGTCACCATCAGATTCTCCGCCGACCGCGGATACCAAATAAAGTACGGCAGTTGCGCAGGCAGACGCCGCCCTGATCATCGACCCACCTTTTGATCTTGCAGTCGAATAACCGAGTACCAAGAAAGAAGATGAGATGTCCGTCGTGAGTGCCACTCCCCGACTCAACAAAGCTACGACACCACGCTCTGCCCAAAGACGCCCAGCTGACCGATCCGGTAAGTCGCGTAACCGATGGCTGGTTCCTGCCAGCCAGCTCGCCGTCGCGCTCGCGCTGCTCGGTGTGTGGCAGCTGGTCGGGTCACAGCAACTCCTCGAACCCGTACTGGCGAAAACGCCTGCGCAATCGTGGGACTACTTCACAAACGCCTTCAAATCCGGCGAGCTGTGGACCAATACGAAATCCACCATGTCGGCGGTGCTGATCGCTTGGGTACTCGCGGGCGTAGTCGGCGTCGTAGTGGGTGTCGCACTCGGGTTGGTGCCGCTCGCGGAACGGATCATCAACCCGTTCTTCGACGCCGCCAACGCGATGCCGCGACTGGCACTGGCCCCTCTGTTCATCGTTGTATTCGGCATCACCACAACAGCCAAAGTTGCTCTGGCCGTGACACTTGTGTTCTTCATCGTCTGCTCAGGCGCACGTGCCGGCGTCAAGTCTACCGACGAAGAGTGGCTCCGATTGTCTACAGTGCTCGACGCGAACCGCACGCAAGTGTTCTTCAAGATTCTCATGCCGGTTGCGACGCCTGCCATCTTCGCCGGCCTTCGTTTAGGGCTCATCTACTCCCTTCTCGGCGTGGTCGGATCCGAATTGATTTCTGCACGTGACGGACTCGGCCAGCTGGTAGCTGTCTACTCCTCTCAGTTCCGGATGGAAGCTGTGTACGCGATCCTTCTTCTGCTCGCGGTGATCGCGGTACTTCTCAATCAGCTGATGTCCGTGGCCGAAAGGTATCTCCTCCGCTGGCAAGCCCCGGCCCAGCGTTGATTACCCACCACCACATACAGAGGGAACCTTCATGACCGCGCCTACACCGCCCGCATCAGTACAAGAGAGAATCATGCAAGACGACGCCATCACGTTCTCCGACCTGACAATCGAATTCGCCACGCCGGAAGGAAACACCAAGACTGTCATCTCGGATCTGAACCTCTCGATACCGCGGGGACAGTTCGTCGCACTCATCGGCCGCAGTGGCTGCGGCAAGACTACGCTCCTCAACCTCGTCGCCGGTTTGGTCGAGCCAACCGAAGGGGACGCAAACATACTCGGCGCTCCTCCCAAGAAGGCTCGCAAGCGTCTCGGATTCATGATGGCGCGTGACGCGCTGTTCCCTTGGCGGACAGCACGTAAGAACGTCGAGTACGGACTGGAACTTCGCGGTACGGATCGCACACAACGCCGACTCGCTTCCGATCGCTGGCTGGCGGCCGTCGGTATGTCCGACGCGAAGGAATTGTGGCCGTGGCAGCTCTCACAAGGTATGCGGCAACGAGTCGCCCTCGCGCGTACGTGGGCGCTGGATCCCGAGATCCTGCTCATGGACGAGCCTTTCGCCGCCCTCGACGCCCATACCAGGGTATCGGTGCAGTCGGAGTTTCTCGCTCTATGGCAGGGGATGGAGGGACGCACCGTCGTCTTCGTCACCCACGACCTCACCGAAGCGGTGAGCCTTGCCGATCGGGTCGTGTTGCTGGGCGAAGGTCGCATTCTGGACGACGTGACGGTTGACTTCGAGCGACCGCGCGATCTCGAGTCCATCCGAACCGATCCTGCGTTCATCGAGATCTACGACCGGCTACTTACCCGGCTCAACCACTAATCCTTTCAAGGAGTTGCCAATCATGAACAAAAAGCTCGCCCACATAGCAGGTGTCTCAGCCGCCGTGATACTCACCATGGCGCTCAGCAGCTGCGGAAGCAACGGGGGCAACGACGACGGCACAGTCGCGATAGGTATCTACCCGGCAAGCGTATTGTCGCTACCCGCATTCATCGGCGATAAAGCCGGCATCTTCAAAAACCACGACCTGACCGTCGACCTCATCGACGGAAAGTCAGGTCCCGAGCTGACGAGCGCGTTGCTGGGCGGCACCACACAGATTGCTCTGGGAACACCGCCAACCGTCATTCCGGCCGTTCAGCAGGGCCAGAAATTGCTGTCGGTACCGCCCTACGGAGGTATCGATTCCTCGGTCGCAGCGACCGCAGCGAGCGGCATCGCGACGCTCGCTGATCTGAGCGGCAAGCGGGTAGCTGTGCCGGCGAGAGGGGGCGCCGCCGAGCAGTACGTAACCGAACTGCTCAAAGAACAGGGTATCGACCCTGCCACAGTCACATTCATTGCAGCGGGACCGTCGAATGCGCAAGTTCCGATTGTCCGCAAAGGCGACGTCGACGCAGTTGTACTGAGCTACGCGAGTTTGACCGTCTTCGAGAACGAAGGACTGTCACTCAAAGTGATCGCGAACCCTGCAGACGGCTCCGCAGGCGACGTGGGAAGGTACGCGCTGGGGTCCTTCTTCATGACGACCCAGAAGGTCGCCGACAACAGCCCGACCACTCTCCGGTCGGTATGTAGCGCCTTCTTCGACATTGCAGCATGGATGCAGAACCCGGCAAATGCACCAGCCGGCGCCGACATCGTGGCCGAGATTACCGGACTGCCTGTCGAGGCTGCCGCAGATATCTACAACTACGAAGCATCGTTGTGGTCCGAGACACTCGATGACGAACGCTGGAAGCAGAACGTCGACTGGGTTGTGAGCAACCTCGGAGGCCAAAGCCAAGCGCCCGCACCACTGACTTCCGCTTGCACGTAAACCCTATTCGAATTCGAGGAATTGTCATGTTGAACAGCACATCCGAAGTCCGCACTCACATCGAATCCCCCGGCATGACTGCCCCTGCATCTCGGGCAGTACTCGTCGAGAGCTTGGCCGAATTCGGGCGTAGTGCAGAACGCTATGTCGTAGTTCCCACAGTGCGAGTCAACAAGTGACTATCGAATCACTCGCACTCGAGGGCATCCGAGTACTCGAACTGGGGCAACTCATCGCGGTGCCCAGCGCTGCGCAGCAACTCGCCGAGTACGGCGCTGACGTCATCAAAATCGAGCCGCCAGGAGGCGAGCCTACTCGTAAGATCAAAGCGGCATACGCAACTGCAATCTTACGTGGCTACAATCGTGGAAAGCGTTCCGTCGAAATCGATCTCAAGAACAAGGAAGATTTTGCGTTCTTCGAGAGACTCATTGTGAGCGCGGATATACTACTGCATAACATGCGTCCAGGCACCCTCGCACGCATCGGCCTACCCTACGATCGACTCGAAACCCTGCGGCCACAAATTATTTCGGTTTCGGTTAGCGGCTTCGGCAGCAAGGGGCCTTCAGCCGTTCGAGCCGGCCTCGACATCGCCGCCCAGGCGGAAAGCGGCCTGATGTCCGTAACAGGCGAAGCGAGCGGAGACCCCCAACGGGTAGGAGCGCCGATCATCGACCACGCCACTAGCTATGTGGTGACGCAAGCGGTGCTGGCTGCGGTGATTCGACGGGACCGTCATGGTGTGGGTTCGGACATCCGGGTGCCCCTTCTCGACGTAGCCGTACACCTCCAGACGCCCAACTGGGTTGAGCATCAGCTATCCGACCGAAAGATGACACGCAATGGCAACGGGCAGCCAAGCGTCGCGCCGGCCGCCGATGTGATCACTGTTCACGACGGTCAGCTGGTTATCAGTGGATATCAACCTCATGCCTGGAATCGACTGTGTGAGGTGATCGATCGTCCCGACCTGGTAGATGATCCGCGATTCGTCGACAACGACTCACGCGTGCACAACCGCGCCGATTTGCTGGCGATACTCACCCAAGCGATCGGCCATATGTCGACTCAGGGCGCGGTGGACAAACTCGTAGCGTCCGGAATAGTGGCAGCCATGGTGCGCACCTACGACGAGGTGTTGGCTGCACCCGATGTCATTGAGAATGGTGTGTTCGTTGACGGTCGGACTGAGACCGGAAGTACCTTCAAGGTGCCTGCGCCACCGTTCCGTTCTCACCCGCCGCTGAGCTGCGATCTGGGCGCTATCCCGGAGGTTGGCGAGCACACCCGGGAAATCCGCGATGCGGTCCTTCGGCCTTCCCATCCGACGACCGCGACCACTTGTTGACCCATGCAGGAAACCTGCCGTAATCCTGAGAACCGGCCAAAGCCCATCGCTGGGAAGACATTTCGGATCAGCCAAAACACCCGAGGCAGTGGACATTTCAGTTCTGGAATCGCACAGCACTCCCTCAGTGTAGGTCGATCCTCTTCGTGAAGTAGCCAGACAGTTGGCGGTCGAGAATGTGGCGACCCCGCAGGAACACTATTCCGGTCGTCGCGTCTGTCTGTGAGGAAGGGCACGAACTTCACGGATGGGGCTTGGCGTGGGCTCGCACATCCCCCTGGTATCCGGCGCACTCCTGCCGTGCGGACGCACATGCTGATGGTAGAGCTTTAGGGCCGACACCAAATTAACGAAAGTACTTGACAACATGGAAAGTACTGTCTTGCTCTTTGGGGCAGTAGACCAGGGCCTTGACCCTGAACCGTGCCTGGTTTCTTGCCGCTCCTATGCTGGCGACATCTCCGGCTGGAGAATCGATAATTGAGAGTAATAGACGGCCTCGAACTCGTCCGGAGTGACATAGTCCAAGGTGCTGTGCAGACGGCGGGTATTGAACCAATCCACCCACTCCATCGTCGCGAATTCGATGTCGTCGATCGTCTTGATCGGGCCCTGCAGAAAGGGACTACTCTTGGAAACCGCTTCTGTCTTGAACAGTCCGATCGTCGACTCCGCGAGGGCATTGTCGTAGGCGTCGCCGACACTTCCGATTGAAGCTGCAATCCCTTCCAACACAAGCGTTTCCGCGAAGGAAATAGATGTATATTGGCTACCGGCATCGCTGTGATGGATCAACCCATCACCGACCCGATGTCCACCGTGATCGCGTCGCCACAACGCCATCTTCAAGGCCGTGGTGACCATGGCCGTGTCCTTCACTGTCGAGGCATGCCAGCCGACGATTGCCCGGGAGAAGCAGTCGATCACGAAAGCGACGTAGACGAACCCCGCCCACGTTCGGCAATAAGTGAAGTCGGTAACCCATGTTCGGTTCGGTGCGTCGGCGGTGAAGTCGCGATCGAGTAGGTCGGGTGCCCGCCGACTGTCCTTGCCGCCTGGAATCGTGGTTCGGTGCTGCCGGCCTCTGACCACCCCGTTGAGTCCTTCGTCGCGCATCAAACGGTCGACGGTGCAGGCAGCGACGTGGTGGCCTTTGCGGCGCAGGCGAGCAGTCATTTTTCGTCGGCCGTAGAGTCCTTCGGCAGTGCCGATCGTGGACCGCAGTTCTTCGGTGAGGTGGGCGTCGGTGATCGTCCTTGCAGATGGTGATGCGGTTTTCCAGTTGCGATACGTGCGTGGGGCGACCTGGATTCCTTGTGCGGTGAGCACTCGGCCGATCGACTCGACCCTGAAATTTTGTGCACGCATGTCGTCGATGAACTGGACTATCAGCGGCGGCGAGGGTCGAGTTCCCTCGCGAAGAAAATCGATGCCGACTTCAGAATTTCGTTGGCTTCCTTGAGTTCTCGGTTCTCACGCTCGAGTTCCTTGATCCGCATTTGCTCCGCGGTGCTCGCTCCGGGCACCTCCTGAGCATCGACCTGGGCTTGCTTGGTCCAGTTCCGCAGCGATTCGGCACCAATGCCGAGTTTCGGGCCCATCACCTGGCATGCGGAGTAGACGGACCGATATTCGTCGAGGTGATCGAGGACTATCTTGACGGCTCGCTCACGCTGCTCGAGTGGGTAACGCTTGGGCATGATCTGCATCCTTCACAAAAACGGATGCGGCATCAAACCCGGCACGGTTCAGACCGCCACCACTCGTTTGCATAGTTATGCGCTTGCTCGGGTCGTCTCTCTGAATCGGACCGGAGTTTCCGGGGACTTCATTCTTTGGGAAAGATGGAGTCATGTCGTCAGGAACGAACAAGAGGTACCCACCCGAGTTGCGTGAGCGTGCGGTGCGGATGGTCGCCGAGGTCCAGCACGAATATCCGTCGGAGTGGGCCGCGGTCGAATCCGTGGCCGACAAACTCGGTATCGGAACAGCGCAGACGTTGCTCAACTGGATTCGGAGAGCGCAAACTGATGCCGGCGAGCGGCCTGGTGTGACGAGCGAAATGGCAGCGGAAATGCGCAAACTCCGAGCCGAGAACCGGAAACTCAAGCGCGCCAACGAGATCCTGAAGTCGGCATCGGTTTTCTTCGCAGCGGAGCAGGGCCGCAACAACAAGTGATCATCGACTACATCAACCGATACAAAAACGAGTACGGCGTCGAGCCAATCTACAGAGTGCTCACCGGGCACGGCTGCCCAATTGCGCTGTCCACCTACTACGAGGCCCGCAACCGTCCTGCATCTCAGCGGGCCGTGCGCGACGAAAAGCTAAAAGTCGAGGTCAGCCGTGTGCATGCCGAGAATTATTCGGTTTACGGCGCACGCAAGGTGTGGCTGGAAATGCGTCGAGAGGGCATCGACGTGGCACGGTGCACGGTCGAACGGTTGATGGGTGTTCTCGGGCTAGAAGGTGCCCGTCGAGGCAAGAAGAAGCGGACCACCGTCGCCGATCCACGGGTGAGTCCCATGGCGTGGTGGACTTTAGATAAGGTCGACACCAGCAGAAACGTGTGTCGGTAATCCGCTCGGGGC
>NZ_JAWLSC010000026.1:0-28927 GCF_033142465.1 Rhodococcus sp. IEGM 1318
GCCTGACGCAACACCTTGAGATGATGCGAGATCGTCGGCTGAGACAGATCGAACGTATCGGAGATGTCGCAGACGCACGCTTCACCGCCCTCGTGACTTGCCACCAAGCTCAGCAAGCGGAGGCGAACCGGATCGCCGAGAGCTTTGAACATCCGAGACAAATCGCCGGCCCAATCCTCGGTCAACGGCTCACGTACGAGCGGGGAGCAGCAGGCGCCGGTCTCCGTCACATCTTGATTCGACATACTTCTATATTGACAGATATCAAAGTAGCTAGCAACAAATCGGAGATGAACATCCGCCTCCGCGGTTGCCGATGCGACACTGATTCGAAATCCCCACATTCGACGATCGGACCGGACGATGACCAACAAGCCCGACGTAGAACAGCGCCACCTGACCAGGCTCTCAGCTTTCGTGCTGCGCGCACGGCGGGTCAAAGCACACTCGCTCTACAAGGACTTCGAAGCGCTCGAGCGGATCGGCACCGTGCCCTTCGAGTTCGACATCAGCGCCGATGGCGTGTGGATGACACAGCGCCTGCCACCGGAGGAAGTGGTGGAATCAGCTGCAGCTCGGGTGCGGCCCCTGCTCCTCAAGGAAGAAGATGCGCATTTCCAGCACACGTTGACCGCGCTGGGATGGATGCTGCGTGGCAACGATCGCGCCGATGTCGCTCAGGTTCTTGCCGGGCTCAAACAGGGGTGGGCGGAATTCGATCCGAGGGGCCGCGGAACCCTGGCCTACGCGATGCAGACTGGCCGCGTGGATGAAGAAGAGGTCTCGCCGATGATCTCGGATAATGTCCTCGCATTCGCCTGGATCTACGGCGATGTCGTGCACGGCGACTCCAAACGCCTCGCCGAGACGGAGCAGCACGGCGTACGCGAGCGCTACCGCGCAGCGGCACCCCTCGTTTGCAGACTGATCATGCAAACCACTGCCACGCTCCATGTCATCGAGTGGCTCATCGGCCTGGGCTTACTCACGCTGCCCGACGAGCTTTTCGAACGGGAAGTCGTCGTCACGGATCCCGCATTTCGGGAACAAGGGCAAGTGCACATGGCGCCCATGGGAACGAAGGTTCCGGAATCGCTGAATGGTGACCTCGGCCCTGAGTGGAGGCGCCTGACAATTCCCGCACCCGGAAAACCCGCGGAATCAATGTTCGACGTCGACAGCACCGATACTCTAACCCGGGAGTGAGCACCGCCGCCGTCACGGCAACTCAGATGGGAGCAGGCGCTGATCGCCGTTCGAGCAGGACTGTGTCGCGCCAGATGCCGTCGAGTTGGGCGATCTTTTCCCGGATCCCGATGGTGCGGAAACCTGCCGAATGGTGCAGCGAGACGGAGGGGCGATTTTCGGGGAAGATCGATGTCTGCAGCGTCCAGAGTCCGTCTGCGTCGGCTGCCATGACTTGCTTGCGTAGCAACGCTTTTCCGACACCCCGTCCGCGCATCCCGTCGGCAACATAGACGGAATTCTCGGCGACTCCGCGGTAGCAGTCCCGCCCGGACACCGAACTCAGAGCCGCCCAACCGACGACGACATTGTCGATGGTGGCGACCCAGCGATGATTCGGCAGCCACTGCGCATCGAGATACTCCCGGCTGGGTACTTCGGTGGCGAAGGTGGCGTTGCGCGTGGCAATTCCTTCGCCGTAAATCCGCAGAACAGCGTCCCAGTCGTCATCGGACATGACCCGGACGGTGACGTCGTCGGGAAGGTCGCTCGGGCAGCACGGACGCGGGGCGAGCACTCCCATCACGATGTCGGCGGCTTGCGGCAACGCGACGCAGCACGTCGGATTCATCGCGACAACGGTGCTGGTTCCTTCTTTGCGCAGGCTGACGAATCCCACGTCGGCGAGCTTGCGTACATGGTGGGAGACCGTGGGTTGCCCAATCCCCAACGCCTCGGCGAGAGCCCCGATCGTGATCCCGCCGGCAGCACTCGCTACGCGATGCAGCAGCCGCACCCGCATCGGTTCGGCCAGGCACGCGAACCACTGCGCGTAGGTGACGGCGTCAGCTTGCTCGAGCACGTTCGAGTTGACCGCACCTTGGTCCGAATCGCCGACGCGCACCGTCGGGGTCTGCAGCGATGTCATGCACCCACTATATCGACCTTCGTCGATGGTTGCATTCATCGACTGATATCGATACAGTTCGAATTAAAGATCGATCGTTGTCGATGAAAGGAATTTGTGATGACCGAACTACCCGTTGTCGTGATCGGAGCTGGACCGATCGGCCTCGCCGCCGCCGCGCAACTCCGCGAACGAGGACTCACGCCGCTGGTGCTTGAGCGAGGCGCCGTCGCCGGTACGGCGATCGCCGAATGGAATCATGTCCGCCTCTTCTCCCGCTGGTCCGAACTCGTCGATCCCGCCGCGCAGTGTCTGCTCGAGCAGAACGGGTGGAGCGCTCCCGACGTAGATGCGTACCCGACCGGACAGCAGTGGCGTCAGCTCTACCTCGAACCCCTCGCCGCCGCCCTCGGTGATGCCGTGCAGTTCGACACCGAGGTGATCGGCGTCGCCCGACGTGGCCGCGACCTGGTCGTCGACGCCGGCCGCGATACCGAACCTCTCTCCATCCACCTGCGCGGCGCCGACGGCAGCGAGGACCGCGTCTTCGCCCAGGCCGTCGTCGATGCTTCCGGCACCTGGGGCACCCCGAACCCGCTCGGAGGGGAAGGACTGCCCGCCCTCGGCGAGAGGGCTGCCGCTGCCGCGATCACCTACCGTGTGCCCGATCTCGACACCGAAGCAGTGCGTGCCCAGTTCGCGGGCAAACACACCGCCATCGCAGGCAGCGGCCATTCCGCGCTGACCGCGATCGTCGCGTTGGCCGGCCTCGAAAAGCAAGCCCCCGGTACGCGCATCACGTGGGCTGTTCGCCGCGGGGCTATCGGTTCCGCGTTCGGCGGCGGTGAGTCGGACGAGCTGCCCGCTCGCGGCGCACTCGGACTCCGCGCGAAGAAGGCTGTCGACGACGGACTTCTCACCGTGGTCACCGGTTTCCGCACCGCCGCCGTCGAATCCGCCGACAATGGTCAGCTCACGCTGGTGTCCGATGCCGGCGCCCGGATCGGGAACGTCGACAACGTCGTCACCTTGACCGGATTCCGCCCCGACTTGTCGTGGCTGTCGGAAATCCGACTCGGCCTCGACCCCGTGCTGCAGGCCCCGACACAGTTGGCGCCTCTGATCGACCCGAACGTCCACTCCTGCGGCACGGTGTATCCGCACGGCGCGAAGGAACTTCGCCATCCCGAACCGGGTATGTACCTGGCGGGGATGAAGAGCTACGGTCGTGCGCCGACGTTCCTGGCGATGACCGGGTACGAGCAGGTACGCAGCATCGCCGCCGAACTCGCCGGCGATCACGAGGCCGCTGCCCGGGTGGAGTTGATCCTCCCGGAAACCGGAGTCTGCGGCGGCGCTGGTGTTTTCGACGAACCCGATACCGCGGAATCCGAGGGTGGCTGCTGCGCCGCACCTGCTCCGGAGCTGATCTCGCTGTCCAGTCCCTCCGGCAGTTCCAACTCCTGCGGATAGGGCACAGCCGATGACGACCATCGAAGATCCGCCGCGCCCCGTCAGCCTCGATCCGTCGGGGCTGCGGCGGGTCCTGGTGGCGCTGTGTCTGACCGAAATCACCAGCTGGGGGATTCTGTACTACGCGTTTCCCGTTCTGTCGGTAGCCATTTCCCGCGATACCGGATGGTCGAGCGCTGTGATCGTGGCGGCGTTCTCCGTCAGCCAACTCGTCGCCGCCGCCGTCGGCATACCGGTGGGACGGATCCTCGATCGCCACGGGCCACGCTGGGTCATGACCACAGGATCTGTACTCGCTGTACCCGCACTGGTGGTCATCGCGACAGCTCACACCCTCCCACTGTTTTTCGCGGGTTGGGTGTTCGCCGGAATCGCGATGGGCGCGGTGCTGTATCCACCGGCATTCGCCGCACTGACTCGCTGGTACGGCGACAACTACGTCAAAGCACTGATGATTCTCACCCTCGCCGCGGGTCTGGCCAGTACCGTCTTCGCGCCGCTGTCTGTCGCTCTGGCCGATCGATTCGATTGGCGCACAACCTACCTGGTCCTCGCGGTCATACTGGCTGTGATCACCATCCCCGGACATATCTGGGGTTTGCGTGGCGGATGGCCCGACCCCGTCCGGCTACCCCATGCGCAGCCCGGCGACTATCACCGCACCTCCCGCAGCATCCCATTTCTTGCTCTGCTCGTCGCCCTCGCTGCAGCTGCCTTCGCCGCATCCGCCGGCGTCTTCAACCTCGTACCGCTGCTGATCGAACGCGGTTTCAGTCCCAGCCTCGCCGCACTCACTCTCGGAGTGGGCGGCGCCGGTCAGGTCATCGGCCGCATCTTCTACATACCGCTTGCAGCGAAAACCAGTGTCCGCGTACGCACGGTATCGGTCATCGTCGTTGTCGCCCTGAGCACCGCATGGTTAGGTCTGGCGAGCTCGGCGGCGGCGTTGATCGGCATCGCCGTCGGCGCCGGACTGGTCCGCGGCATCTTCACGTTGATACAGGCCACCGCCATCACCGACCGCTGGGGAGGCGAACACTACGGGCGCCTCAACGGGCTCATGTCCGCGCCGATCGTCATCGTCATGGCCCTGGCTCCGTGGGCCGGCACCGTGCTCTCCACCTGGACCGGTACCTACGCCCGCGCCTACCTCGTCCTCGGAGCGATCGCCCTCGTCGGCGCTGTGATCAGCGCAGCAACCGTCCCCACTCTCCGCACCACCACAACGATTCCGATCACTTCCTGACCGAAAGACAATTCTCATGACGCACTACGACGCGATCGTCGTCGGTGGCGGTCAGTCCGGCCTGGCCGCGGCCCATCATCTCGCTATCCCGGCCGCGACGAAGTCGTCGACTATCTCCGGCGTAACGCGAAGACTCTCGATGTGGACATTCACGTCAACGAACGAGCCGATACCGTCACCACCAGCGAGGGCCAGTTCACCGTCCGGACCGACAGTGGATCCGTCTTCACCGCACCTCGAATCATTGCCGCCACAGGAGGATTCGAGACTCCGCTCATACCCGCACTGAAGGGACTCGATGCCTCCACCGGGACCGTTGTGCACGCCGCCGACTACCGCGAACCCACCACCTACACGGGGCAGAACGTCATCGCCGTCGGCGCAGGGAACTCCGCCGTACAGATCGCTGCCGAGCTCGCCGAAACAGCCGATGTGATCCTGGCCAGCCGAAACCCCGTGAAATTCGCCCCGCAACACCCCCACGACGAGACATGCACTTCTGGTTCATATACACCGGAATCGACACCCTCCCGATCGGGCACCTTCTCTCGCAGCCACCGACGTCGCCGGTGTTCGACTCCGGCCACTACCGCGCCGCACTTACCGCCGATGCACCGCAACATCGTGCATGTTCACCAAACTCGAAGGAAGCCAAGCCTTCTGGCCCGACGACACCACAACAACTGTCGATGCGGTCATCCTCGCCACGGGATACACCCCAACCTGGACTACCTCACAGAACTCGGGGCAATCACCGACACCGGAAGGGTCTGTCCACCACACACCCAGGGCTCGGATAAGTGGGACTGGAATGGCAACGAAGCCTCTCGTCCGCTTCCCTACGTGGGATTGGCCGAGATGCGCACTACGTCGTCCGACGACTCACTCTTGCTGGCGTTGCTGGGTTGCGCCCAACCGAATCATGCCCTGTCCCTCACCGTCAGTCCAACGTCCACACAGCTTCGCCGGACGAGAAACTCCGTAGACACGCAGTGGACGCAAGTTCGCCACGCAAAGCAATCGCCGTTCCACGGATCAACCCCTTACCTGTTCACACACCACACCGAAAAAACCGAATCAAATCCGATGACGCGATTCGGTTCTGCGCCGACCACCTGAAACGATGTCCCTATGAGTCACTTCGGTTCATGGGTGCAAGCACAAATCGATCTTCGCGGGTACGCAAGCGTCAAGGAAGCTGCCCACGCCCTCGACGTATATCCATCGGTACTGCGCCAATGGATGTCGATCATTCGACGACCATCGCATAGCGTCGTCCGCCGAGCGGCCAATGCCTTCGACGTCCACATCCAAGAAGTTCTCGTGGCCGCCGACTACATGACAGAGGAGGAGTCCGGCATCGTAGACGCAATTCCAGCATCTGTGCGGCACTTCACAATCGGACAAATGCTCGAAGAAATCGGCCGCAGAACCGAAGGGCGGTAACATTTTCTACCAAGCGACTACGTCTGAAGTGCGAACCGTGACAACGCTTCAACGGCAAGAGAACGGTCGACTTCCCATATTACGCAGTGCGCCCCCTATACCGGCGGCAGGACATCCTTGCAATATTTTCACCGGACCTACGGACTGCGTCGCCTCTGCACCGAAGCAGTGTTCATCCAGAACCCCTTGAATTCGCCGCCACCGTTCGCATCAACCATGACGCAGCATCCTCATCGAATGCCGGCTAATGACTCTGCACAACAACAGATCCCGATACCAGATCCTTGATCCGAATCTTTGTTCCAGAGACACGATCATACAACTCGATCAGAACGACCCGCGCGACAATGTTGTCGCAGACCAGTCAAGAACTCACCTAGTGTGCGCCACTCCGCCCGGTTCACACCGCCAGAACTCCCGGACGCCATTCGATGACCCGGTCCACATCCTTCTCACCAAGTTTCCAGACCTCCGAGGAAGATGAGAGAGTCGAGGATGTACCGGATGTACCCAACCCAAGATCGGAAGGACCACCACGTGACTCTCACCGAACAACTACACAATTGTCAGGACCTGCTCGCGCGAGCGCAGTTAGCAGGCGACAAGGACGCCATCCGCCGCTTCTCGAAACATCGGCTGACATTGATCCAACAGATAGCCACCACGAGCACCCCGACCCGACGCACGTAGTCGCAATTGTCCAGTCAGTATTGTTTCGAACGGTTCGAATTCCCTCAAGATGTTCGGCCGGCAGGTTGATGAAAATCCCCGGAAAGCTGGTTTGAATCTTTCCGTAGCGAGCGGGACCGCCGAGCGGCTCACACACGATGAGCAGATTCCGCCTGTCAAATTCGACATCGAGCGACTGCGCCAGCCCGCACTACTGGTCGTAAGACCGCTTGACGATGTCGCAGCTTCGGCGGCGATACTGGCAATGGTGACGCTGTTGAGATCGCCCCTTCGGCGATCGTCGAGATGGTCGAAAGTTAGGACGCCTCCGATCGACCCCGCGCACACGGTGTTGTGGATGTACAACCAGCTACGACGTACACCCTCGACAACGGAACCGAAATCACCATTCCTGACGAGTGGAATCAGCCGGTACCGTATGTCGGTGCTGTTCCTGCCTTTGCTGGTTCGCGGATTGAATTGGCTCGGCTCGACGAGCAGCAGATGCCGGTGGATCGTCGGCGGTAAGTTTAATGCCAACCATCCGGTGGCGCCGGGGCACACAACTCAAGTTGTTACCGATCTTCCGGACGGCTCACGTCGTGCCGGCGCCCTGTGGGCGCGATGGCGGCAGCCCAAGCATGTGGGTGTCGGCTTACCCGGTATCGCAGGGCGCGAGGATCTGCTTCTTCAGTTCGGCGAGCACCTGGAAGGCACACAAAGATTTGTTCGGTCACCGTCGCTGAGCGTTGGCTGGGATCGAAAACCTATTTCTGTGCTTTCCGGAACTCAGCCGGAGTCCATGCTGGCCAGGCAATCTCGCCGACCGGATCGCCGTCGACAAACCGGGCAACGATGCGCGTGACATCCGGGGCGGTGTTGTCGTACACGGTCGCGTGGTCGGACCGATCAATCGCATCGACGACCAGCGACCACAGCCGCTCGAATCGCTCTCGAATCTTCACCTCAGGAACCGAATGCCCACCCTCGACAACCCGCCCGGCAACACGAGCGACCGACAACTCGACCGGAACCAGGACCACATGCAGCACGACAACGAAACCGGCCTGGCGTGCATGGTCGATCAACTCCAATTTCGACGGATGCGAAAATACCGTCTCGGCGATGAACGACTCACCCCGCTCGATCAGGGCCCTGCGCATGGTCGCCGCAATCCGCGCGGCCTCATAGGAATGTTCCTCGGCAGAATCGGGCCAGTGATCCTTGGCGATTACATCCGCATTGACGAACACGCTCCCGGAAAGCAGTGGCGCGAGACGCTGCTCGACGAACGTCGATTTTCCGGCACCGTTCGGTCCGACGACAAGATCAAGACGTCTCACAAGACGATCTGCGAACCGTCAGGCAGATACTTGACAACCCGGCCGTGCTCGTCGAGCGAAATCGTTGCACGCCCCTGAACAGCGCGATCAGCAAGATGGTTACCGGTCGCGATCGATTCTTCGACGGTGGCCGCAATCTCGGCGTTGAACACCGCGCCCTCTTCAGCGGAGAGCACACTCAAGGGAATACGGCCGGCAAGGGCGGCCTCGACACGCTGGCGCGCGACCTGTCGCTGGTTCGACACCTCACGACCGACCCGGGCCCAGTGCTCGAGCTGCTGGCGCGCCGAGCGATGCTCGCGCTGTCCCTCCGCTGCCGCGGCATCGACGAGCTCTGACGAGAATCTGGTGACCTTGTCGACGACTTCTGTCATGATTCCTCCTTCGCTACAACACCGAGTTCATTGTAGCAATTTGCTACAGGAGATGTGCGTGCGTGACACCACACCAGACACCAGATTGAACGAGGAAAGAAATAGCTGACCTTTGACCCACCCAACAGTCGGAGAATGCGCCCCTCCCGCCGACATCGACCGCTTCCGCCCTCGTCCTCTACGCAAGCGAGTCCTGGAAGCAGGCAGCGAAGATCATATTCGTCGCAAGCGGTTTCTATTCGGCGATAGAGCATTTCGGTGAGGGTGGCGTCAACCCGCGAGGAGTAGCCGCTCTTCTGCCACTATTGGTGGAAACCATCTTCGACTGACGCACTTGAGGCTCCTCAACTTGCGTTGCGGTAAGACCGTTCTGCGGAATCTCTCGTTGAGTGAATGAAGTGACATCGAAAGCTGCCGATCCTTTGTGCCCAGATGTTTCGACGTGTCCGGGTGAGACGAGCCCGAACTCTTGCTTGCGTGGATGTTCGCGATCGCTGATGCCCGCTTCGGGCCCAGGGCTGACGTGGAACATCCCTTCGTTATGTGAGCATTGAGAAGCCGGATTGTGGGGCGCGGTATCGGATCATGCTGCGCGTCCGATCTGCAGATTGAGCCAGTCCGAGATCCACTGGATCGCATTGCGGCCCGCGTTGTCGACGACGAGGGAGTTGTAGTTCTGGTGTGCTCCGGAAGCGAAGAAGGACGCGGCGTCGAGGCCCTCCCCTATCAGGGAGGCGAGGTCGTTGGTGCCTTGTGAGCTGGTCATGGTGGTCAACGAACCGGCCAGTGCTGGGAGATCCAGATTCTGTGCTTGTGCGGTGATGGTGGTCGCGGCCGTCGAGGCCTGCTTGCCGAGCAGCGTCGGATCAGTCTTCGTAGCTTTGCCGGAGAGCATGTTGACCGCGACAGAGGCGAGTTCGAGTCCGACCGGGACGAGGCCGGTCATGGCAGCCCCGGCACCGAGTGGGTCCGGGAGCTGTCCTGGCGGTGGGAGCAGCTTCTCGACTGCGGCCCACGCGATTTCCTGCACCTGCCCAACAAGGTTTGCGAGCTTGATGATGTCGACACCTCCCAGGATCGACGCGACGAGGGCGGCGACCTGCGAGTAACCGGACGGATCCGGGATTACCGACAGGACCTGCGAGACCCATTTCAGATCGACACCGGAAGCCATTTTCACCAGCGGGGAGAACTGGTTGTTCAGATCCCCTGCAACCTTGTGGGCACCGTGGGCGTCGAGCGCGGCGACCTTCTGCGGAAGAAGGTTCAGGTTCGCCAGGATCGCAGGCATGTCCAGGGAGGTGATGCCGGTGGCGACGTTAAGAGCTTGGTTGACGACTACCGTGGGTTTAAGGACGGAGAGAACTCCAGACGCGGCACTGAGGACGTCACTCGGTGTCGCCAGGAGCGGCGCGATCTGACCGTCGAGGCTGCCAGCAGCAGTTGATAACGAAGTCAGGTCCGGAGATGCGGCCGGCAGCGTCGTGGAGCCCTTGCTAGCGAGATTGCTCGCGGTGTCGGCGATCGCGGTCACCGTCGAGAGCGCACTGCTGAGATCAGATTTGCCGGCCTTGTCCAGAACCCGGCCGGCATTGTTTTCAGCCGTCCCGGCGGCAGCTGCAGCGAGTTGCCCGTTCGCGGCAGGATTGGCAGCGCCGGAGCCGAGTAGTTCGGCGAGCGGGCTGATGGTGTTCGCCAGAGTTTTCGCGCTGGAGGCAACCTGCTCGAGGTCGACTGCGCCTTCGGTCTTCGACAGTTCGCTGGTCAGGTAACGGGTTGCCGTGGCAAGGCCCGGAAGGTCGGCTTGGGAGAAATCCGACGCCAGAGCGGTGGCCAGGCGTGATTGTCGCCTACCTGGCCGTCACCTCCAGCACTCGGGGCTTTGGTGAGCACTGAACCCAGCGATCCGAGCAGCGGACTCGAGCCTTTTTGGATCGAGCAGTAGAGGTCTTTCGGATCGCAGATCGAGGCGACGCGCCCTGAGAGGTTCCCCATGCCCTGGGGCCGCGGATCGGCGATCCCTTTTCCTGACGACTGCGGGCCGATGACTGCTTCGCCTTTCGTTCCGGAACCGGGATCGGCGAGGAGCCCGACAGCGAGGACCTGCTCTGCCTGGATGGGGCCGGTGCCGTTGCCGATCGCGGAAGCGAGATCGCCTGCGATGTCCGCACCCTGGGAATAGCCGGTGATGGTGAACTTTGTATCGGAGCATTTCGTGGCGATCTTGTTGAGAACGTCCTTCGCCTTGCTCAAACCATCAGATTTGCTGTCCGCATAGGTCTTTCCGTTGTCGAACGCTCTCGCCATATATGGCAACGTGTAGACCTGCGCCGCGTTTCCCTGTTGCTCCTTCAGTCCGTCGGCAATCGGTTTGAGCATCCCGACCGAGATCGAAGGATCAGCGTCTTCTGCCGTTTCCCAGGTCCCGGGAATGAACAGGTTGAAAGTCTTCGCGCATCCGTTCAATTCGGCGGACGCGATGCCCGGCGACATCAAAGCGATGGAGGCTGCGACGACTGTTGCCGTCATCAGCATGCAGACCGGACGGCGGAGAGTCGAACCTAGGGACTGCATGAGAACCTTTCTCTACCAGGGAAACCGATACACCTGTCCGCGCGCTGGACTGATCAAAAGCGACCGATTCAGGTGAGTGCCACATGGTGTTGGACGGACTGACACTGGTCAACGCGCCTTGTGAAGAACCGAGGTGGGCGAGGCCCCGTCGATGCCTGTACCCAACACCCACCTGCACCGAGTCATCAGGCTCGCCGGATGCGGTTGCAGGCGGCATGCCCGGTGAGCGTTCCCGGGAGCGCTGGGTGGAGATGGACAGGTGGTGTGCCGGCTGAACTGCCAACCGACCACCCCAGCTTTTCGATCATCTCGAGTCGCAGGTTCGACTAGCTCGTATTTGCGCCATCCGAATCGTCAACACGGAACTTCTCATCCGGTATTGGGACATCGGGCACGCAATCGGTAAGCGTCAGGAGGCCGAGGGCTGGGGTACGACGGTGATCGACAGGCTCGCCGTCGAGTTTCGCTCGGCTTTTCCCGACATGCGAGCGTTGTCACGGACCATTCTGAAGAACAAGGCGGCAGATGGCGAACATCTGGGGGTGCGATGCAATTGGCCAACATCCTGTTGGCCAATTGCCGTGAGGTGACGTGACGGTGCTGCTCGACCGGCAGCAGTCGATGCCATCGTCTCCGAACTGCGCGTCAAATCTGACAGCCTTGACTGAGAGTCACACCTGTCCGGCTCGGCCGATGCATCAATGCGGGCGAGAGATCGATATTGGTGTTCGGTCCCAGGGCCCGCGAACGGGATCCCCTGCCCTGCCCGGCGCGTCGAGGGCAAGGCAGCGCGTCGAGAGGCAGGGCAGTTTCTATGTCCAGTCGATGTGTACGGATTCGATGGAATCGAAGTGGAAACCGAACGTGTCACCGTACTGGTCGAATCCCTTGTTCTCGGGATAGTCCATCGTGGCGTGACGTTCGAGGATGGCAACCACCCGGGCATGATCGTCGCCTGCCAAAGCCATGGCGAGTTCCCGTGTTTCGTCGAGACTGAAGGGGCTGTCGGAGTTCGCGAAGTCCAGGGTACGCACTCGATAGTCGTAACCCTCTTCGGAGCCGTTGCGGACGGACACTCCCCCACGGACTCGGATGGTGGCCTTTTTGGGTTGCCCGTCGGGTCGTAGGACGCCGGCGCGGTCCATGATGTCGCGAGCTTTGACATTTTTGAGTTTCTTTTTCGCATCGGCGCGCAGCTCGTTGGTCTCGCCGGAGCGGTAGCGAGAGACCGCTGATCGCGAACGGCCGATTTTCTTTGCGACAGCATCGATTCCGCCGAGCCGTTCGATGGCAGCTCGCCGCCTGGCGCGTTCGGTGACGTCGGGGTGTGGGATCCGTCCTTGCTGCGCCCACCGCCGCAGTGTTCGGTCAGAGGGGGGCTTTCTCCCGGCGTCGACAGCTGCTTGCCGTAGGCCTTCTTTACCGATTTCGGCACGGATCTGGCGTACGGAGACTTTGCTGGTGAGTCCGGCCAATCCCCCGCTTTTGACCGATTTCGATTTTTCGATACCACTGGTCGCTGCTGTCGAGACAGATACGTTGAGGCCGTCCAAGCCGACAGTCTTCTGTGCGGGTTTGGTTGATCGCGGTTTCGGAAGATGCAGGGCCACTATATGTTTCCTTCATCTTCGTCGGTGAACGCAGCTTTGAGTGCGAGGTTGATCTCGTGGGTGTCGCGTGCGTCGGTCAGCATGACAGTGATGTCCTCGGTGAGCGGGGCGCTCTTTTCCAGAGTCATCTTCCCGAGTGCGTCACTGTCGTCTGCGATGTCGATGCCCGGGGGCAGGGGGTAGACCCAGGAGTCGGTGACGGTGCGCAGTGGCCATCGGCCGGTTTCGCGTGCGATGCGCATCGCGACGCGGCGGCCTCGCCAGCGGCAGTGTGCGATGATCGCGGCTCGCCAGAGCGGTTGGTGGTGGTGTTGCATTTGTTTGGCGGTCCACATGTCGGGGTTGACCATTCGGCCGATGTAGCCCTTGTAGCAGGCGCCGATGAACCGTTTCAGTGCTGTGTCGCCGGTGTCGACGGCAACTTTGCGGGCTTCTCTCAATATTTTCGCCCACTTGTCGAGGGCTCGACCTTGTTCGGGGTAGACCCATGCTTCTGCGATGTCGAGGTCGTCGAGTTCTGCGCCGATTCCGCCATCGGCGATGGACGTTTGCAGTGCGTCGAGGCTGACGGTGGTGATCCAGGTCTGGACAGGTTGGTCGGCGAGCATGTGTGGGTGAGGCAACGGCAGAGCGGGTGGGAGCGCCAGCATGTCACCGGGTGGGAGGGTTACACGCCAGAGTCCGAACGGGGTTTTCGATTGCCGCGCAGCGCCGAGCGCGTTCTCGCCGCGAAGATGCCGAGGTTTTCCGTAGCCGAATTCGAGCATGCCAGCGGAAGCGAGGTATGCAGCTCGTTGGTCTATCGATACCAGTTGTGTTGCGTCGGAAAGTTCTTCGAGGTCCGGGATGCGGGTCCATCCGACTGCAGGTTCGAGATCTCCGCGGGGTTCGCCGTCCAGTGGTGGGACCGGTCCACCGACAGTGACGACGATTCCTTTACCGCTGCGGGTGCGGTCGCGTTTGATCTTGTCGACGATCGCCGCGCCGGTGCGTGCTGGAGTGGGGCCGGGTAGTACGCCGAGGTGTTGTGCACACCAAGCGAGTCGGCGTCCCAGTTCCTGCGCAGCGGGGAGGTCGTCGTCGGGGAGGTAGGTTCCGGCGGCCGGTGATCCGAGGATCCCCATGTCTCCCACGCGATTGCCCCATCCGAAGTCTTTGTTCCAGTAGGTCCACACGTAGGGTTCGATGAAAATGTCGACCATGGATGTGAAGTTCCCGGTGGTGCGGGAGAGGTGAACGACGTGGCCGGGTTCTCCGCGCAGTTCCCATCCTGCGGTCAGCATTGGGGTCAGCGTGGCGTGGAGGATCGCGGTGAGTTCTTCGGCAGCGCGGGTGCGGAGGATTTCCATGTCGTCGACGTCGTCTTCGCTGCCTGGGTCGATGATCCATCCGAGCATGTCGCAGGCTTCGATTCCGACTATCCAGATCTGTGCCGGTGCGCCCAGCGGGGTGAGCGTTGCCCATCTGATGAGTTTGTCAAGTTTTTCGATGGAATCGACTGGGCCGGTGAGTGTGTGGCCAGACGGTGTGTAGGTGCCGGCTGCTGTGACAATGACGGCGTGGCCGTCTGCCGACTCGCCGGCGGGAGGAAGAGCGGCCGGTTCGGTTGCGTCGAGTTCTGACGCCTGGGTGGGTTCCGTTTCCACTTCGTTGGAGCGCTCATCCGGAGAGGTGACGATGTCGTCGGTTCGGGGGTGCTCCGCAACCCCGGAATCCGTTTCGAGACAAGCGGTGTCGTCAACGTCGAACAAAGAAGGCTGGTCTGGTTCGGGAACTTCGTCCAAACGAGTAGCGGATTCTGGTGTTTCGAGCTCGAATAGCGTGAACTGCTCCCCTTTCTTCAGCGCCATGTTTCATCCTTTCCGTTCACTGTCGTCCTCATTCGAGATCGAATGCGGCGCGCACGGCTATGGACAGTGATTCTTCTTGTGCTGGCAGAAGATAACCGATGATGTTGCCGAGTGCACTGACGGGAATGGTCGTAATGTGGTCGCAACTGACCACCGCGTCGGCGGATAGTCCGTTCGCGGCGCTGACGGACACCTCAGTGGACAGTCCTCGGATCTCGTCGGTGATGGGCGCTACCGTAACGGTCCCGAGGTGTGGACGGACCATCTGTCGGGTGAGTACGA
Organism: Rhodococcus sp. IEGM 1318; assembly: GCF_033142465.1. Classification (NCBI taxonomy): domain Bacteria; kingdom Bacillati; phylum Actinomycetota; class Actinomycetes; order Mycobacteriales; family Nocardiaceae; genus Rhodococcus; species Rhodococcus sp. IEGM 1318. The sequence continues at coordinate 14,960 of NZ_JAWLSC010000026.1, forward strand.
GGACCGGCCGAACTGTGTCGAGGTTGGCTTCGTGAATTGGTCGCATCAGGTCGAGCCTGTCGGCTGTCGGTTCACGGCGTGGTGAGCGAGGGGGCTCAGATCATGTTCGGGTGTTGCGGCCGAGAGGATCTCCGCGTCTCGTGCGGCTATCTGACGGCGACGCTCCCGTTGGAGAGCGCGCAACACTAGCGAGGCTCGCGAGGTGGCGCGATGTTCCCTGACTTCGTCATCGAGAAATTCCACGATCTCGTCCGGTAGTCGTACCGCGATCTGCGTGCTCATATGCTGATGGTACCGAAGTGGGATTCGTTTTGGTACCACCCTCGTGTGCAAGTTGTGGAACCGATCATTCAACGGGCGGCGAGGATCGATGAAGTACTCAGCGGCCCCGACGCGGCACACCTTCCCACGCACACGGTTTCCGCTACTTTCATCGGGTCGATCTAAATTTGGTGTTCTCCGTTCTCAGTGACGGTCGCGTCTTCACGTCGACACGGCTCGGATCGCTGAAATATTCGCTATGAGACAAAGCGCTTAGAAGATTCGACTCTGGAAGCCTGGCACCTTGTCACCCCTCTCGACGACGCGACTGCCTCGCTACCGTCGAGGAATTAGCAGTACACCGTGTACACGGTTGGCGACGTCACCGCGAGAATTGGGTCCGGTTCCTCTCCCCTACTCACGACCTCGCCAGCGCGCGAACTACGCATCTGAAATCAAATACGCGTTCACTAAGTCGTCGATGCGCGAAGTGAAATCTCCAGGGTCGCCGAGTACCTGTATGACTTGAACTGCGCCGATAAATCCCGCGCACAGATTCACTGCCAGGCGCTGGGCGGCGGAGGCGGGGAGCTGTCCGTCTGCGATCGCAGTATCGACGAGTCGGCTGACGAGTTCCACCCACTTGCGGAACGCGGGTGGGGCGGTATCGAGACCTGCTTCTGTCGTGAGCCTGAGGCCGGCTCGGGCCAGGGCATCGTCAGCTATAGACGCCGCTGAACCGTTGAAGAATGCAGCCAACTGCTCAAGTGCTGGCAGTCCGGATTCGTCGGTTGATTGTCGAGTTCGGCGGAGCGCGGTCAACCAGTGGTTGATGAGTTCTCTCGCGATCGCTTCTTTCGAGTCGAAGTGGAAGTACACCGCTCCTTTCGTGGAGGCAGCCTCGGCGATGATGTCGTTCAACGAGGTGGCGGCATACCCATCGATCGAGAAGGAGCGTGCAGCCGCCTTGAGGATCTTTGCCTTCGTGTCGTGCGCTCGTTGTTGTCGGGGTCGTTGGAGCGGTTCGGGCGGAACAATCAAGTGTCGTCGGTCGTCTGGGTCAGTCAATGCGGGTTCCTTACCTGCAGTCTGTGGGGAGTTCCCGGGGGCCATCCCCTCCATGATGGCGCGTTTCCTGCCCTCTCGGAGACTGCGGCGTTGCTGGGTTGCGGCGCTTCTCACGTCGTAGTGACGAGTTGGTCGGCGAAGTGGACGTCGGAGGCTCGCATGTCGATGAGCGGCGGGTTATCGAAGCCGGCCGCTCGGGCCGCGGTGTCGAATTTTTCGTATCGGCGCCACGAGGTCGATGTTGCGACAGGAGGGTTGGACGTCTGGGCGATCATCTCCCAGGTGAGAGTCGGGTCTGCGAGCTTGCGTCGTGCGGTTTCCTTGACAGCGTCGGGCAGGTCCGATGTGGCAATGAACCATTCGAGTTCGGCATGCGCCACCGCCTCTGCGTTCGACGGCTCCGGGTCCACGGAGGACCCTGTTTGTTCGGAGGGGCTCGGATGCGGAGCGCTTTCCTGCGCGTCATGCGTTTCTGCGCCGCCTAAAGAATGCTGGGCTCCTACAGCTGTTTCGTTGCGCATGACGACGCTTTGCGTAGCAACCGTACCCACACCTGCGGCAGCATTGTCGATCTCGATCTTGTAGTCGGAATATGCAATACCCGTTGCTTTGATCAGGATTCCCAGACCGTGCGTGAAGGCGAGTACGAGCACCGGCGGAATGACCGCGATCATGGCGGCAACGGCCGGGTCGAGAGGCGTGTAGCCGATACTCTGACCTGCCGCAACGGCCTGTTGCGCAACTGTTGCGGAGTGGAACGCATGGTAGGCGTTCCCGAGGATGCTGATCGCGACCACCGCAACAGCAACCGCAACGTAGAAGTACTTGTCGCGTCGATGCATCTTCAGTTTGCTCAGAATGACGATGGCGACGGTGGATCCGAAGATTGCACTGTCAACGATGACGGGAAAGATCCATGCGAGGTTTTCGGGGATGGTTCCTTGGCGCGCGAGGTCCCGTTGGACTGCGAAGGAGAGGACAAATGCGCCTGCGGTGATCCCGATTGCGATGAAAATCGCGATGAGAAGTGCGGCGATCAGTGCTCCAAGCTGGATCCGCGCTGCGCGCAGACTAAAATCACCCATGATCGGGTTTTCCTTCCTACAAGGGGTGTTCTCGGTCTGGAGTCCCGCTGGTTGCCGCCGGCGGGGCTCCTCCTGGTTTCGGAAGATTTTCTCTGGTGGGAGCTCCTTGCGTTTCGCCCGTTTTGCGTGCGGTGAGGGTTGACAGCGATTTCTAGCGGTCGTATCCGAGAGGCGACTGATGCTTTTTGCGTCGCGCTCAAAGCACGTCAGTGATGTCGTTCCAGCTGCGTGCCTGTCGATCTCAGAGGGACGTGGGGTGGTCTGCAATTTTGCGTGATAATTGCGTGACTGCAGCGGATTGTTCACGCAAATTGCTCCAGGCTTTGCGCTGCCAAGGCTTCCAAGTTCTACAGAACGGACTGTCAGCAGATCAGAGGGACATGGCATTGCGCGCACAGCAAGGACTTCCCGCCCCGGCGGTTCCCCTCCCGCCCGCACCCGACAGCCGTTCTCAATATCGAGGTCCTTGGAATGTCCCCCACACATGCCTACTCGGCTGTCGTGCCAGGCGCCTCTAACTAGGTCTTCCAGCCGAAACACACGATGCCCTCGCCCGGGGCCGAACCCCACAATCAAGAATCAAGAATCAAGACAACCCATCATGCGTGCACGCAGTGCACGCCATGCACGCGACGCTCCTATAGTCCTCTGGCCTTCAAGTATTCGTCCAGCGCGGCCTCGGTCATCGATGCCTCGCTGATTTCGCGATCGCCAGTCTCGTACCGCAATTTGTCGACGCCACGCCGGAGGCGATCCTTGGTCGAAGGTTTGATGCGCGTGTTGTGGGTCATCGACAGCTTCTCCTCCTCATCTTTGCGGGCACTGAGATCCGCTGAAGGCGATGGTGGCGTAGCTGCAGGTGCCGCAGGGGTCGCGTCTCCCCTGGGCGGACGTTCCGGGATGAGTTCAGCCGGATGCGTCTTACGAATGGCAGGTTCCCGCTTCACGCTCATGCCGGGGCTCCGATCACGATGGGCAACTCAGCGAGCAAGTCACTGTAGGCAAGTTGCAGCGTCAATGCTTTCCCACCCTTGAACTGGTGAATCGGAGTGCGATTCGAGTGCGCGTCCTGGCGGGCCGCGAGTTCCGGGATCGATGTCTTGGCGACGAGTGAGCCGTAGGTTTCCCGTAGCTCGCTCTCTCTGAACTCATGTTCGCCGGTAGACCGTTTACGACTGATCACGATCTTGTCGAACTCCAGCTTCGGATTCGCCCGTTTACGAACGGTGTCGATTGTCTCTTCGAGCTTCTGAACGCCACCGACACTGTCGATTGTGGGTTCAGTGATGGCGACAACGCCATCTGCTGCAATAAGAACCGCGAACAGCACCTTGCCCATATTGGGAGGGCAGTCGAAAAGCACGGCGTCATAAGGAGAAAGGTCGAGCCCCTCGAACGCAACGTCTAGGCGAAACACCAGGTCATTCGACCCATCCGACTCGATTTTGCCGAGCTCTTCGTCTGCGGGAATGAGGTCGACGCCATCCCATGGGGTGGCAATGATCGCCTCGGCTGCAATGCCTTCTCTGGTCTGGTTCATGAGGTGGTAGGCCGTCATCATGCCCTCTTCGAGAGTGACGCCGAGGCCGCCGGTCGTATTGCCCTGTTGGTCCATGTCGACGACAAGTACTTTTCCGCCGACCGCGGTGATGGCGCTGGCAAGCCCGAGAGTGGAGGCCGTCTTGCCTACGCCACCCTTCTGGTTGCCGAGTGCGATTTTGCGTGGCTGCATTGCGGACCTTTCATCGAGGGCGTTGACATTTGCGAGGCGTGCATTGCGTGTAAACCACGCGCTGCATGCAATATGTGCATTGCTTGCTGTGTGCGCAATCCACGCTGTACGTGGGCTGCATGCAGACTGTGCGTGACGGGCAATCCAAGCACTGCATGCATTGCGCGCTAAGTCTGCTCCACTCGCAAAACACGCACACTGTGCATTACGTGCGCGCGTAGCATAACACGCATGTCATGCGTGACGTACAAGCCTTGCACTCTGCGCGTGTCATGCACGAATTGCGTCAAGTGCAACCCTTGCGTTCAACGCATGCAATGCTCATCACGCGTTCACCGCAACCCATGCACGTCATGCGCGACACGCTATCCATGCCTTGCTAGCAAACCCTGCATGCTTTGCACACAATGCGTACCTCGCTAGCCAAGCACTGATCACATACAACGCATGGCGTGCTCTGCACGCACCGCTAGCGGTGCTACCTCCGCACGCACGCGCTGCTCTGCATGCAAACCATACAACGATCGCAGCGCACGCAGAGCACGCAGAGCACGCATGACGCGGTATACAAGGATTGCACGCATGCCATGCGCTGCTAGCAGGACATGCCTTGCATGCACCGCACGTCTTTCACTTCTGCATGCAATGCATGCCGTGCATACAGACCACGCATTGCGTGAACCCGCAAAATAGCAGGTCAATGCACTCATTGCCATCGAACGAACCGAAAAACATCTGCCGTGAGTGTCACACACCGTTGCAAAAGGTCGACCGACCAAGAGCAGCTTGGCTGCCACGATCACCCGATAGCGAGGCGTTCCAGACACGAATCGAAACGTGTGACAGTCCGTCTCGATCAGATTGTCAAGGAAGTGGAAGGGACTCTATTGGACAGCCAACTGACTAAAGGCGGAAATATAGGGTTTCAGCAATCTCCGCTGTGCGCACAGAACAAATTGCTCAACCGTCGCGAGCGGTCCTGCCCAGCCATCCGCCAATGCACCGCCCTTGCGGGGATGGAAGGAACGCGCCAACCTTGCGAGGCGGGCAAGACAGCCTGCCACTTCAGAAACTTTCTGATGTTCGCACCGGGGGCACTTCAATAGAACCCTGTACCCCTTTGAAGGCCAGAACATATTTCATTCCATCGGGGTCCGAACATCCAGGGCAGAAGGAAGGACTCACGTGAACCGCACGGATGGTGAAAAAACTGAGACATGCGTGGGACGAACAACCACACTGATCGAGGGGAGGGGGTTCCAATTCTATTGAGAGATACAGCCGACTGACTGCCAGTCGGGGTGCTCATCTAACTCACGAACAACATTGCGGAATCATCTCAGGACACAGCGGGGGCACGCGGTGAAACGAAAATTCTGCGCGAAAGGTCGGTCGCGGTGTGAACCCGGACGTGTAAGGGAAGGGACGTATGGAGATCCGGATCAGTCGAAGTTCGGCCGCGACGGAATGACCGAAGCGAGTCCGAGCAGGCACTAACTTTTCATCACAGTGACGAAATTAGGCTTGGGGACGGGGTGGGAAGAATCAGTTCCGTCAGGCTTGATTTCGCCGCTTTGCGAGCAGAACTTTCGGGTGGGTGGGCACATTTCGAATACAGCGACGCATGAATCGCAACGCCGAAACACACGCACTTCTCGACCGAGTGGGGGAGGGGATGGAGACAGCTTCCCGTCTACAAGTATCCCGTGCACGATGCCGGCGCTGCCGTGCCGACGGCTACGAACGACGCAAGATGGCCCACCGTTTCACGCAACAGCGCTGCCATACGTGCAATGCATGCCTTGCAACGCACGCATTGCATGTATGGCATGCGCGACCAGGATGCCTCGCAAAGCATGCGTCACACGCAGTGATCGCACAATGCTTCTCTGCACAAAAAGCCGTTTACCTGCGCAAATAAAGATGCTCAGTCAGGTACATGTCTCGGAGAGATAGACCGATAGACGATCCGAATACCTACGGGCGCGTCTGCATTGGAGGAAACGGCAGTCGTTTCAACCCCTCTGGGATGTTGAACCCGTACCAGCGCGGCGTTCTTCAAGCGCAGAGAAGCGGACCGCCAGCCCGCCATTGACTGGCTCGGGCGGGGTCAGTTCTCCGAAAATGGCTGTGGAGCTCCGCGTATTAGATCAAAATGTTGTCCTCCGGGTTCTTTGTGTCCCGATCAACGTCGCCATGAGTATTTACACCTGTGGCCATCAGGGTGCTGTGCCACGGATCGCCACACTTCTCGGCAACGCTTGTCGATCATCGTGAGGCGTGTTTTTCGGACGTGTATTGCTTGGCCGGATTGGGGCCAGTAAAGCCTCAATGCTGCTGCTTGCATGTCAGGTGTGCCCGAATGCTGGCTAGGATCTTGGCGCGGTGCTCCGGGTTCGCTGCCATTTTCGTACGTTGAACATGTGAGCTTTCAAGTAATTCTTGTTCCCTCTTTCGCGCCAGGTCGGCCGATTTACGCTGTTCACTGGGCGATTCTCCGGTCCAGTCGATCCCCTCGAGCCTGCGTCTGAGGTATGCCAACGGTGAGATCAGGCTTGATCTTGTTGGCCAGATCCACCCCCGGTCTGCTGTGTCTCGGGAAAGCGTCTGTGCGATGTCACGTCCTGTCCATCGCGTCGTATCGATCTTGACATCGCGGAGAAGATCACAGATCGCCCCGATATGTCCGGTCGATCTGAGAGCCGGCGCATGGTTGACGAGTTCGGCTGCAGTCCTCTGAAGTGCCAGAGGCCGCGGTGTGATCCGAGAAGTGCTTCGTTTTTTTGTTGTGAGCTGGGCTCGCGCGTGCGCGCGTTGGTGAGTTCTTCCTAACGGAAGAACTTCAAAAGATAAAAAACCAACACTAGATAGGGTGTCAGTTCCTATCGGCCCTGGTCGACTGCTGTGGGGCTGATAGACGCGATTGACGTCGGGCCTCAGAGAGTTGTGAGCTCTGTGGCGGGTTGCTCTTTCAGAGGCGCGAGACGGTCGCGTCTTGGCGAGTTTGCGGTGAGGCGTCGTTGCCACGATTGTTCGAGGGGATGACAGTGACCATGTCGATGCAGCGCGGTGCTGTTGACCCCCGTGATGGGCTTCAGCAGCCAGAAACTCCAGGGTTTTGAGGTTCCGTCCCCGGACGTGTTCGATGCCCATTCCCAGCGCGATGAGCACTCGCCTGGCGCGATTGACAGAGGATTCGCTGACTTTGGCCCGGGCAGCGATCGTTGATTTCGCTGCGGAGACCCCGCGGCCGGTGTGGGATTCGGCGAAATGTGCGTGAGCTTGTGCCACTGCGTAAGCCTTGTCGGGCTTGATCAGGTTGCGCGCGCACAACGCCTTGCCGGCCGGGCTGGTGGTGTGATGCCGGAATTGGCGGAGCCATTCCCTGCGTGATGTCCACACTGGAACGCGTGCTTGTTCCGTTGGTTCGACAGGTAGGGACCAAGAGCGTCCACGCTGGTAAGTGGACTCGTTGAGTTGCCGTGTAGCGGATTCGAGGCGCGCGATACGTGAGAGAGCATCGTCGACTGCCGCTTGCCATTCGTCGACTTCTGTCGATTGAGGAACAGCGGATTGGGTGCCGATGTGCGACACGCCGAAGGTTGGTGATATGGAATGAGTTGGGCTGTATTCAGGGTATGCGCTACCCTGAGACATACCTGCCATAGGTAAGTCCCTTCCAGGGGATGCAGTACGAGCAGAGAAAGCGCTAACTTTCGAAGCTCACCTCTCGAGAATGTTCGAGAACAGATGTCGGAGAACCTGCCAGTTCTCAGTCGACGTCAAGGACCTGCCAGTCCTTATTTCGCCGCGATGCGGTCCGCTCCCAATCACCCCCTTCGGGGGCCTTTGTGCTTTTCAAGAGGTCTGCGCTGTTTAGTTAGGTATCGGGGCACTTCGTTCGTTGTCGGCTAGGGGCGGCCTCCCTGTCTGCGGATCCGCTGTACGCGCGTTACGGCCGCGGTTGTTCGGGAGGTCTGTTCGATCCGGCGGCCGCACATCGGTACCGCCATGGGTACGGTGCTGGCTTGCTCGGATGGGACATTCGGGACGCAGAAGTGTGACCCGGTCGCCATGAAAGCTGAAATGTGATCTGGACGTGCCAAAAATGACACCGTGAACACGTCCGCGAGTATGGCGGAATTGCGTTTCTGCGATATCATCGAGTAAGCACCGCCTCTTCCTTTCGAGGTAGTGGTGGTCACCGCCTCTTCCTTCACTGGGTTAGTGGTGGTCAGGGAGCTGGGAAGCTCCCACAACCGCATAAACGGACAGCCCCCGATGCCGCCAAGCCCTGGGGGTTGTTCGCTGTCTAGGGATAGTTCATGCGCCGACCGCAAGTTGCTCGATGCGACGCAGTGATCCAGCTGCCTCGACCTCGAGAAGTCTCAGCTGGTCCGGATGCAGTTTGTCGATGATGTAGTCCGGGATGTCCAGTCCGTGGGTGATGGCCAATATGAGCACGGAGTAATCCCCAGCAGGGATTCCGAGTTCGGCGGCCCGATCCTCGTACACCTTGTGCTGCTTGAGGGGAGCACGAGTCGCGATGTGTCCGCGAGGTCCCTTGTTGTGCTGTGCCATGAGGAAAGACTAGAACCAATCTGTAACTGATACGGGTAGGCGCGCTTGTTCGGTGTGTCGCGTGTGGTTGATGTTGCCATGGAGTTCTGAGGGATTTTGCGGCGGCCCGCCCCCACAGCCCACCGCCGGCCCGACCAGCGAGGGCTTGACGGACCACCTCTACGGCTTCGCTGACGGTGGAGTTTGGGTGAATTTGGCGGTCGACGGTTCGATGATGGGTTTAGCGTCGGATTCGGGTTGGATTCTTCAGGAGCGGATGGAGATGCTTGGTTCTCAATCTGTCAGACGCCGGTGAGCTTCATGTGCGACTGAACGCGGGGCGAGGGGTTATATAACCCGTGTGTTGGACTGCGCTTCCGCAGCCTGCTGCTGTGTGTCGTGGAGATTGATGGCGACAGGGGGCCTGTGGACAGTCGATGGTGCGTCTGCGAGCTCGATAGCTTGGGTCGCGTGTCGAGAGGAGCACCTGAAAGATCCGGAAAGGTGCCTTAACCTGTCAATTGCCGAACGTATGTTTCCAGCGGGGAGGGTTTGTGCCTTCGTGTTCGCCTGCGAATCGTGACGGGACTTCTGTTGGGGAGGTCGATCCGCGTATATTTTCACGCGGAATGCTCTTTATCGCAGTTGCGCAAAGGATTTCGTTCACCGGATTCGAACATTAGAGTCGTGCGACGTTCGACTTCCGTGAGTACATTGCTCGGATCGACATATTGACGGTGCGCTGTTCGCGCACTCGAAGGAATGCTTCGCATTCCGTCAACATTCGTTTCTCAGGACTCAAAGGTTCCACAACGCCAACAGTTCGGCCCGAAGACTGAGCGAGCGAACGTAGTGGTTGGACCGCAGTTGCGCGCTGTGGTACCCGACATCGACGAGATACCCCTCGGCCTCTCCCACAGGAAGCGGTTGCAAGTCGTTGCAAACGCGGATAAAGCACTGAAATTGACTGGGGGAATCCGGTATTCGATCCTGGTTGGATATCAGAACAGCGGGCGGCAATAGCAAGCCGTCATCCGTGGAGATGCGGATGACGACGTCCCCCCGTGCCATGCTGCTTGGTTTTCCGAGTCTGAGTGTTTCGAGTCGGTATCTCACGCTCGGATTGACTGAAAGCTGCTTCGTTGAAGTCTGTTTCACAGGCACGGCGCGCACGGAAGGATGGTTCTTGTGATCGCTGACTTGCCTGATAAATACTCGGTTGGTCGGAGTTGGAAGAAAGTCGTTGTCGAGGTTCTGCGTTCGGCCGGTGATGCCGGGTATGGGTACGGCACGCCCGAATGCCCATTCGCGCGCGGCGTTGTCGATGAATATCTGGTCTACAGCAGTGGTTTCGTCGATATTGTTGATGAACGCGCGACTGTCGGCAACCACTTGAGGGTCATCGGAAATGACGACCGCTTCATGGGTGAATGTGGAATTCTCCGAAGCATTCGCCGAGCCGATTACGGCTCGTTGGTTCGTCACGATGACCTTGGCGTGCAGTGTTGACGACGACAGGATACGAACGCCCTTGCTGAGGTAATGCGCAAGAACGGCAGGTGAAGTGGCGTGGGCGCGGATCGCCGCGGTAGAAGCATTGACGATCAGAAGGTCTCCACTGCGAAGTGGAAGTAGTTCGGGCGCAAGGTGTCCGAGATAGGGGATAGCGGCATAGCGTGGGCCTCGCGTGCGGATTGCGCGAGTGATGTGTGGCCACGGGTTCGGTCCGTGGAAGCTGGTCCCCATAACTTAGAACGGTAGCGTGAATCGGACACGATTGCTGGCGCCTCCGAGACAAAGGACGGCCCTCGCTGTCTGCGTTGAAGGCTGACCGTGTTTGCGTCCCCTCTGGAGCGAAGCATCGTCTGAGTCTTCCGAGATCTAAAAGCTCAGAATGGTTCCGAGCGCGCCCGTGACGCTGTTGCAGCCTTTGGCGAGGGAACTGCGGAGGTCTGCCACCGTTGGTTCCGGTCGTGAGTGGGCCGACGACGGGTTTACCGTGGTTTCTTTGGCCGCGGTCCGCGAGCAGTCTTCCTGCGACAACCTACTCTGCGCTGATCCCTTGTGAGCCCTTCAGTGATCCACATCGATCTGCGCTCGGTACCGACGACAGTGACCTGAATTCGCATTCCTGGATTTTTTCACAGGGCGCGTTGATCGGTGTCAATCCGTACAGCACCATACGTCTCTCACCTGAAATCGGGCGCTTCAAGCCAGTCCGCGCGCGGACAGGTGCAACGTTCCCCCAGGTAGACGAGGTTTACATGCAGCTTCCACATTCGACCACCTATCGCGCCGTCAGCCTGCTGGTAACAACTTCAGTCGCCGTCAGCGTCTTCGTAGCGACCGCGCCGGCTATCGGGTCCGCCGCGCCCTCAGGTTGCCCGTCGACGTTTAACCTGTTCATTCCTGGGACCTGGGAAACGGGGGAAGGTGCGGATCCGACCGTCTCGGTCGGGATGCTCAAGCCAATCGCCGACAGCCTCGCGGACAAGCACGGTAGCGCGGCGCAGATCTATATGTTGCCGTATATGGCGCGAGCTTTCGACAACGGAAAGACATACGCAGACAGCAAATCTGATGGTTTGACGAGGGCGAAGGACGTGCTCTTCGAGACCGCAGGAAAGTGCTCCAATACAAAGTTCACCCTCACCGGGTACTCGCAGGGCGCGGACATCGCAGGCGATCTCGCATCCGAAATCGGCAATGGCTCCGGCCCCATCACGGCAGAGCAAGTCCTCGCGGTCGGGCTCCTCGCAGATCCTGGTTCCGGAACTGACGGCGAAACCGTCGTCGGGCCGCAGCCGTCGGGAAAGGGGATCGCTGATCCGCGGCCGCAGGGCATGGGGAAACTATCGGGACGGGTCGCGTCGATCTGCGATCCGAAAGATCTCTATTGCTCGATCCAGAAGGGCTCTAGTCCGCTGCTTGGATCGCTGGGTTCGGTGCTCACCGAGGCCCCGAGCGCTGGACGTGACGGCCAGTTAGACGGCAATTCACGCCTGGCCGCCGCGCTGGTATCGGATTTCTCCCAAGTCGACCTTCCCGGCCTCGCCACAGCCACTGGCAACCTGACCAGAGAACTATCGAAGACGGACGGCGCAACCGACCTCAAGCAGGTCGCCTCCAACGCGACATCGCTGGCGAACACGCTGAGCCCGCTCGCCGAACTACTTGGATCGGGTGCCGCCAATCCTGCTGCGAACGGGCAGCTCGCTGCAGCTCCCGCCGGGACAGCCGAAAACAACGCAAGCCGGGTTCTGGACAAGGCCGGCAAATCTGATCTCAGCAGTGCGCTCTCGACAGTGACCGCGATCGCCGACACCGCAAGCACGCTCGCCAGCCAGGGCTCCACGACACTACCGGCGGCATCTCCGGACCTGACTTCGCTATCGACTGCTGCTGGCACCCTAGATAGTCAGATCGCGCCGCTCCTGGCGACACCGCGCGATGTCCTCGGTTCCGCCTCTGGAGTACTCTCCATGCTCAAACCCACCGTAGTCGTCAACCAAATCCTCAACTTCGCCACCGGTGTCGCATCCCTGGATATGCCCGCGATCCTGGCGAACCTGAACCTTCTCCCACAGAAGGTCGCTACGCTTGATGCGCAGGGTGCCCATAAGGTCGCAGGGGATCTGAACAACCAGTTCTCCCCGTTGGTGAAGATGGCCGCTGGTGTCGATTTGAATTGGGTCTCGCAGGTTCTGGCGGTAATTCCGGATCCGTCCGGCTACTCGCAAGTCGCGGCGCTCGTCGCATCGATCCTGGGAGGCGTCGACATCATAAAGCTCGCAAACCTCGTCGGCCAGGTTCAGGAAATCGCCTGGGCCGCAGTCGAGAAGCTGCTACCACCGCCTGGACAGCTTCCCGACCCGCTCGGAGCCGGGGCTGCTATGACCGGCCTCGTCCCGGTCGGACTCGAACTGGCTTCTGTCGCGGTCAACATGCTCTCCGGCAAAGTTACGAAGACTGATCCGACATTGCTCGGCAAGCAGTCCTCGACGGCCACCACCACTACTCAGACGCAGAATCTGGACCTTCCGGCGCTGGCTAATTCGTTGACCTCGATGTCCCGCACGCAAGGCGCCAACGACCATGCATCGCTGGTGAAGGAGGGGCTCGACGCAGCGTCATTCTTCGTATCTGGAGCCCACCAGAACTACAACTTCCTCGTCGTCGACAACGCGGGCCGTAATGCGATCCAGTGGATCTCGGACTGGCTCAACCTGCAAATCAATCGCGGCGTTTGAGTCGACACCGGGTTAACAGAGACAGGCTCTCTAGACTGCAACGCTGATCGTTTAAGGGCAGATTGGCTAGATCTTGTCTGACAATTGTCAGTCTATGTGATATCCGCCGGTGTAGTCGGTTTGGCGTGAGCGGTGCGAAGTACCTGCAGGGTAGCCGAACAGAAGTCGGAAACCGAGATCTATCGCATCGGTCGCGGACGGTGGTGCGCGGTGGCGTCGCTAGGTTCCGTCACTGTGGTTCGTGATGGACACATGTGGGTTCTTCCGCAGTTGTTATCTCCGCGGCGGACGGCGACTATTTCCGACGGAAATCACCTGGGCGTAATGGCTCCTTAGCAGGTGAAGAAGGTCGAAGCGTTCGCAGTCAGTGTTTCGACCCGGTTGGCTCGCGTGTGTCTCCACAATTGTCGGAATCCAATGTCGACGTAGAGGGTTGGGGCCTTGCTGGGTGTGCGATGAGCAATTCCCGCCCCACACCCAACATGACGTCAGCAGTGAATGTCCTGTCGTATCAAGCGGATCGGTCAGTGCGCAGTGTCGAATGCATCGAGGACCTCCGCTTTGACCCGTCCCCGTGGAGCCACGTCGTAACCGTTCTTGACCGCCCAGTCTCGGACGGCCTGCAACTGCTCTTTCGAGCGACCGGACCCGGTAACCTTTTCCGTCGCATCACCTTTAGCGCCCCGACGTGCCTTTCCGGCTTTCTCCGCCACCTTCACGAAAGGCTGCAGAGCGGCATTGAACTTGTCGGCGTTCGTCGGGCGCAGGTCGATCAGGTAGTCCGTCCCCTGATATGAGAATTGGATTCGCTCCCCGAACCCGTCGTCGATGGGCTTTCCGTCGAGATCGTCGATTAGTTGGCGAATAACTCTTTCTGCCATGCATCGGCCCCCTTTTTGATAGGTGTGTCTCCAATGATCGACTGACCCTAGCAATGGGGTGTACCAATGATCTTGGACAGTGAATCTCGGGATGAGAGAGGATCTGTACATGACCGAGAAGCGTCGTCAGT
>NZ_JAWLSC010000027.1:0-26756 GCF_033142465.1 Rhodococcus sp. IEGM 1318
CGGCGGCGGCATCGGCGCAGCCGCACTCTGCGGCGGCGGCGGACAAGGCGACGCACTCATCGTCCGCGTCCCCAAGGGGTAATTACTTCCTGCTGACCAGACGGGTCGCCGAGCCCTCATCGCGCTCGTCGACCCGTCTGCTTCGTGCCGGAGGTTACTTGGGATCGAGCGTCGTCGAGCGGTTGCGCAACAACGCCTCGATCTCCGATCGTCGGTATCTCCGATGTCCGCCAAGCGTTCTCAGGGTTCCGACTTTGCCCTCCCTCGCCCATCTGGATACCGTGGTCCGGTCGACGTGGAACAGTGCCGCAACCTGTTTGGTCGTCAGCCACTCATCGACAGGTGCTGTGTGCTCTTCTTCTCGGCTCATTGACAGACATTCGCAGCCGCAGCCCGAATGGACGGGTCCGATGACGAATTGGCTACCCCAGGTGTGCTGTGAAAGACTCGCTGCAAAACTTTACTACCTCTTGGGGAAACTATGTCGAAGTCGGTAACTCTGATCCGTTCCACATCACTCTCTTCAGTCGCTGAATATGCCTATGCAGCAACGGCTCCCGCCGAGACCCGACTGATCTTCCTCGCAGGATCGTGCCCGTTGAACGAGGACGGCTCCACCGCCGCCATCGGCGACTACGCGGGACAGGCAGCCAAGGCCGTCGACAACCTCAGAACCGCCCTCTCGGACGCCGGCGCGTCCATCACCGATGTGATCAACACCCGCGTTCTGGTGGCGTCGAGCAGTCAAGAAGACCTCGTCGCGGTGTGGGAAGTAGTCCGCGACGCGTTCGCCGATCATGACGCCCCGAGCACTCTGATGGGAGTGACCGTTCTCGGTTACGACGATCAGTTGGTCGAGATCGAGGCAATCGCGGCCGTCGTCGACTGAACTCGAACCTGGCTGGACGTTCCTACCGGGGATCTTTCCTACCGGGGATCTTCGTGAGCAAGGGCCCGGTAGCCCTTTGCCCCCGCACGATCCACGGCGGCTCGCACAACAGCGAAGATGGCGCCCTGCAGTGCAGCGGCGATCAGGACTTCCCTACTCGACCTGCTCAGATCCTTGGGCTCGGGCGCATTCTTGTCGTCACCGATGCGCTTCCACACCTGTTGGAAAACAGCGCCCGCCAAAATGCCGCCCAGGACGCTCGTAGCCAGCGAGAGTGGCTTGTACATCGCTTTCGATACTGCGCTCATTGCGCGGATCCTCCGTAGTTCGATTCGTACCGCTTGAGCGGCTGACCGGCTCTCACTACCCCGCAGGCGAACTGTCGAAACATTGCACCGACGCGGCGCGAAGTTGACTGTCGCACGTTATGTTCCACGGTTTGCCATTTCGCGGGCCGGGTAGGATCGTCTTAGCGAAAGAAGGTTGGGTAAGTCATGGAAAACTACAGAATCGAACTACCGGACGGTACTACGGTGATGGAAGATTTCGTCTCGGATCGCGCCGCCATCGCATACGCGGTCGATCTGAATCACGGGTGTAGCGAGAAAGTATCGGTATTCCGCATCACCGACGAAGGGGAAACCATCCCGACTCGGATGTGCCCCAAGCCGAATCCTGGTTCGCGGCGTCGCGCGCGAAGCGCCCGATAGAAGCCGGTCAAGAAGCATCCAGACGGGGGAAGAGCGTCTCCCTTGCGAGCAGCAGCAAGGCCGCAGCGACCGGAATCGCCAGCAACGCACCGACAATACCGAGCAACGCTCCGCCCAACAGGACCGCGACCACAGTCACCAACGCCGGGACCGCCACCGTCTTGCCGATGATCTTCGGAACGAGTAGGTAGTCCTCGAGCAGACGTAACGCGATGAAGAACGCAACTGTCGCCAATGCCGTTGGGACAGAGACTGTCAGGGAGACCAGGGCGACGATAACCCCTGCGATCGTGGAACCGACTATCGGGATCAGATCGAGCAGAGCGACCAGCAGTGCCAGGATCAACGGGTACGGCACATCGAAGATCAACAACCAAGCGAAGGTGCACACTGCGGTGATCACGGAGATCAGAACATTGCCGAGGACGTACCCACCAACACCTGCCAGTATCTGGTCACCGATGGCGATTGCTCGGGGCCGCCGCGAATGTGGCACCAGCCGATACAGATTCGTGCGGATTCGTGGATAGTCAACCAAGAAGTACGTCGTCAGTACAGCAACGATTCCGGCGTCGGCGACTGCGCTGAACACCGCCCGCCCCGCACCGAGCAAACCCGTCGCGAGCGCAGAACCCGAACCATCCAGTTGTGTAGTGAGGTGCTGTTCGAGGTGATACTTCTCGTCGAGGTCGTTGACGATCGGGTACCGGTCACGAATGTGTGTCAGAAGTTCGGGAGCGTGCGATGCAAACTGACGTCCCTGCTCGACCAGCGGGGTGATCGCAGCGACGAGAAACAGGGCCAACATCACTGCAATTCCGAGGAGTACCACGGTGACCGCGATCCAGCGCCGGAAATGTCTCCGCTCCAGCCAGACGATCATGGGTTCAATGCCCACCGCGAGAAACAGCGCGACCACGATCAGGATCAGCATGCCTCGCGCCGCCAGCAGCACCTCGATCACCGCGTACGTCACGGCAACTCCGGCCGCGGCACTCAGACCGATGAAGAACGGTGAACGACGATCGAATCTCGGTCCGGGTTTGCCCAGCGGCCGGACGGGCGTCGCCAATGCCGCGGCTTCGCGTTCCGCTTCAGCCATCGGATCTACGGCTTGGACTTCGCTTTCGGATTCCGGTGATCGATCCGCGGAACTGGGATCCATTCAAGCCACCTCACGATCCGCAGGACTTCCCGGCACGGGAGTGAGTACCCGTGCCGTAATCGGATCAACCTCGCGGCTTCTCCGCTCCGCTTCGTGTCAGCGCGAGCCCGGTTCCCACAACGCCGATGATCGACACAGCGATGGCGATGCTCGGCCAACCGTCGCTCTGCCAGTAGACGTCGTCGAGAGTGATCAGTAGCGCGGCCTCGTCGACGATGAGTCCGAGCGCAATGCCCAACGCGATGCCCATCCAGGTTCTTGCGCGAGGACTTCGGTCTACGAGTCCGAAGATCGCCACCCCGGCCAACAGCAGAATTCCCCATAGATAGTGATGCAGGTGAGTGCCACCGGCGCTGATGTCGCCGACATCCCTGGTATCGATCTGGATCAACCACGTCACCAGACGTGCTCCACCGAACGTCAATGTGAAGGCCACCCACGCCAACACCAAGCCGCGGCGTGATTCGTCAACCTGATTCCATCTGCGAGGGAATCTGAATCGCTCGGCAGATTTCTCTTCGTCATGGTCTCGAGAAAGCATCCTCCATGTTTACCCGATGCCGCTCAGAGTCAGATTTCGGGGTGGATGCACCAAAACGTAAATCGATAACAAAAAAGCGGTACCCGATCTCCGAAGAGATCGGGTACCGCTTTCTCAGCTACTCGCGCAGTATCGATCAATACCAGACTTTTCGTCCGCCCACTGCACGCCCGGTAGCACCGAGGATAGACAGAACTGCACCTACGACGACCAAGATGATGCCGACAGTGGTCAGAATGCTCAACCCCGTGAAAAAGCCGATCAACGCCAGAATAATGCCGAGAACAATCATGTGAGAACCTCATCCGGTATGCGTATAAAAATGATCTACTCAACTGACGCTACTACAGAAACTTCTCAATCGATAAATCCGATAAATACATTCATAAATACGAAACTCGTATTACTACCCAATAGTGTCGCCGTTAAAACATCAGCCTTTCTTTTACTTCTCCGTCACGGTTCCACGTCCTCGATCTTCGCCTCGACCGCCGGCGTGATGTGGCTCAATACGCAGCGCCAACGACCGTCTCGCCGGGCGAACACGTCGGTGGTCCACTCGTCGGCGTCGTACTGCCTGCCGTCGTAGTGCGCAGTATTGGTGATCCGCGTGGTGAACAGTGCAACGTCACCGAAGAAACGCACGCGAGCGCTCCCGACGCGGTCCATCGCCGAATGCGTCAGGTCACCCGAGGCCACGAAGCCCAGAAACTCCGCTTTGGTCGACACCCCGGATTCCGAGACGATCACCCAGTCGTCTGCCATGAAGTCGCCGATCCGTTCGGCGTCGTTCGAGCACATCGCGACGTTCCACTCGTCTGCGACAGCGATCAACGCCGCACTCTCCTGATCCGACATGTTTTCTCCCTGTCGTCGGGGCGTCACCCCTGGCGGGTGATGCCCCGACGACAGGGTTCCCGCAAGGCGGACGTCGAACCGACATGAACGACGAGAGGGCAGAGATGACCGACACCAGCCGCACCGAGAATGCAGCTCAGGCGTATATCTACGGATTTCCCCTCGTTTTCAATCTCGACCAGGTCCATCGGTACGTTCACGACGGTGTCGGAGCGAACCCCGCCGGACCAGACCACGGTAATCAGATTTCCCACGAACATTGCGTCGATCGTGGGCTGGTGGGCATGCGGTGGCGACGGCGACCTCCCCGCGGTGCACGCCTTGCAGGACGCCACCACCCTGACCGTCGTCGACTCCACCGGGAACTCGGCGGATCTCCCAGTCCCCGACTCCGGGGTAAGCCAGGACCTCCTGTTCCTCGAGAAATTCCGCATCTGGTCACAGGCCTTTCCGCCGGCCCCACGCGATCGAGAACTCCAGGATTCGTTCTCGCCGATCGGAATCACCGAGCACGGGGCTTCTCCCTATGTATCGCTGTCTGCCGACGACGCTGCGGCGCTCGCAGACGGGTTGACCGCCGGAGAGAAGAATCTGCACGAAGCACTCACGCACGGCTCCAGCCCCGAGGCCAACGGTTGGAAGCTGACTTTCCACGCCTTCGACTACAACCTCGACTACTTCGAGGTCGGCACAATCGACGATCCACAATTCAAGATCGCCGATCCCAGGTTACGCATCGTCGAACGCGCCGCGGCCGCCACGGGCGGGCTGTGGGGTAACCACCCTTACGAAGCGGCGTACATCATGACCTACGTCGACGATCAGGGCGAGCAGCTGAACGGAACCCACACCTACACAATCAGACTCGACCCCACTCCGCCGGTGAGCGCCTTCTGGTCGCTGACGATCACGATCAGCCACGAAGAGCCGAAAGATCTCACGGCGAAGGCAAACTGGCTGCCCGCCCCGCGCGGGGATTTCCGACCGGTACTGAGAATGTACGAACCTTCGCCGCCGTGCTCGATCAGTCCTACGTCGTCCCCGCCATCACTCGCTCGCGAGAATGACGGCTCGCGTCTGACGGCCTGCCTGGGGGGTAGGCCGTCAGACGGACGCAGAATCAGGCGTGTGTGCCGCCGTCGACACGGATCTCCGTGCCCGTGATGAAGGCACCATCGTCGGATGCCAGCATCGCGATAACTCCCGCAACACTTTCCGGCCCGGCCATGGGGGCACCACCGGACTCCAGATCAGTGCTCAGAATCGGTGACAACTTGCCGAAGAGCGACCAGTCGGTGTCTTCAGGCAAGTACGACGCCGTGGTGTCGGTGATCCCGCTCTTCACACTGCCCGGAGCTACCGCGACGGCACGCAGACCCTGCTTGCCGTATTCGAGAGCCAGTGCGTGAGTGAAGGACTGGATTCCTCCCTTACTTGCGGCATACGCGGCCATGTACGGGTGCGCGAAGGCAGCGGAGGTGGAACTGAAATTCACCACGACTGCGTTGCCGGCGGCAAGGAGAGCCGGCAGTGCCTGACGAGTGACGAGGAAAGTGCCCGTCAAGTTCACGGAGAGCACCTGATTCCACAGGTCCAGCGAGGTCTCGTGGGTGTGCCCACCACGCAGTATCCCGGCGGCGTTGACCAGTACGTTCAATCCGCCGAGAGTCGAAATCGCCTGACCCACAACCTCGATGACGGAACTCTCGTCACCGATATCGACGACGAGGGTGTCGAGGCGCCCCTCCGTCGAGGCATGTTCTGCCGACTTCCGGGTGTTCGCCAAACCCTTCTCGGAGATGTCGGCAGCAACCACTCGGCCACCTTCGGCGAGCAACCGCAGCGCGGTGGCCTGCCCGATTCCAGATCCTGCGCCGGTGACGAGAATACGACGACCTTCGAAACGATTCATTGCTGTGTACCTTTCACGAAAACGAGTTGGCTGGTAATCCAGGCTCGGTGGCGCCGACACTCACAACTCACCCGCGAGAAACTTCAGGTACGGGAAATGCGCAGCACTGCAACAGGTGCGGCACTGCGAAATCTCAGCGAGGCAATGCCCGCCGAAGTGGCGAATGTCAGACGGATCCGGCCGGTGCGGCCAAGGCTCTTTCGATCCAGACGAGACCAGAGGGGCGGCGGTCGATCGCCTTACGCCCCCGTCGGAATGTCGCTACGCCGAATCGGGCCGTGCGCAGTGCACGGCCGGAAGCGAGAGAAGAGCGGCGTATGGACATCACAAGCACGGTAGCAGCGCGAGCACAGGTCGCTCAAACGCATTGTTCGCGGAGCGTGTCCTTTCAGGTAAACAGATGTCGCTTCCGGACAACTGAACCTACTTAGGCAACACTAACCTGGTCGTCACCTCAACAATCCGATCCAGGAGCACAACTGATGACATGTGCACCGGACGTCGGCGGCACTACACCAACCAAGATGCCAACCAAGATGCCAACTGCGGTGCTACGCAGCGCCGACCACAATCGCGGACTCAACGACGTTCTCGCGACCGTCGAGGCAATGGAGCGACCGAGCGACCATCTACTGAGGATCACCGCTCGCTTGAGCGAGTCGACCGACGACCCAACCTGGTCACGCCCGAATGTGACGGTACGCATGAATCTCGGACCGGACTTCGACGACGCTTCGCGCGTGTACACGGTGAGTTCCTACGATTCAGCGAGCGGATCGATCGTCATCGACGTGGTCCTGCACGGACAGAAGAGCCAGACCGGGAAGGGTGGGCAGTTCGGTGCAGGCGACCTCGTCATCTGTTGTGACCCAGCCGATTCCGACGACGTCGGCAGGCAACTGCTCGATGATCGATTGCAACGCCGGTATTGCGGTGTCGTCCAGAAAAAGAGAGCGAGCTCGCCGATCCCGAGAGCTACGTAGTGTCGGGCGCCGGTGAGCGCAGTGAGAAGCGCGCAATCCGGAAGCACTTTCGGTCGACCGTCGGGCTCGACAAAAACGACGTCGCGATATTCGGCTACCCGAAGCAGGGCGTCAGCAACACCGAGATCGACCTCCATCGGCGCGAGAACTACGAGCGCATCCTCGCCGACGGCGGAACCCTGACCGACATCGACGACCTGGCCATCTAGATCTGATCGCGTACACCGGCCGACCTGACCGGCCGTGCACTGCGGTGATAAGTTCCTCTGTGCCAGCAGACCTCCACACAGGGGGTCAGGGAATCCGGTGTGAATCCGGAACTGACGCGCAGCGGTGAGGGTGACCGCCCGGGCTTACGCCACTGGATGAGAATCTGGGAAGGCGCTCGGGTGGGGCGATCTCGAGTCCGAATACCGGCTGGCAGCAGGGGTCAACAGACGCCTGTTCACACGGTAACGGGCTCCGCGAACGAGCCCCTGCGAGAACGAGATTCCATGCGTCTGTCCAGACTTCGCCTACCCGCCGCTGCCGTTGCAGCCCTGTTGGGCGCATCGTTGGTTGCCTGTTCCTCCGACGACAGTTCTGCCGAACAATCCAGCGCCTCAGTCCAGAACTGTGGCCGAGACGTCACGGTGGAGCGACCGATCGAACGGGCGATCGCGGTAAATCAGCCTGCGGCCGAAATGCTGTTCGCGCTGGGAGTGCAGGACCGGATGGCCGGCTACGCCATGAGCGATGACGACGTCCTCCCCGAACTGCGCGAGGCGCGTGGTCAGGTGAAGGCCTTCGACACCGAGTTCCCTTCATTCGAGAGTGTCCTCGAACGCGAACCGGACATGGTCTACACGACCTTCAACTACACGTTCACCTCGGAAGGCATCGCCGACCGGACCAAGTTCACCGACCTCGGGGTCGCGACGTATCAGTCGCCCAGTGAGTGCACCGGTCAGGATGCCGAGCAGAGCAAGGCCCTCACGCTCGACGACCTCTACTCCGAAATCGGCGACGTGGCAACACTGTTCGATGTCAAAGACAAAGGTTCCGAGCTGACCGAGAGCCTGAAGGATCGCGCGGCCACCGCCACGGCGTCACTGGGAGCCGAAAACGTGACGTTGGCGTGGTGGTACGCCGCCACGAAGACTCCGTACTTCGCCGGATGTTGCGGCGCACCGGGAATCATGACCGATGCGGTGGGTGCGAAAAACGCCTTCGACGACAACAAACAGTACTGGCCCGAAATCGGTTGGGAGAGTGTGCTCGATCGAGACCCGACCGTGCTGGTGCTCGCTGATCTCGACCGCGGCGGAGACGGTGACAGTGCCGCAGACAAGATCGCGTTCCTCGAATCGGACCCGGTCGCCAGCAAGCTCACCGCAGTGAAGAACAAGCGTTACATCATCCTCGAAGGCACGACGATGGATCCCTCGATCCGCAATGTCGGTGGCATCGAACAGCTCTCCGACGGGCTGCGCCAGTTGGGTGTGGTCTAGATGTCCGCGGAGATCAGAGAACTGGTGCGTCAGTGGGACGACCAGCAAGCGGCATACATCGCGGATCGCGAGAAGCGCTTCGACGTGATTCTCGACGTTCTCGAATTGCAGTACGCGCAGACACCCTTCACGGTCGTCGACCTCGCCTGCGGGCCGGGTTCACTGAGCGCCCGGATCCTCGAGAAGTTCGAGCACGCCGGCGTTGTAGGGATCGATTACGACCCGATGCTGCTGGAAGTCACCCGTCAGTCGTCGACTCGTTTCGGTGGCCGACTGCAGCTGATCGACGCAGACCTGGCGGGAGCCGATTGGCCGACTGCAGTGACTGCGCCGGTTCAGGCGATCGTGTCGACGACCGCACTGCACTGGTTGCAACCGCAGCAGCTCGTCGAGGTGTACCGGCAGTGCCGCGAACTGCTGAGCCCAGACGGTGTCCTGCTCAACGGTGATCACTTTCGCTTCGACGGCCGCTCCCCCGTCATAAGGCGATGGGCGAAGGCTCACGACGAGCAGACACAACGCTCCGCTTTTGCGGCCGGTGCTCCCGAGTGGGACAGCTGGTGGGACGGGTTGCGGGCCACTCCCGGCATCGGGGCACTGACCGACGAGCGTGAGCGCAGATTCGCCGGACGTGACGCCGCCGCGCCCACCGCCGTCGACTTCCAGTTGGCGGCGCTCGCGCAGGCAGGTTTTCGGGAGTCGGGAACGGTCTGGCAACTGTTCGACGACTACGTGGTCTACGGCGTGAGATGACGACAAGAGTTCGGCTGCGTGACAACCCGAAATCCGTCACCCTGCTGTGGGTGATCGGTGTTGTCACGCTGGCCGGTTCGGCCGCCGTGGCGATCACGTTGGGGCCGGCCGGTCTGTCGGTCGGCGAGGTGGCCTCGATCGTCGTCGGCCATCTCGGCGGTACCGCGGCGGACGTCACCCCTATCCGCGACGGCATCGTGTGGGATCTCCGTCTGCCGCGTACTCTGCTCGCCGCGCTCTGCGGTGCGGGCCTCGGATTGTGCGGAGCGATCATGCAGTCGCTGCTTCGCAATCCGCTGGCCGATCCGTTTGTCCTCGGTATCTCGTCCGGGGCCTCGACCGGTGCCGTTCTGATCGTGATCCTCGGAGTGGGGTCAGGGGTGGTCGGATTGTCGAGCGGCGCCTTCATCGGCGCGGTGATCTCCTTCGCTCTGGTGCTGCTGCTCGCCCATGCGGCCGGCGGCACGCCGGATCGGGTGATCCTGGCCGGTGTCGCCGCGACCCAACTGTTCTCCGCGCTCACCTCGTTCATCGTCATCACCTCGGCCGATCCAGAGCAGACCCGCGGTGTGATGTTCTGGCTCCTGGGCTCACTCGGCGGCGCCGATTGGCTCGATGTCGCGCTCTGCGCGGCGGTGGTGGCAGTCGGCCTCGTGGTCTGTCTAACTCACTCCCGTGCACTCGACGCCATTGCCTTCGGTGAAGACGCGGCGTCGTCGCTGGGAGTGAACGTGTGGCGGGTACGGCTGACCTTGTTGCTGGCAACAGCTTTGATGACCGCGGTGATCGTGAGCGTCGCAGGCGCCATCGGCTTCGTGGGCCTCGTCCTCCCGCACGCGGCGCGGGCTCTCGTCGGTCCGAGTCACCGGCGACTGCTGCCCGCGTCCGCACTGATCGGCTCGATCTTCCTCGTCTGGGTCGACGCTGTGGCACGCACAGCCATTGCGCCGCAAGAACTCCCGGCCGGTGTGGTGACCGCGCTGGTCGGTGTGCCCGCGTTTGCCGTCATCCTCTGGAGACGGAAGGCCAGGCCATGACACTCGAAGCAACCGGTATCAGCTGGCGCGTCGGCGGGGCACTCATCGTCGATGACCTCGATGTCTCCCCCACCACCGGCAGCACGGTGGGACTTCTCGGCCCCAACGGCTCGGGAAAGTCGACGCTGCTGAAACTTCTTGCCGGGCAGAATCGTCCGACAGCCGGCGAAGTGACCCTGGACCAGACTCCGTTGTCCGACTGGAAACGCCGCGACGTCGCGCGCCGGATCGCCACCGTCGACCAGCACAGCAACACCGAGATCGATCTGACTGTTGCCGAGGTCGTCGAACTCGGACGCACACCGCACCGCGGACTGTGGGGCGGGCAATCCGATTCCGATCGCGACGCCGTCCGCGCAGCGATCGAACACACCGGCCTCGCCGGAATGCTGGACCGGTCGTGGCACACCTTGTCCGGAGGGGAGCGACAGCGCGTCCAGATCGCGCGCGCCCTCGCCCAGGAACCCCACGAGCTGCTACTCGACGAACCGACCAATCACCTGGACATCAACCACCAACTCGAACTGCTCGCGCTCGTACGACGCCTGCCCACCACCACGATCATGGCATTGCACGATCTGAATCTGGCCGCCATGTTCTGCGATTCGATAGTGATGCTGAACCGGGGATCCATCGTTGCCCACGGGAGCCCGACCGAGGTCCTCACCGCCGACCTGATAGCCGAGGTCTACCAGGTCGACGCCGAGGTCCGCCTGGATGGTCCCGGGGGCGTACCCACCGTGCGATACCTTCCGCCTTGCCACGTTTAACCGTTCCGAGTGCCAATATGGATACGTGACCCTCGATGATGTCGCCGACGAGTTATACGGCCTCGAACCCGGCGAGTTCGTCGAGGCGCGTACACATCATGTGAGGACTGCCCGTGAGGACAACAACCGCACACTGGCTGCGGAGATCGGAAAACTTCGGAAGCCGACCACCGTGGGCTGGTTGGTGAATCTCATATCGCGCGATCTACCGCAAGATCTGGATGCACTTCTGGCGCTCGGCGAATCGCTACGCGATGCCCAGCGCCATCTGTCTGGCCCGGACCTGCGCCGACTGACGACACAGAGGCAGCAGGTGGTGCGGAGTCTCGCCCACAAATCCGGTGAGATCGCGGCTTCGCGTGGAAAGAGTGTGGGTGAGGATGCGTTACGTGATGTCGCGCAGACCCTCAATGCCGCCCTGGCCGACAAGGAGACTGCCGCGCAGGTCCGACTGGGACGAGTTGTGACCGCCGCGAGTTACAGCGGTTTCGGACCCGCCGGGCTCGCAGTGGTGAAAGAGAAATCACCGCAGCAGACCCCGGTTGAAGAGCCGCAGACTCCGAAGTCGAAAACTCCGGACCTGAAGGCCGAACGTGCCAGGGCAAAAGCAGAATTACAGGAAGCCACGGCGCAGGCCGACGAGATCCGCCGCCGGGTGAAGGCAGAGACCGCCGAACACGAGGAGGCCAGAACGACGCTTTCCGACGTCGAACGTCGCGTTGAAGAACTGCGCGCCGAACTCGAGCACGCCGAGCAACAACGGCAATTCGCACGGAACGCCGAGAAGGCTGGTAACGCTGCGGTTCGAGAATCCGAGAAGGCACTTCGTGCTGCTGAGCGGCGGATCGAGGAAGCAGAGCGCACCGTCGACGACTTGGAATGAGAATGGCGCTCGGAGCGTCGAAATCGGTGGGCGGGCCTCAGCGTTCGGACTCGCCAACGGAATTGCAGACTGATCAGCCCGCGGCAGCTTCGAGCTCACTCAAGGATTCCTCGAGGTGACCAAGGAGCCGCTGCAGGTGAGGGACGTTACGGCGGCAGCCGACGAGACCGAACTGCATGGTGTCCGCGTAGCCGATGACGGTGATGTTCATTGCCTGCCCGTCCAACGGAATCGAAGCCGGATAGCAACTCTCGAGCTTCGCGCCATTCCAGTATCGCGTCGTCGTCGGGCCGGGGACGTTGGAAATCACCAGATTGAAGACTGGACGCCCGGTGATCAGTCGGGAGGAACCAGGGATCAGCGGCAACCCTAGGCCCGCGACGTTCAATGCACTGAGCGCCGTGATCTGAAGGGGCGTCAGGCCTGACATCAGGGACTTGGCGCTACTCATCGAGTCGTGAATTCTCTGAAGTCGGGCCGCCGGATCCGCCAATTCGGTTGCCAGATCACACAACACCGCACCTACGGCATTGCCGGAAGCCTCACCCTCTTCGCCTTTACGAAGGGATACCGGCACCATCGCGATCAACGGTTTGTCCGGCAACTCGTCCAGTTCGATCAGGTATTGCCGCAGCGCGCCCGCGCACATTGCCAACACCGCATCGTTGAGCGTCACGTCTGCAACGCAACTGACCTTGCGCAGGCGCTCGATCGGCCACGACTGCGCCGCTACACGCCTCGCTCCGGTGATCGGGACGTTGAAGATCGATTTCGGGGCAGCAAACGGCAACGGTGCGACGTGGTCCTTCACTGCCGAGGCAGCGGCGTTCACTATCGCAGGGCCTACCCCGACCACATCTTGCACGGTGTCGATCACGGAGCCCACACGTCTCTGCAGGTCCAGCCCGCGACTGGCTCGGAGCCGCCTCGAAGAAGGTCGCTGCGCCCACGGCGGCATCGACTCTCGATCGAGCGGATCCGACGAGAGACTGCGATACCACGCCTGAACAGCAGACACACCGTCCATGAGCGCATGGTGCGTCTTCATGTACACGGCAACTCGGCCGTCCGCGAGGCCTTCGATCACATACGCCTCCCATAGCGGCCGATGCCGATCGAGCAGCGTGCCGTGCAGCATCGAGGTCAGCTCCAGCAGCTCACGAACTCGACCGGGCCTGGGCAGCGCAAGCAACCGGACGTGATATTCGAGATCGACGTCCTCGTCCTCCGTCCAACGCACCGGCGCGAAGTTCGACAGGAACTGCACCGGCTTGCGGCGAAAGAGGGGGCGGATCGACTCGACGTCGGTGAGCGAACGGTAGAGCGATCTAGCGAATTCGCCGTCGTCCCCTTCCGGTGGAACGAACAGTGACAGGCCGCCGACATGCATGGGGTGCTCCCGTGACTCCATCAGCAGGAACATCGAGTCGAGCGGCAGCATCAGCGCCATGGCGATCCGTTCTCTCGGGCGGGTGTCCGGAGCACCGGTTAACCGCTGTTCGACAAAGTTACTCGCCTTGACTGCCCACATTGTTGACTCCGACAAAACATAGCCCGGCTCGATTTTGGCGGGAGGCCGATGTCCCCCTCGACGACCGCCATCTTGGCTGAAGTACTTCACGGCGATTCGGGATCGAATGATGAGACACAGGGCATTGCAACGAATTTCAATGCTCACGGCCACAAGTAGTAGCGGAGCCGATCGCAGTAATACTTTTGTCGGAATTGTTTCAAATTGTCTGTACATCCGAGTCACACGTGACTACCGTCACTCATCATCACAATCCCGACTGGTCGGTTGCACCCAAAGGAGAAATACATGTCCCGACGTTCGACGTCGCGTGGGCCTTTCAACGCGCTCGCCACCGCAACTGTGCTCGCCACCGTCACTGCGGTGGGTGCCCTATCGGCAGGTATTGCAGGCGCCGCCCCAACTGTGGAGACTCCCTTCGGCGGTTGGGATTCATGTCCCATCGACAATCCCGAGACCAGTACCTGCATGGATGTCACAGTCACCGGCGGAAACATGAAGATCGGCAAGCTCTCCGTCAGCATTCCCACCGGGGCGATGCGCATCGCCGGCGGAGTTGCCTACCGGGAGAATCCGGAGGCTGAATTCGGATTCGACCAAGTATTCATCCCGCCGAACGACAACAGTCGGGGGATCTACGCCAAGCCCATCGAGATCCCCGGCGGCGCACTCGGAATCGACCTACCGTTCAACAATCTCTTCGGACTGAACAAGGCCTCGGCCACCGTCGAGTCGACGTCTGCACTCCCCACCGTGGATGCATTTCAGCTTGGTGTGAAGTTACCCGTCAAACTGAAGATCGCGAACCCTCTCCTCGGCGGCAAATGCTACCTAGGCTCGGACAGCAGCCCCGTCCAGCTCAACTTGGACGTGACGGAATACGGTGTCCTCGAAGAAGTTCCAGGTTTTCCGGACACCGCTGTCGTTCGAAATACCGGACACACCGGACAGCCCTTCGCGGTCCCGACAGCATCCGGATGTGGTCCGTTCGGCGTTCTGAATCCCATCGTGAACTGGCGTGCCGGTCTTCCCTCGTCCACCACGTCCAACTCCCTGACCACAACGAGTGATGTCTACAACATCGGTGCCGACAGCCTCAGGCCCCAGCCGGCCGGATCGCCCGAACCCGCCGCCGTCATCGCCGAACGTAGCGCCAACTAGCAATTCAGCTCACTACCAGCCGGAACCGTCAGCGCCGAAAGATTTCTCACCCCGAACGGAGATCACTTGTCCATGCGCACAATACGATTCAGAGCCGCGCTCGCCGTCGTCGCAGCAGGAGTCCTCACTCTCGGGGCGGTGTCAACCGCGACGGCGGCCCCGCTGCCCAACGCCCCGTTCGGGGGTTGGGGCAAGTGCCCGATAGCCAATCCGGAGACGAGCACCTGCGTCGACGTTGTCGTCAAAGGCGGCGAAATGAACATCAACGGGCTCAAAGTACCGATTCCTTCCGGCTCGTTGAATATCGCCGGCGGTGTCGCCTATCGCGAGAACCCCGACGCAGAATTCGGGTTCGACCAGATCTTCATACCTCCAACTGACGGCACCAAAGGCGTCTATTCCACCCCCATCGAGGTGCCGGGCGGAATCTTCGGACTCGGTCTTCCGTTCCCCGGCGGCCTGACCACTATCAAGGCGACCGTCGAGCCGGTCGCGTTGCCAACAGTCGACGCATTCCAACTCGGCGTCACACTTCCGGCAAGATTGAAGATCTCCAACCCTCTGCTCGGCGGAAACTGCTATCTGGGTTCTGCGAGCAACCCAATCCTGTTCAAACTCGGAGTGTCCGAAAATGGTGTCCTGGAGGAAGTTCCAGGATTTCCGGATACCGCCGCCGTCAGAAACGTGACGCACGCCGACCAGAGCTTCGCGGTACCAGGTGCATCTGGATGCGGACTGTTCGGCGCATTGAATTGGGCCGTCAATCTTCGCGCGAACGTTCCGTCTTCGAGTGGTCACAACTCTTTGACCACCACAAGCGATGTGTTCAACATCGGCGCCGACAGCCTGCGGACGCAGTAGAGCAAGCACCGGCGACTCGAGAAGTATCACCGACAAAAAGGAGATATCGATGTCCCATACAGTTCGCCTCACCACCTTCGTCACAGCTGCCGCCGCAGCCGCGATTGCAGTCGCAGCCGGCACCGCTTTGGCTTCGACCGTCGTCACTCCAGCGGGTCAAGCCGTGACTGCTTCGAGCAGCAATCTCAGTATCAAGACAGGAACGATCACACTCACCTGCTCCAGCACCACGGGCTCCGGAACCATCCCAGTCGCGCCGGGTAACTCCAACACCGGCATCGGCGGGGTCAACGTCAGCATCGGCACCCCCAGCCTGACCGGATGCAAAGCCAACGGTCTACCCGCTGTGGTCACGACCTCCGGCTCGTGGCTATTGAACGTCTCGGCAGACACCGGATCGGCTCAGGGATCTCTCGTCATTCCTGCAGGAGGAGCAGTCGTCACGATGCCCGGATCCACCTGCACAGTCACCGTCGGGGCCAGCACTATCGGACCGCTGCCCTTCGATATTCCCAACCAGCGCGTCGTGGCAAGCAACACCGGCACTGTGAGCTACACGCGTACCGGCACCGGGCCCGTCTGCCCCGCCGCAGCCACTGGCACGGCAACGATGTCGGGCACACTTCAGTTCGCGTCGGCCTCGCCGATCAACGTGACACCGTGACGATCGACAGGTAGACAGCAAATCTCGTTGGGGGATCGACGCTTCCGTCGGTCCCCCAACGAACGTCCGACGGCCCGGACCCACACACGACCACATCGGTTGCGGCGCAAAGTGGACCAGGGCTTCATTCATCTCCTACCTCGGTGGCGTCGAGTAACGCGCCGAGCGCGCGGTGGAGTTCGGCAAGCTCACGTCCGCCGGCTTTCGTCAGTACGCGAGTATTTTCCGCGTCCAATTCGCGGACAATGTCTTTGGCGAGCACGATAACCCGTTTTCCCTCGTCGCTGAGATCTAGGCAAACGGCGCGAGCATCGCGGCTGTCGCGTTCGCTGACAACAAATCCGCCCTTCTCCAAAGCTCGCACGAGCTTGGATATGTAGATTCGCTGCAACCCTGTCTGTGCGGCAAGTTCTCGCTGACTAGGCCTCTCCCCCTCACTCACGAGACCGTGAAGTGACGCAAGCACCGAATACTGGGCGTGAGTCAACCCGAGATGCGCGACCGCTCTGTCAACTCCCGCCCGCCAGCGCAGGGCAAGATGCCACACCAGCGACCCCGTAGTCCATGTTTCTCGATCTTGCATACATATAGAGTACATGGCTACTATCCCAATTAGAGTATATGGAAACTATTTTGAGGAGTCGCAATGCCTACAATTTCCGTGCTCGACTCGACCATGGCTTACAGCTCGTGCGGCGAAGGCACACCCTTCGTACTGCTCCACGGAAATCCCACATCCTCGTATTTGTGGCGAAACATACTGCCACACATAGGAAATATCGGCCGTGCACTTGCTCCCGACCTCATCGGAATGGGCGCGTCCGGCAAGCCCGCAATCGACTACGGTTTCCTCGACACCGCCCGCTATCTCGATGCCTGGTTCGACGAGATGGAGCTCGACGACGTCGTACTCGTCGGGCACGACTGGGGTGGAGCACTCGCCCTCGACTGGGCTACCCGCCACCCCGATCGCGTCCGAGGTGTCGCACTGTTCGAAACGATCCTCCGTCCGATGACCTGGGACGAGCACTTCCCGGGAGACGCACGAGCACGAGTCGCGGCACTGAGAGCCTCTGGGACCGGCGAGACGAAGGTACTCGACGAGAACTTCTTCCTCGAAATCGCGCTTCACAGAACAGTTCTCGGGGGTCTTTCCAAAACAGACGTCGACGCCTATCGTGCTCCCTACCCCATCCGTGAGAGTCGCCGGCCCCTGCTCGCGTGGCCACGATCCTTCCCCATCGAAGGAAGTCCCGCTGAAGTGAATGCACGTGTGTCGGCGTACAGCGAATTGCTCGCGGAAAGCACCGAGGTACCCAAACTCCTTCTCACCTTCAGCGGCCCCGCCGAACTTCTCATGGTCGGACCCGACGAAGTCGCGTGGAGCCGATCGAACATCGCGAATCTCGAGGTGACCGAGTGCGGTCCCGCAGGGCATCTCGCCCCCGAGGATCAGCCCTCGGCAATCGCCGCGGCAATCACCGAATGGACACAGCGGCAACACCGTTTCATCCGCGAGTGACTCGACTCCGTCGCCAAGCGCTCCGAGCGCCGTTTCGCCGACGCGGGCAGTAGCGCCCCAGACCTTGCTCCGAAATATGGGACCGACACCACCTCCGCCGGATTTGTCCGATATAACTAACGGGCGAGTACGCCGGTTGGGTCGAGGTCGAGAACGAGGGGGCGTGGATGGTAGAGGGGGCGTGGGTGGTAAATGAGGACGGGCTGGGACAGACCTCGGAATCGGGGGCTCCACACAGAGTGGGCGGGTTTCTCTATCACCGCAGCGGCGACCGATGGGAGTGGTCGGACGAAGTTGCGCGGATTCACGGCTACGAACCCGGACAAGTAGACCCCACGACTGAATTGATGCTCTCGCACAAGCATCCTGAGGACCGAAGACACGTTGCACAGACACTGCTCGCCATCCGCACTTCAGGCGGCCCGTTCAGTAGCCGGCACCGCATCATCGACACTGCCGGGAACACACACTCGGTAATCGTCGTCGGAGACAGCGTCGTGGCTGAGTCAGGTGAAGTGGTGGGGAGCTCCGGCTTCTACATCGACGTCACCGAAACCCTGGACAGCAACGTAAAAGCATCCGTCGACGAATTGGTCAACGAAATCACCGTGTCTCGCGGAGTGATCGAGCAAGCCAAAGGCATGCTCATGGTGATCTACGGCATTTCGGCCGATCGCGCCTTCGACATCCTCGTGTGGCGTTCTCAAGAGACCAACGTGAAACTCAGGGATGTCGCCGAACAGTTGATAGTTCGGACACTGGACGACTTCCAGGTTCCGACACCACTGCGGACCCGGTTCGATCACTTGCTGTTGCAGGGTTGAATGACAACAGGGTTGAGGGATCTGCTTAAGGCGGTTCCCGTGGCTGGCTGCTCAACCTCGAGGAACCTCGCCCGCATTGATTCCGGGACGGTCCGATGCGGCCTATCCCCGTTGTTACCCAACACGGAGTAAATGGAAACTACTCGTCGCCGGACTTCTTGTCGGAGGTCTCCTCGACCAGTTCAGGTGCCTGTTCGCGAGTTGCCATTCCACCGTCGCCGCCCTTGTCCACGGGCCCTGGGTGCCCGCCCTTGGGCGACTGGTCGTTGTTGTCTTTCTCGGTCATGCGGTCATCCTCGTCATCTGGTCGTGTCAGTCATACGGCGTGCGACCTTACCGGAGCCTCGGCCCACCTCCCTCTCAATCTATCGCTCTCAGGACTTCCCGCAACCCTCACCGATTTTGTTTGCATTTCAACACTTTCGGGCAGGTGACTGCGAACAGCATTTCCACGAGGAGAGGTCGATCCCAGTGCGTGCAGTGACTTGGCAAGGCAAACGGAAAGTAAGCGTCGATAGGGTTCCGGACCCCACGATCATCGAGCCCACCGACGCGATCATCAAGGTCACCACGACGAACATCTGCGGATCAGATCTGCATCTGTACGAGACTTTGGGTGCGTTCATGAACGCAGGCGACATTCTCGGTCACGAACCGATGGGCATCGTCGAAGAAGTCGGGTCGGATGTCACGAATCTCGAGATAGGCGATCGCGTCGTGATCCCGTTCCAGATCTCGTGCGGCAATTGCTTCATGTGCGATTCGAGTCTCTACACCCAGTGTGAGACGACTCAGGTCCGCGATCAGGGAACGGGCGCAGCGTTGTTCGGCTTCTCCGAGCTGTACGGATCGGTGCCAGGTGGTCAGGCTGAATACTTACGAGTCCCGCAGGCACACTTCACACACATCAAAGTTCCCGAAGGTCCGGCGGATTCACGATTCGTCTATCTCTCCGACGTGCTTCCCACTGCCTGGCAGTCGGTCGAATACGCCGACATCCCGCCGGGTGGATCCGTGACCATCCTCGGTCTCGGACCGATCGGTGACATGGCTGCTCGCATCGCGCACCACAAAGGATTTCGGGTGATCGGCGTGGACCGAGTGCCCGAACGCCTTGCGCGCCTTGCCGAACGCGGTATCGAGACCCTCAACCTGGACGACTACGGCAGCAAGATCGGCGATGCCGTCAGAGACGCGACAAACGGCCGCGGAACCGATTCGGTGATCGACGCTGTCGGCATGGAAGCGCACGGGTCTCCGATCGGAAAGCTCGCGCAGCAGTTCGTCGGACTCCTTCCCGATGCTCTTGCCGCGCCTGCGATGCGCACCACAGGGATCGATCGGCTCGGTGCTGTCTATTCGGCCATCGACATCGTTCGGCGCGGGGGGACCATTTCTCTGATCGGTGTATACGGCGGAATGGTTGATCCACTGCCGC
This sequence comes from Rhodococcus sp. IEGM 1318, assembly GCF_033142465.1. Lineage (NCBI taxonomy): Bacteria > Bacillati > Actinomycetota > Actinomycetes > Mycobacteriales > Nocardiaceae > Rhodococcus > Rhodococcus sp. IEGM 1318. The sequence continues at coordinate 19,993 of NZ_JAWLSC010000027.1, forward strand.
TGATGACCATGTTCGACAAGCAGATTCAGATCAGGATGGGCCAGGCGAACGTCAAGAAGTGGGTCGACGACATCATGCCCTTGCTCACTGACGACGACCCACTCGGCGTCGACGCCTTTTCCACTCATCAGCTGCCGCTCGATCAGGCGCCACACGCCTACGAGATCTTCCAGAAGAAGCAGGAAGGCGCGGTCAAGATCCAACTGAAACCGCACGGGTAATCCAACTCCGCAGTACTATCGCCCGATATGCCGTATTTGGATCGCGCCGGAGAAGTATTTGTCCTCCACCTGGGTAATGAAGGCGAGCCGGATACGCCGAATCCGTTCAATCCCCGGTGGCTCGACCAGGTCGAGGACCTCCTCACCGAAGTCGAAGACTTCGACGGTCCGGGAGCGCTGGTCACGACAGCTGTGGGCAAGTTCTATTCCACTGGGCTGGATACAGATTGGATTCTTCACAACGCCGATCAGGTCAACGGGTACATCGACCGCGTTCAAACCTTGTTCGCGCGAATGTTGACGTTTGCGATGCCCACCGTCGCCGCGCTTCCGGGACATGCCTTCGGCGGTGGTGCAATTCTGGCCGCCGCGCACGATCACGTCGTGATGCGAGAGGATCGCGGTTTCTTCTGCCTGCCAGGGATCACTATCGGCGCGAGTTACGCACCCGGAAGCATCGCCCTACTTGCATCACGTCTTCCGACACGCGCAGTCCACGACGCACTCGTCACAGGTAGGAGGTACGGCGGGATCGAAGCATTGTCAGCAGGATTCGTAGATCAAGTCGCGGCTGCGGACGATGTGCTCTCGACAGCTGTCGACTACGCACGCACGTTGACGCGAACTCGTGGACGCACGCTCAATGAGATCAAGGAACTGCTATATGCCGAGCCGTTGGCCCTCCTACGAACGCCAGTAGTCGGAATCGACAAGCAGGTGATACTGAAAGACAACTGACCGATACCACCGACCGTCGTACTCGCTTCACACACGCTCCACAGAAAGAAACTGAAACCGAAATGGCTCGCGAACTTACCGTCTCCGACAGCGTCGTCGTCAACGCCGACGCGCTCTCCCTCTACGAGCTCATCAGCGATCCCACTCGTATGGGTGCCTGGAGTCCCGAAAACTTAGGCGCAACCTTGCGAGGAGACAGAGAAAGAGCCTTCCTGGGCATGGAGTTCGACGGGCACAACAAGCGTGGGCGCGCGCAGTGGACCACGAGATGTACAGTCACTGCTGCCGACGCCGGGAAGCTCTTCGAATTCCGTGTTCACAAGATCGGCCTGAGTACTCCCCGGATCCCCGCCTCCATCGCAACCTGGCAGTACCGATTTTCACCGGTGCCCGACGGAACCCGAGTTACCGAAACGTGGACCGACGACAGACGCGGCTGGCCGGACTTCGCCGCCGAGATTTTCGACAAAATTGCCACCGGAGGAAAAACGTTCGCCGACTTTCAGCGCGGCAACATCCGCAAGACGCTCCTGAACCTCAAGAACGCAGTTGAGCAGGAGGTTTCCGGCATCGAAGGTAACGCCGGCTGACCAGCCGACACCATTTGTGGCAGTTTCTGCCACTTTTGGTACAGTGCGGATATGGCAACAGCCCGCCGCACCGCACTGCTTCTCCGCGTCTCGCAGAGTTGTGCTGCCGCTTTCGTCGAACGCGGTGATACTTCGACAACCATCGCCGAGCTCGCGGAGCGCGCGGAAATCTCCGAGCGAACGTTCTACCGCTGCTTCGCCACCAAAGAGGAGAGCATCTGGCCGATGCTCGACGACGGGAACCGGAGTCTCGTCGCTGCACTCGGTGAGCAGCCACGCGATTCCGGACTGGCGCCGGCTGTCCGGAACGCCTTCGTCGCCTCGGTCGGTGAGTCTTTCGAAGACATGACACGATCCCTGATGCCGATCATCTTCGGCGATGCCGCACTCCGGAGAGTGTGGGAATCAGCGACTTTCGAGACGATGGAGCTCATTCGCCCCGAAGTGGCCCGGCTGATCGATCGACCGGAAAACTCGCTCGACGCCACTGCAGCGGCGGGTCAATCGACGCTCGCCGTGGTCGCAGCACTGCGGGAAATGGCAGACGACCGAACACCTGCACTCACGGCAATCAACCGCGCACTCGACGCGTTTTCGACGTCGTATCTCGCGCACCCAACAGGTAAGGAACAATCATGACTCAAGATCTCTCCGGAAAAACCGTTCTAGTCACCGGTGGCGCCCGCGGCCTCGGTGAAGCGTTTGCGCGCGGCATCGTCGCAGGCAACGGGCGCGTGGTCATCGGCGACATCCTCGACGAAGACGGCCGAGCGGTAGCCGAATCTCTCGGCGAGGCAGCGCGTTACGTTCATCTCGACGTCACCGACCCGGGATCGTGGAAGTCCGCCGTCGAGTTCGCCGTGTCCGAGTTCGGCGCAATCAACGGACTGGTCAACAACGCGGGAATCTCCGCTTCCGGCCAGACTGTCACCGATGAACCCCTCGAAACGTTCCAACGGATCATCCAGATCAACCTGGTGTCCGTACATACCGGTATCCACACGGTGGTCCCGTTCATGAAGGCCGCCGGCGGCGGATCCATCGTGAACATTTCCTCGGCCGCAGGTCTGATGGGCATGGCTCTGACCAGCGGTTACGGCGCAGCCAAGTGGGGTGTGCGAGGACTGAGCAAGATCGCTGCCGTCGAGCTCGGTCGCGACAAGATCCGGGTCAACTCGGTTCACCCCGGCATGGTCCTGACGCCCATGACTGCACCGACGGGTATCAGCCTCGAAGAAGGCGCATTCCCCAACAATCCGTATCGCCGTGTCGGTCGCCCGGAAGAGTTGGTCGGTGCGGTCACCTACCTTCTTTCCGACGATGCCTCGTACACAACGGGTTCCGAGATCGCCGTCGACGGTGGCTGGACTGCCGGACCGTCGATCGAGTACATCGCCGGTCAGTAAAGTCGGGTTCCACCCCCGCCTGAGTCTGCGCAGTCCGAGCACCCTCAGGTGGACACCAACATCTCCCTGATTGCATTCGGAGAAGACAACTTTCGCAGTCGTTGTAGCGCCCGATGCAGGTCTAGTGACACCTGATCGGTCGTACGGGCAAGCGATGTGGCAGTCGCCTTGATGTCGAGGCCGACGATCAACCGCAACACCAGGACGTCGCGTTCGACAACCGGAAGGTCTGTTGGAGGCGGAAGCGGCCCACCGCTGAACCCGTCGGATGCCGCCCGAGCAATCGCGACGCTCGTTCGCGCGTACAACAGGCGCAGGAACGGCTGATTCGTCTCCGATCCGTCGCACACTGCCGTGAGAACCGCGACGCACGCGGCATCCGCGGCGGAGTCGGAGACGGCCCGATCAAGCTCGGCGCGGCACCGCAGCACAACCATCGGACGAAATGCCGCATACAAACTGGTCATGGACTCACGGCTACCGCTCCGTGCCGCGGCGACCAGCACCTCCAGCGAGCCTTCCTGCAGCATGGGCTCACATTCTCTCTTTCTCGACGGAAATTCGTTGTGCAATCCGAGGGATCAACTGGAACCGAATAGTCCGGCGAAGCGGTTCACAGTCGGCGCGGGTGCATGATCTTGCCGGCGTTGCCATTAATTCTGGTTGTCCTGACCCCGGCCGTCGCCCCGATCCCAGGCACCGCCCTGATCCCAGGTACCGCCCTGCCCGCCGTTTCCACCATGGCTCCAATCCTGGGAGCGATCACCACCCTGATCGCCATTCCAACTTCTTGCGTCGTTCCGGTGCGGATGGTCGTGTCATGAACAATCCGTTCTCCGTAGATTTCTCGAGGCTGTCTCACGCAGTCGTGAATGGGACACACACCAGTGAAGTCCTGCATCCTTGCCGCCCACTGGCACTAACCTGGCAAATTACTGGCAGGGTGTTGATTCAAACCGAACGCCTTGCACTGCAGAACTTTTCGATTTCTCGGGCTTGTCTTTGCTGCTCCAAGTCCGACCGTTCCGTTCCACGCGACAAGGGGTCACACGGGCGTAAGGTCGAGAGAGTTCGGCTCAGTCGTCAAGAGCGGAAGGACACCTAGACAATGCGAAGCGATGGAGATACGTGGGACATCGTCAGTAGCGTCGGACTCACCGCGCTGGCAGTGGCAACGTTCCGAGCATTGGAGAGCACCCGTCCGGACGCGATCATCGAAGACAAGTTCGCATCGTGGTTCGTAGAAGCCGCAGCCGAGCCACATTTCACAGCTCTTCTGAAAGACCCCGCACTCCTCGACGACACACCCTTCGGCGGTTTCATGGGTTTGCGAACCAGATTCTTCGACGAATTCTTCCTGTCGTCAACCGAATCCGGAGTAACCCAGGCGGTAATCGTTGCGGCAGGCTTGGATTCACGTGCGTACCGATTGGATTTCAACTCAGGATCGACAGTATTCGAAGTGGATCAGCCGAAGGTGTTGGAGTTCAAGGCCGAAGTGCTCGCTGCGCACGACGCACAGCCGAAGGCCGATAGACGCACTGTGCCTACTGATCTGCGCAACGACTGGCCGAACGCACTCGAGGAGGCTGGTTTCGATCCTAGCGAACCCACGGCCTGGTCGGCGGAAGGCCTGCTCGCCTATCTCCCGGGCCCGGCCCACGACGCCCTGTTCGAGCGGATCGACGAACTCTCGGCCACCGGTAGTCGCTTGGCGGTGAACGACTTTCCGGCCGGAACCGACCCGAGCAAGCTAGCGGCCATCAGATCCAAATACTTCACCAAGGACCCGTTCGGAGACCTTGACATTTCGCAACTGTTCTACAGCGACAAACGATCCGATCCGGGGCAGTGGTTGGCTGAACACAATTGGACCGTCCGTCGCTTCAGCTCAGTCGAGTTGGCAGAACTGTACGATCACCGGATCCCCGAACTCCCCGAACTCCCCGAACTCCCCGAAGAAATCGCAGCACTGTCGACGCAACCGTCCTTTTTGGCCGCCACCAAGAACTAACTCTCACTGTCATCACGAAAGTTCCTCGGGTGCAGACCTTCTCCCATTTATCCAGCTTCAACGTGCGTGTCACCACTACACGTCACCCCAGCCGACTGGGTCAACGATCAAGCTGTACGTCCTCGGCGCGGTCGCGACGGCTGTCGAGAACGGGACACTCTCCTGGGATCAGAAACTCACCATCACCGACGACCTCAAATCGATGCCCGGTGGGACCATGCAGGACCTGCCATCGGGAACTGAAGCCACGGTCCGGGGAACCGCCGGCAAGATGATCTCGATCAGCGACAACACCGCCACCGACATGCTGATCGCTGCTGTCGGGCGCGAGCAGGTCGAAGCCGAGTTCGCCCCGATGGGCATGGCGGATCCTTCGCTCAACATCCCGCTCAAGCCGACCCGCGCACTGTTCCAACTCGGCTGGGGCGACGAAGGCGCACAACGTATCGCTTGGCGCGACGGAACTCCGGACGAGCGTCGAGCGATACTCGCGGCGCTGCCGGGTGATCTGGTGGACATCCCGGCGTCTGCATTCACCACCCCCGCATGGCCTTTCGACATCGATTGGTTCGCCTCGCCTGCCGGCCTGCGTGCCGCGTTGGTCTCGTTGCAAGAGACGGCGAAGACCGAGAGCGGCGCACCCGTTAGAGACATACTCGCCGAGGATCCGGCGCTCAGTGACGAGTCCGCGAATTGGTTAACCTACGGCGGATTCAAGGGCGGCAGCTCCATCGGGGTCCTTGCGGGTGCCTATTACATGGAACACGACGATCGTGCGTGGGTTGTCACCATGCAAACCCATGGTGAGGAGGCTGCACTGGTTGCCGACCCGGCTCTGTACTTCGATCCGGTAGACGCCGCGATGCTCTTGATCCAGAAGGATGCAACCAGCTAGAGCGCACTGGGCGGGTTGAACCCACGGACGCAGACTCCTACCTTCGACCGTGGAGAGGGCCGGATACAGAGAACCGCTGCGCATCCGGTGTCACCAGGATGCGCAGCGGCTTCGGTAAGTCTTAGCCCGTGGGAGGCTCAGTCTCGTCCGACGAGAATCCGTCGAAGAATGCGATGACCTTCTGAAGAAGTGTCGCGATGTCGAAATCTTCCAAGCTACCCATTGCGTTCGTCCTTTCGTTTAACACTGGAGGATGAAACGTGCATCGTGCAATTCCCAATGTAAAGCATCAATGAGATTATTTCTCGACCAGGCAACAATTCGACTGAAATGCCCCACTCAGCAAGATGTGAGCAAATTGCCACAAATAACAGCCCCACTAGCAATATTCCCATTATCCGCGACCCACGAATAGTTCCCAATTCGCAGGTGGGTAATTTTTGAGAAAAATTTCTGGGCGCGTCGATTCCGATAGATATTCTTGGCGACAGCCTCAACCACAGACTGCAAGGTAGACGAAGTTTCGACACAGAAGGTATGCAACTCTATCGGAACCTCGACCGCGATAACGAATCGATTGCAGCACTATCCTTGATACCTCTCCTCAGCTTTGGATTTCACATGTAACCACTAGCGATTTCCGCTGATCGACCGCAATACCAGTTCAGGGATCCGAGAGTCTGAATTGATACTGTGCACGCAATTAGCTGGTCATATATCGGCCGCCCCGCCGTAGCTCGAACTTCGTCAAAACTTCAAACAATCCTAATGCTGGACGTTAGTTTAGATGCGTTCGCATTTCTCCGGAACCAGCTCGATAAATGGGGACTGTTTCTTAATCGGTGTTTCGGCCCCAGACGCTGAGTGAATGCTCAGCGAGGGAGGTGCCGTGATGACGAC
>NZ_JAWLSC010000028.1:0-24550 GCF_033142465.1 Rhodococcus sp. IEGM 1318
GATGCCTTCGCCAACTTGATGGCATTGGTGGAGAACCCGGAAACGATGAAGATGAGCTACGGCATACCCGCCTAGACGGCGCCTCGCTGTGTCAAGACGGGCCTCTGACCCCGGCTGTAGGGTGGAATGTGGTGGGTTCGGGAAAAGACTTGTCCGAAGTGTCGGCGTGCGGGGTGTCAGCCAGCCGCGCAAGACGATAGAGGCGCCCCCGAGTGTCCTTCCGGGCTCGCTTCCAACTCTGTCTCCGAGTCGTGGAGAAGCTGCCGGTAAACGAATGTCCGAGAGTCGCCTATTTAAGCAGCGCAACGCTTTCCGGCGGATCGCTTCCACCGATAGTATGTGCGACCGGCTGTTTCTCGACCGATCTGGGTGATGGCCATGGTGTGCAAAACACAGTTCAGTTGCCGGTCTCCGACCTGCGAGAGACTGTGACGGACAACGTCACCGGAAGACGCTTCGATGGGCGCGGTACCGGTATATCTCGCAAATGCGACCGGCGACCGGAACCGGTCGATCGAGCCGACCCGGACGAGGATCTTGCCTGCGTTCAGGACTCCGATCCCGCACAGCTCGGTCAGTGAGGTGCCGGACTCGACAACAGCGGCTTGATGTCGCCGGCGGCCTTGGCGATCCGCCGATCCAGTTGCCGCACTTCCCCGATCACGCGTGCATCCGGGCGGTCGCACTACATCAAGGCCCGCAAAGTCAGAAACAATCGACTCGGCGATGCATGTCACGGGTGGGCATTTTCGATGCTCACCAAATAGGCCCGTGCGCGGGCGCACTACGACAAACGTCGTGCGCTCGGTGAGCGCCTGACGTGGGATGTCTACTGCCGGGCCTGGGCGGGATTCGTGTACGTGGCGTTCATGATCAACGAGTCGTGTTGTAGGTTATGCGGTTTCGAGTTCGGGTGTCAAAGATTCGGTCGTGGCGTCGTGGGTCGCGACTCGTTTCTTCGCGTCGATGACGTCTCGTAGTTCGTCCATGCTGACGTCGGAGACGTAGCGGCGCGTGACCTGCCATTCGTCATGGAATTCGATGACCACCGCCGTCGCCGAACGTAAGAATGCCGCAGGGTTCGGGAAGATCTCGACCACGTCCGCTGGATCGGCACCCTTGAGGACATCGAGCTGAGCGATCAGGGCAGAATGGTCGTGGGTCATCACGTGGATCCTTCGGTCGAGTCACTGGTCAGGTAACTCGTTCATCACTACGCGATGGCCTACCCACAGAACCGGAACGACACGCCCGACCTGCGGTTACGCTGTCTCACCGAATGTCCACCACCCCAGGGGACTTACCTTCGTCGCAACAGTGTGTAGTTGTGCAGATCGTAGCTGTTCTTCGAACACTTCCGCGGGGGCGCGCCAATCAAGGATCCCTCGCGGGCGGTTATTGATCACGTTCGCCACTGCGGCGATCTCCGCGGAACTCCATCGGGAAAGGTCGGTCCCCTTCGGAAAGTACTGGCGCAGCATACCGTTGAGATGCTCATTGCTGCCTCGCTGCCACGGACTCTTGGCATCAGCGAAATATACTGGGACACCTTTCTGTTCGGTGAAGAGAGCGTGAGCTGAGAGTTCCTTGCCTCGATCCCATGTCACAGACCGCCGGAGGGTCTTCAGTAGAGGGGTGACGGCCTTGGCCAGAGCGTCCTTCATGGTCAAGGCGCCGTAACCGGCCAGTGCAGGACCGTTTTTCCTCGGGGGGGATCACCCCGTGTCCTTTCTGACGAGGGAGATGGACGAGTCCCGCATAGCGGGAGGTGCGCTCGATCAATGTAGCTACCGCGGAACGCTTGAGCCCGATGATGTAGGGGTCGGACCGGGGCGCGGTGCCAGGATCACTCCCGACCCGTTTCCCCGGCCTGCCCTCCGCACCGGAAGTGCGACTCTCATCGCATCCGGCGCTCCACGGACTGCCACTGTCAGGCAGGGACCGAAACCCCCGCGCTGGTCCACGGTGTGGGGGTGTTGTTCGCCCGCCACCGATACCGAGTAATCGGAACGGTGGTGGTATCGAACATGATGATCCCATTCTCTTGCGGACGATTACCTGGCCTGCCGGTCAGGAAACGCCGATAGAGATCCGCCCAGGTGATCCGTCTGTGCCGTTTGAGCAGCCATTGGGTAACCCGATGCCAGGCAAAGGAATCGAGGTATCCGAAGGTCGCTTTCGACACACCGTGACGGAAATACGCACACCATCCTCGCAGCACCGGGTTAAGGCGTCCGAGAAGATCTGGTAAATCGCCTCGGCCGAGATTCTCATCGATTCGTCATCGGGGAAATCCAGCGGCAGACGTTTCGAGATCTGCTCGCCGGCTCCACCCCCGATCTTCGCGATGGGGTTTGTTCTTCCCATCCCAAGACGGACCGTCAGGACCTACGACTTTCCCTGCGGTGGTGTGGACCTCACCGCTGAGCCTGTCCTGCACGTACTCACGCAATCGACCGTTAATGACTATTTTGGCGACCCTGGGCCTGCGAGCACGCCGCTCGGCATGCCATTGAGCTGTCGATGCCTTGTACTCGAGTCGGCAGGTTCGCATTGACGCGTTCCGGCGCAGCTCCCGCGAGATCGTCGACGGGCTGCGATGCTATCGACGAGCAATTTCTCGGACGCCTTCGCCTTGCGCACGCCACAGGGCGATATCCTCACGCTCGGACGACGAGATGTACCGACCAGAAACATTCGGGGGCAGTTGCGGATTCACCCCGCCAGCATGCGTGAACCAACGATGAGCGACCGGCTCTGACACTCCGGCAGCGATCCCCGCGTCAACGGTTTTCGCTCCACCGGCGATCGCGATCCAGAAGCGAACACGGTCTTGCCGCCACGCTATTGTCGGTCGCCCTGGCGAAGCGATCTGTCCTCGATACTCCCGGACTCGTTTCTGCTTCTCGATGCCCCTCATCGAACACCTCTATCGGGTAGGTGTTGCGACGACCGGTTGAATACGCCACGCCTACGACAATGCGTTGACGAAGTCGACGATCGGCTTACTCAAGACCGAGGCCGTCTCCAAGCGAAGTCCGTTCCTGGCAGGGCCGATCAGGACGATCGACGACACCGAGTTCGCGACGATGGGATGGGTTGACTGGTTCAACACTCGCCGGTTGCACAGCACCCTCGGCTACATCACGTCTAACGAGTTCGAGACGATCTATTACCCTCAACCATCGACCCTCCAGCCGGAGTTGTCGCCAGCATAGGAGCGGCAAGAAACCCGGCACGGTTCACTCACCGCTATTCGGGAATTGCCTGGCATACCGCGGCGTCGGTGCACTTCGGGACCGCTGACGCGGTCGACGAAACCCGCCAGATCACTCTGAACGATGCTTACGTCGCGAACCCCGCCCGGTTCTCTCGCCGGCGGAGTCCGCCTGAAATGCCGAGCGTTTTCTTCATCAGCGAACCTGTCTCGAAATCACAGATCGACTGAACGTCACTGTCTCACTAGACTTGACACATAGCGGAGCGCGCCAGTTCCAACTTCTCGTTGCTGACGGGGTTCCGTCGGGATCCGCCACGATGCTGCGCTGCTAAGGTACGCGATCGCCTACTCAGCCCAACTCACGCAGTAGATTCCCACACCATAGGACCTACCCGATCGGTGCGGTCTCAAGTACCTTCGGCCACACAACCATGGTGACCTTGGACCGGTTCCGGGAACTCGGAGGCGGCTCCATCTGACCGGTGTGGGATACGTTCTCGTTCACGTCGGGCATGTCATCATTCACTGATCGATTCCGAGGCGAGTAGCAATCGCGGATAGCTGTGTCGATAATCCACCGGACCACACACGAAAATCGTGTCCTCCGGGAATTTCCGTATACGACACGGCCATTCCTGAATCACGTGCGGCGTCATAGAGGACCTTCAAGCCCTTCGCATTGGAGTGATCGTCCGCCCCGACGACAAAGACCCCGCCGCTCCGCGGGAATTTCTTCGTCCTCAGCAGAGTTAGCGGATCGACTCTCTCGAACTGTCGCGCGCTGCCACCGAACGCTGCTTCGAGGGTTCGCTGCCGGTCGCCGAGCGTCGGCTCGGCCTGGCCGGAGATGTTCAGGAAAGTCGGATAAATCTCCGGGTAGTTCGTCGCCATCTGCAGTGCACAAGTTCCGCCATAGGAGAGTCCGCCGATTCCCCAGGCAGTCGGATTGGTGTTCACCTGCAGGAAGAATCGAATCCACTGGGGCACATCGTGAGCGAGATACGACGCCGAGTTTCCCAGCGCCGAGTCTACACAGAGAGGATTGCCGATCGTCGATCCGGTGCCATCGGCGACCACGACGATAGGCGCAATTCCTCTGTTCTGTGCAGCAAAGGAATCCATCGTCTGCACCAACCGACCACTCCGCAACCAGTCCTGCGGACTACCGGGCTGACCTGCCAATAGAATCAACACTGGCAACAAGGGCCGCCTGGCCGCGAAATACGCTGGAGGGACGTAGATCTTGCTTGGGCGTGCACTGAATCCCGATGAAAGTCCCGGAATATTTGCCGTGACAATCACTCCATGGAAAGAGAGCGCATCTTGATCCTTCCAGTCCTTGAGCGACACCGGATTCGCTTGCCTGGCAGGTAACGACAACAATGGAAGAGTCATGGGACCACCGATGCCCAACGCGGACCCGATGGTGGGGAAATAGGCGAATTGATTGTTCACGGCAGCTGCCGAATGGCCTGCTATCGCGACGACAGCAACCACGATCACCGATCGCTGCACGAAGCTGCCGCCGAAGCGAAATCGAACGACCGCCAACAACACACCGAAAACGCCGATCCCGAACCAAAAATACACAGCGAGAGGCAATGGATCAGGAAAGGGTCGCAGCCATTTCTCGATTGCCAGGTAGCCGACAAGGATCAGGAGGGCACTGATCATGGCACAGACCGGAAGACAGGCCCGCCAGTATTGTCGGATCGAGGTAGCGGAGAGAACGACCGCGCCACCGATTCCGAACAGTGCGATCACGAACCGAAGCCAACCGTCGATCAATGACAGCTCGACGAACCATTGCATCTTCACCCGCTCCTTCGGCGCACCGTGCGCCCAGGAATGGAAACGCCGTCGACTTCACCCATCTTGACCGACACAGTCGGACACCACATCCATCCGAAGGCTGAAACACCCCCGCCGACTGGCTGGAATCTTGTCGCCGTGGAATCATTCGCGCCGGTTCGGACTCATTTCTGCAGTACGACAGGGCCGTTCACACCTCGACGGAATGCCACACTTCTGGATCACGCGACCGTTGCTCGTATTCGGCGCGTGGTCGGTTCTGCTCGGGGGATCGTGCACCAGCCCCTGGATCGAGCCAGGGCTACGAGCAGAGCCCTTCGCGCGGTGCCGATAGTGGACCCCAGTTCCTTGGTGAGGTGGGCGTCGGTGATCGTCCGTGCAGATGGTGGCGCGGTTTTCCAGTTGCGATACGTGCGTGGGGCGACCTAGACCTTGTGCGGTGAGCACTCGGCAGATCGACTCAACCCTGAAATTCGTGCATGCACGTCGTCGATGCACTGGACCAGCGGAGGCGGGGTCGAGATTCCTCGCGAAGGAATAGATGTCGATTTGCTCGCGGTCCCCGGTGTTGACCGGGCCGGAGATTCTCCTCAGCTTTGCCCCAATCACTTTGACGAGGGGGTCGATTGACGAATCCCATCGTCGTCGAGTTGGTCGAATTGATGTTTACGCACCTGAAAGAATATGTAAGTTTCAATAACCATAGGGTTGTCTAAGTGTAGTGAGCCCGCATCCTCAACGAAGTAGAGGCGAGTTCGAGCGATCGGGTGTACAAACTCAGGTTTGCCCGCTCGCTCACCAAGCGCACTGAGGTTCACCCCAAAAAATGTGGACACCGAGATAGCGGGCTGCTGCATAACTCGGCGGAAGGGTTTGCCGGGACATTCCCAGTTCGGGCGATGGCGATCGACGATGACGAGGCCTAGCGCTGACGTTGGGAGGCTACACGGGCATTGCTTCACTCAACGACGAATGATCTTGTAGACCAGCCGAATTGTTTGCAGTGCCGTCAGACCGGGTAGGTACGCACGGGTGAGAGCGATGCCGATACTCGGCAGTGTCGTCGGATCGGCGAAGGTCATGTACATCGGTTGGTACTCGGGCTGAAACTTCGCCTTGAACGCCAGCAGTGACCGGAACCCGTACACGGGTTCGAGTCTGTTGCCGAGGGCCTCGAGGAGTCGGTCGAGCGCGCCAGCCTCCGGTGTGTCGTCGTGCTCGACTTGCGCGAGTGGTGCCCCGGAAAGGCTCATAAACCGCACGCCTTCCTCTGCGAAAAACAGTGCCGCGGAAGCGATCAGGAATTCCATTGTCGGACGGAAGCCCCCCGTGCGGCGTCGCATGAGATCCAGCGTCCAACCGACGACAACACCGTTGTGGTGGACGGGTAACCACGATGTGAAGCCGTGCACCGTCCGGTCCTCGTCCACGGCAATCAGGCAGCGGACGTCCGGATCGTTCAATTCTTCGAGTCCGCCGAGAGTGAAGCCCATTTCCGGGATTCCCTTGTCAGCTACCCATTGCTTCGAGATAGTGCCGATTTGGTCGGTGACGTCGCAGGGTGCAGCCGGGTAGCTGACCCATTCCGCGCTGATGCCTGCCTTCGCCGCGCGGTTCATCGCGGTGCGTATGTCTTGGTACCGCTTCCCTCTAAAGGCTAGGTCCTCCAGGTTCACTACGGCCTCCTCCGCGACCTGAATCGAGGTCCAACCCAGGTTGCCGGTTACCACGCGGACACTGTCGGTCACGGAATAGAAGCACGAGGTCCACCCATTACCGCGGCAATGCTCGGCGAAGGCGGTGACCGTGTGGTGTAAGCGTTCTGGCGGACATACTGGGTCGCCCGTGGTCAGGGCGACCCCGAGAACAACCCGATACGCAACGCAACTGGATCCGTCTGCACCGAACCAGTATCTGTTGCCCCGCCACGTCGACATCCAGGACAGCGTGCCGCGGCCGTGTTTGCGTACCAGATCTCTGGCCGCGGCGACGCTGCCGGGCGCGTCCGCTGTCGATGTAGGTCGCGAGACGAGCCACGGACCGAGCAGGATTCCGGTGACCGCTGAACCGAGGAGGGCGACGTGGTGCGGGGAGCCGTCGACGATCACCAATGCGACCAGCGGCGCGCCCAGACCGAGGCGGAGGCGTCGCCGCCAAGTGCCGCCCATCGCGGCGGTCGCGCACAGCAGCGTGCCGATGATCCAGGTCGTCGGCCCGAGTTCAGAGGAAACGAAAGTGCCACTCTCCCATGGCCGATCCGATACAAGCACTGGCGCGCCAAGGCACGAGATGAGAACTCCTCCCAACTGTGTGAGGACCGCTGCCGCAACAAACCTGACCCATCCGATTCGGGCCTCGACTGGGGCAGCTATAGCCAGGAGCAGCGCGGTCGAGGCCAGGAAACTGGTCAGGTTCGGCGCGACGAGCCCTGCGCGGACCAGGGCGGTACCGGATCCTCTCGACGCACTGCCGGAGGCAAGGACGAGTGCCCACACAAGGAGGACTGCTGCGACCACAGGTGTCCGTGCCAGCCGGTTCGCAAGAATTGTTGCCGGGGTAACGAACCGGCTTCCACCGGCCGTGTGCCGTGATTCGTTTGGAGACGCGTGTGTGCCAAGTTGGATCATAACCGCCCCTTTGGGGTGTCATCGTGATGGATTTCTACTCCCGCGAGAGCCTTCGATAGGTCCAGTTCCAGACGAGTTCGAATGGTCCACGCGAGAACCGTTGCAGCCAGGCCCAGGAGAACACGATCAGAATCGCGGCGATGAGAAGGAATGCCGCGTAGGTGCCGAGGGTGGGGTTGACATTCTGAAATATCGGTTGGCTGAAGATCATTCGTTGGGCGATCACTCCGAGGATGTTCTGGAGCAAGTAGCAGCTCAGCGCCATTTTCCCGACGTAGGACATCAGCCTTCCCGGCATTCCGATTCGCCCGCGCCGGTCGACGTATTCTGCAACCAGTGCCAGGATTCCCAGTGCGACGACGAAGGCAGTCCCGTACCGGGACAGGCCCTGCAGTCCGGATACTGCGACGGACGTCATACCAAGGATGTAGTCGAGGGGTAGCGCAATTCCGAATCCGATGGCGATCATCCACAGGCGCAATCGCCGCCTACGGTCGGTGAAGATGCCGATCCGGTACAGCTTCGCTCCGAGCAGGAACAGCGCGGTCCCCATCAACAGGATGGTGAAGAACTCGGAACCGAACCCGAAGCCGAACCCCAGATTCTTGACGTTAAGTACAACGGAATCCCACCAGCTTGGCCCGGCGAAGTCCATGAGTCGGGCACCTGATTCGTCGGCGAGGCGTCCTCTCTGCTCGTCGAACGCACCGGCATCCGCTGCGGCGCCCTCCGGTCGGGAGTTGATGACGAGAAGGCCGGGCAGCGCCAGCACCGCGAAGTGCGCGGTGAGAAACGCGCCGATCAGCCACCATTGGATCTTCTCGCTAGTCAGTAGGAGGAAGGCAGCGAGCACGCTGACGACCGCATACGCCCGCAGCACGTCGAACTGGACGACCAGGACGTAGTTCAGGACCCCGTCGACGAACAGCAGCAGTGCTCGCCAGGGATACTTGCCGGGCCACTTCTGACCAGCGCGCCGGGCGGACTGCCGTTGAATTTCGAGTCCGATGCCGAACATGATCGTGAGTAGCCCAAGGAACTTTCCGTTGGGTACCCACGCGGAGATGGCGTGGAGTAGACCGGCTTGCTCAGCGGTCGCGCTCCCGATCGCGGCGGTGAAGATCCAAATGTTGCTGGCCAGAGTGCCGAGAATGGCGATGCCGCGAAGCACGTCGAGCGCTGGAATCCGACCCCCGGTCGCCGATGGAGAGTTGGTGGTCGGAGTCGAATCCGCGATTCCGGTTGTCGACGGCGGAGCGAGTGGCTCACGGTCGTCCCGTTCTTGGTGCTCTGTCTCTTCTGTCACGGCGTCCTTGGGTCGAGTGGTCGGCCCGGATGAGGCCGCTGGCACTCCGCCCAGCGTGCGCTTCCTCGCGCGTCCGGCGCATCGTCGTCGAGAGTGATATCACCCCCCCAACTGACTGCCAGGCGTCCGCCACATGGCGGTATGCACGCGAGCGCGCCCCGGCCAGGTCCTGCGAATCATCGATGTGTCGTAACCTCGATCAGGAGGGTATTGGGCCCCGGCCTGGTTGACCGAGCAAGGAGAGCGCGATGATTCGAACGATGGTGATCGACGATGAAGCACTGGTCCGGTCCGGATTCGAGCTGATCCTGGGTTTGGATCCGGAGATCGATGTGGTCGGGACGAGCGACGGCCGGTCAGCCCACGAGGACATCGGCAGACTTCGTCCGGACGTCGTCCTCCTCGACATCCGGATGCCCCATATCAACGGTCTGGAGGTACTCGGGCGGGCGCTTCAGCTTGAGCAGGCGCCGGTAGTGGCGATGCTGACTACCTTCGACGTAGACGAGTACGTGGTCGAGGCGCTCCACCTGGGCGCATCGGGCTTTCTACTCAAAGACACTGACCCGCACCAGTTGGCGATGCTGGTGAAGACGCTCGCCGCGGGCGGGGTGGTGCTGTCGCCGGCCGTAACCCGATCGGTGGTCAGCGGCTACCTCCCGTCCCGGGAGGGATCCGCGGACGCCGAGGCCGTCGCGAGGCTGTCCGAACGTGAGCGTGGTGTCATTTACCTTGCCTCACTTGGCAAGTCGAATCGAGAGATTGCTGAGATCATCCATCAGGGCGTGGGAACGGTGAAGGATGATATGAGCGCCATCCTTGCTAAACTGGGCGTCGGAACGCGGGTGCAAGCAGCACTGATCGCGCAGCGTGCGGGGATCGCGGACCCCCGCAGGTGACCGGGACGTACCGATCTATAAAGGCTCGAGTCGGTTCGCCGCTGCTGGCCGCCGCGCCGGTTGTGCTCGCGGCACTCGACGTCTGGCTCACCATTGGTGAAATGAGCGGGCGTGGAACCGCCGTATCCTGCCTCGGAGTGCTCGCCCTCGTCTTCCGGCGGAAGTATCCGGTCGCGGTCTTCCTTTGCACGCTGCCCACGCTGGTGCTGGGATGGTCTTTCGTCGTGCCCGCGGTCTCCGCGTACGCGGTGGGCCGCTACTGCATGAGGCAACTGGTCGCCGCGACCTGTGTGGGGGTTCTAGCCGGCACCTTGATCTTCGGGGTCTATCCGACAAATTGGAGCCTAGACGCAAACTGGTTCGTCAGCAACGTGATCTTCAACGTGATGCTCGCATCCGCACCGGTGCTGCTCGGGCGTCTGGTTGCGGCCAGAGTGGTGCTGTCCGCGCGTCTCCTCGAAATCACCGCGGCCCGCGAACACGAAGACGCACTGCTGACCGAGAGCGCACTGGCCCGCGACCGCGCTCAACTTGCACGCGAGATGCACGATGTCGTCTCTCACCAGGTAGGTCTCATCGCGGTCCGTGCCGGCACCCTCCAGATGACGACCGCCGACCCGGACTCGAGGGAGGCAGCGGCGACTATCCGCCAGCTCAGCGTCAAGACGCTCGACGAGTTGCGACACATGGTCTCGGTGCTACGGGCCGCGGGAACGGGCCCGACGGAACTGTTCCCACAACCGACCATCGCAGAACTGACGAATCTGGTCGAGCAATCGGGACTCGACGTCTCCTTGTCCGGTGAACTGCCGCCCCAGCTGGGCGCGGCCGCCCAACGCGCGATCTACCGGACGGTCCAAGAGGGGCTGACCAACGTCCGCAAGCACGCCCCGGGAGCGAGGGTTGAGGTTTGTGTGTCCTCGGTCGGCTCCGAGGTCTCGGTCGTGGTTGCCGACACCGGCGGCGCGCGCCCTGACGTCGCCGTAGCACTGCCAGGGTCCCGCCATGGGCTGCGAGGTCTCACTGAACGGGCTGAGCTCCTCGCAGGCACCCTTACAGTAGAGAAGCAGGCCGCCGGCGGATTCAGACTTGAACTACGGCTCCCCCGGACTCCGTGACGCCCGCGGGCAGAGCCTACGAACGGGGAGAGCTCCCGGTTTGGTTGGCTTGACGGGGCCGTCTTTGAGCCCGTATTTCTCGTCCGTGGGGTGGCGCCCCGGCCCGTCGTGCCGGCGCGATTCTTCTTTGCCGGAAGGCGGAAAAGCTGACGGGGAAAAACAAGGTCCCCAGCCACGAACAGAACAGGCACGCACATGGGCACCTAAATCACCGAGAAGCCTACCGCCCTCGCGCGTGCACTGATCGTGGTTTTCCTCGGTCACCACAGCCCTCTGCACGGCGATGTTCGACCGCAACCACGAGGGGTTCGCCGACATCACCGCCTTGGTCGATTCCTTCGAGAGGCTCGTGTCGAAGCCTACGAGGCCGGACACATAGTGGAGAAATCGACGACCGCCACAACACTCACTGCCAGCGAAGGACCCCGACATGGGCAACGCAATCATCAACCTTGTGGAATCCGCCCCGTATCAGTTGAGCGAGCACGAAGCCCAGCCGATCTGGGTAGCTCGTGCACGCGAAGAACCTCCCGTATGGCCGCATCCGCGACGGCCACCTCATCACGCCGAGAACGCCCTCGCAGACGCCTTCCCACTGCTCACGACATCCCGATCGCACCAACCGGACCGAAGGGAAAACCATGTACGGCTACGATTTACACCGCATCTTTGCGAAGGCGGATGCATGGGCGAAGTTGTTCGAGGCGGTCGAATATCTCGAAAGTGTCGTCGAGCGCGACTGCTGCTCGGAGATCGACGTGTCCGTCGAGTTGCTCATCGCACTCGGCTACCACGGTCACGCTGCCGCTCTGATGGATGCGCATATCGAGGCCGATAGCTGCGGTCCCCGCCACACAATGTCGATCAGGCGATCTTAGCGATCACCGTGTGGGACGAAAACCTTGTGGAAACAGGTTCTGACACGCTTTCCGACATGACTCACCGCGCCGCGTGTCGTTCCCTGCAGGACTGAAAATGGGCAAGAGATGATCGTTCCAGTGTTCTGAGAATTGTCGTGATCTGCGTGTCCTCCTTCCGCATCTGGTGGGTGTCGAAATCGATTCGGTTGATGTGACCGCAGGTGGAGTCTGTATTGGGGCGTCGCGGTTGTCGAATCCGCCAAGCAGTCCGACATACGGTGTTTCGTCGAGACGGGTCCACAGTCGCTGATAGCACAAGCTCGCAGATACGGCAATCGGAAACCAGCCCAGTTTCGGTACGCGGTCAGTCATCCGTGCGGCACGCATCTTCCACCATAAACCGTATAGACCGTACATATGGAATCGGCTCTCACTCGATACCATCCAGTAACCGTG
Source organism: Rhodococcus sp. IEGM 1318 (assembly GCF_033142465.1). Classification (NCBI taxonomy): domain Bacteria; kingdom Bacillati; phylum Actinomycetota; class Actinomycetes; order Mycobacteriales; family Nocardiaceae; genus Rhodococcus; species Rhodococcus sp. IEGM 1318. Next base: position 12,299 of record NZ_JAWLSC010000028.1, read on the forward strand.
CGTGCCTGGAGTAATTCGGCCAACGCAGTTCGTCACGTCATGCCCTCGTTCAGTCGTGGAGATGCACCCGCTCCGTTCGTCATGCGCTGCACCGACCGTATGCGGGTGGAGAGTTCAGCGCTGAAGGACCGGACCCTCGCACGAAGTTGGAAACCCGCCCCAATTCAACTGTTAACTCCCGATTGCGCTTTCACTGCCGTGGTAGGCAGATTCCCGACGCCGAGCAAAAAACAGCAGCCCGAGTTCGTCGTCGCTGCTCGCAATCTGGTCAAAACACTGCACCATTTTCACCGATGACGCGTTGATTACCCGACGGCCTTTTCGGGTCAGGTTGATTTGGTTAGGCGCGGCCGTCGCGTGACGCTTTGACCGCACGACCATCCCTCGCGTCTGCATTTCCGATACGAGGCGCGAAATTCGCGGTTGCGAGCGTATGACGCGCTTACTGATGTCCGCGAGCGGCGTCCAACCACGGGTTGAGTCCAGCAGAGTGGTGTACGACCAGTCGCCCTGAAACAGTGGGCGTGTCGCTACCCGAATGCGGACGGCCACCGCGTGATTCTTCAAGAGACCGACCAAAGTCACTTGGAAGAGGACCACGCGATGACCGATCACAACTTTATCGACCCCGAAAAGTTTCTGTCCGATCAACTCGCCGCAGCAAGCCCCGACCTGCTCCGATCGATGCTGGGGACGTTCATCACCGCGCTGATGGGCGCCGAAGCGGACAGCCTGTGCGGCGCGGGGTATGGCGAGCGCAGCGACGATCGCGTCAACTCCCGCAACGGTTACCGTCACCGTGACTTCGACACTCGCGCAGGAACACTCGACGTCGCCATTCCGAAGTTGCGTCAGGGTTCGTATTTCCCTGACTGGCTGCTCGAGCGCCGCAAGCGAGCCGAGCGTGCCCTGACCTCGGTCGTCGCGACTTGCTATCTGTTGGGGGTTTCGACGCGGCGGATGGAGAAACTGGTCGAATCGTTGGGCATCAACAGCTTGTCGAAGTCGCAGGTGTCGATCATGTCTCGTGACCTCGACGAACAAGTCGAATCGTTCCGGACCAGGCCACTCGATCAAGGCTCGTATACATTCGTCGACGCCGATGCACTGGTGCTCAAAGTGCGGGAAAACAGGCGCGTGATGAACGTGCACGCCCTATTGGCGGTCGCGATCAACCGCGACGGGCACCGAGAAATTTTGGGTGTCGACGTCTCCTCAGGGGAGGATAAAGCCGGCTGGTTGACGTTCCTCCGCGACTTGATCGCCCGCGGCCTGACCGGCGTCAAGTTGGTGACCTCAGACGCCCACGCCGGCCTTGCAGCGTCGATCGGGGCCACCTTGCCCGGTGCATCGTAGCAACGCTGCCGCACCCACTACGCGGTGAACTTGATGTCGATCACCCCGAAAACGCAGTGGCCGTGGGTGAAGACGATGCTGCATTCGATCCACGATCAGCCAGACCGGAAAGGTGTTGAGGAACAATATGATCGGATGCTCGATGCGTTGTCGGACAAGCTTCGGAAGGTAGCGGCACACCTCGACGACGCCCGCGCCGAGTTGCTCGTATTCACCACATTCCCGAAGGAGATCTGGCGTCAGATCTGGTCCAACAATCCACAGGAACGACTGAACAAGGAAATCCGGCGCCGGACCGATGTCGTTGGGATCTTCCCCGATCCACCTCGCTGATTCGGCTCGTCGGCGCGGTTCTTGCCGAGCAACACGACGAATGGACCGAAGGTCGCCGATATCTCGGTCTCGATGTCCTGGCACGCTCCTGAGTAAGTCTCGTTACCTCGGAAACAGGCGACGACAACACAATTAATGAGGAGGAGGCCTCGGCTACCCCAGCAACGCTGACAGCCTGAAAGAGGAGATCACGCAGTGCCCGTCCTCACACACCACACATTTGACTTGACCAATAGCGACGAGCTTGCCCATGCACCCCGCAGGAGTACCAGGGCGACGACTCGACGTGGCAACACCTGCGACTCGAACCCTGCTGCGCACCGAAACTGCTCTCGCTGGCGGATGTCGACTAAAAGTGGTTCTGGCCCACTTTCCGTGACGGCTGCCTCACACCGCGTGTCGTTCCGGCAGGAGCGCAAATCGGCGGGAGATGATCGTTCTTGTGTTCTGAGAACTGTTGTGATCTGCGTGCACTTCTTCCGCATCTGGCGGGTGTCGAAATCGATGCGGTCGATGTGACCGCAGGCGGAGTTCGTATTCGGGCGTCGCCGTTGTCGATTTCGGCGAACTGTCCGAGGTGTGATGTTTCGTCACGACGGGTGCACAGTCTTTACGAGCACACGCTCGCAGATGCGGCAATCGGAAACCAGCCAAGTCTCCTCGTCCTGCAAGTACGGCGTTTCATCTGCGCAAACATCGACTGCAGCAGGGCGACATTCGTCGAGCAGGTCGAGGGCCTGACCAGTCGATACGTGCGACGTACGCCGCTGCTACGCAAAATCGTCGAGAAGATCGCATTGGCGTTAGCCGGACGAGCGGGATCGAGATCAGCATCTGCGCTGGGCATATATGTCGGATGCTCCACCCTGTTGTGCCTGGTCCGAGCGCTACCTGATCCGCCCACCACCACTGTCGAAGTGCTCGGCGTCGATGATTTCGCGCTGCGAAGGCGACATCGGTACGGCACAGTTCTGATCGATATGGATACTCACCGTCCGGTGGATGTTCTCGCTGATCGGAAAGCCGATACCGTCGCCGAACGGCTACGAGCACATCCCAGCACCGAGGTGATCTGCCGCGACCGTGCTGGCGCGTATGCCGAAGCCGCCCGTGCCGGAGCACCGGATGCGATCGAAGTCGCCGACCGCTGGCACCTATGGCACAGCCTCGCCGAAGCTGTGGAGAAAACCGTTGCAGCCCATCATCATTGCCTGAATAGAGAGCTCGAATTAGAGCCTGAACCTTCAAACGAACGCACCGCCGAGCGCACGAACTACCGCAACGGAAACCGGCCGAAGACCGTCGCAACCACCAGCGGTGACATCGAGGTTCAGATCCCGAAACTGCGCTCCGGCTCGTTCTTTCCCAGTCTGCTCGAACGCCGCTGACGCATCGATCAGGCCCTGTACGCGGTGATCATGGAGGCCTATGTCCACGGCGTATCCACCCACAACGTCGACGACCTCGTGGCCGTGTTGGGTGTCGGCTCGGGGATCTCGAAATCCGAGGTCTCGCGGATTTGCGCAGGCCTCGACACCGAGATCGCGAGATTCCGCGAACGCACGTTGACGCACACCAGCTTTCCGTACATCTTTCTCGACGCCACGTACTGCAAGGTCCGAATCGGTGCGCACGTGGTCTCTCACGCCCTCGTCGTGGCGACCGGAGTCTCGCTGGACGGCACCAGAGAAGTGCTGGGGACTGCGGTTGGTGATAGTGAGTCGTTCGATTTCTGGCGGGAGTTCCTGGTCGGGTTGCGGGCGCGCGGCTTGTCGGGGGTGCATTTGGTGATCTCCGATGCGTATGCAGGGTTGAAGGCAGCTGCGGTGATGCAGCAGTTCGCAGGGGCGTCGTGACAGCGATGCCGAGTGCATTTCATGCGCAACATCGGCTCGGCCGTGTCGTCGAAGCATGTGCCGCCGGTGATGGCGGCGATCAAGACGATCTTCGCCCACACCGAACCCGATGCAGTTGCGCAGCAATGGGACCAAGTCGCCGACACGTTGTATGAGTCGTTTCCGAAAGTTGCCACGATGATGCGCGGCGCCAAAGAAGATGTGCTCGCGTTCCGTGTGTTCCCGAAGGCGCATTGGCAAAAGATCTGGTCGAACAATCCGATCGAACGACTCAACAAGGAAATCAAACGCCGAGCGGACGTGGTCGAGATCTTCCCGAACCCCGCGGCATTCCTACGTTCGGCGACGGCGGTGGTCATCGAATTCCATGACGAATGGCAGGTCACCCGCCGCTACGTCTCCGACGTCAGCATGGACGAACTACGAGACGTCATCGACGCGAAGAAACGAATCGCGACCCACGACGCCACGACCGAATCTTTGACACCCGAACTCGAAACCGCATAACCTACAACACGACTCGTTGATCACGAACCGGACGGTTCACCGATCCGAAGTACACCACTCCACGGGACGCTATCTTCGCGAGCGAATACCGCCGTGATACTTCAGGAGTGTGAAACCGATCCCGGAGCCTTCCCCGCAGCGCGGGAGATGACGCTGATCGACTCCCCGGACCGCCACCGTCGCCACAACTCCTCCTTCTTCTCATCCGACATGCCTGGCCGGCCGATTTTCGGCACTCACACCGTCCTTCAACTGCACTGTTGCGCTGGCCCTTTGATTGTAAGGCTACCATTGTCAAAAACGTTGCTTCGGAACGAAGTTCACGAACTTCTCGTTCGGGTTGGTTTAAGCGCGCTCGTTCGGTCAAGGTCAGTTCACAGTCCGCGCCGTCGCCATGGGTATCGCGATACTTGGCGAGCCAACGCCGGAGGCTGTCATCGCTGACCCCGCAGGCCTTGGCGACTTCGCTGATCGGCTTGGACGACTCGATCACCTCACGGCACAGTTCGTCCTTGAACTCTGCCGAGAACGATCTCCGGGATCTGTTTATGCTGGTCGGACTCATTTCAGTAGATCCCTATCCTGAGCGGGTCCACTGTCTGAAATCCCCGGGCCGATCAGTTGAAGGTGCTCCTCGATGTGTTGTAGCGCGGCCTGAGCAGCCGTCGAGCCGCGAGCGTGACACGCTACGGAAAACGCAGTGAACTCGCGTCCGAATTCGATGCCACTGTCACTGACGGAGTGGCGCGCATACCGGAGCTATCACTGCTGGCGTTTCCGGCATCCCATCACTTCGCGGTAGGAGCATTGTCCAATTGTTTGGAGTGCAACAGTTTTCGGGTACAGCAGGGCATTGCACAGAGCGGCGTTCAGGCAGAGACGATCCGTTCGGTGACCTGACCCCACACCTGGAATCAGATGGCCACTTCGGTGCGGTGATCGGTGGCGGTCATGCCGTGCCCCGGTGGGCGAAAGTATGGGGCGATGCGCCTGAAAGCGGACAGAAACCGGTGCGCTGCGGCGACAGAGCGGAAGTCTTTCATAGCGTGTTCGCGTTGCCGAGTCGGTTAGCGGGAGTTCTGGCTCCGATTGTTCATGTATTTGTTCTGCCGATGCCCACATGTATTTGTTCTGCCAATGCCCAGTTGTCGACATCGTCTCCCAAGGCCCCGCGCGGTGTCACCTTCACTGGCGAGCGTGCACTGCTCCGCGTCGTCGAGTGGATCTGTGCTCTCACCGGCGGGACGTGTGACGCACGCGAGCCGCTCGGGCCCGAGACCTCCGTCGGCTATCTGGCTAAGCATACGAGCTACCGCTAGACACACGTTCCCACACCTTGGAGAAGTAGACGATCGATCATGAACTGAAACATGTTACTAGGCAATGTTTTCCATTCGGTCGTAGATTACGTTCGATCGATAGCTAAACGTTCACAAACCGGACAGACTGTGCTAGTTTTTGCTGATCTTTACCCCCCACTTACTTGATCGAAAGGTCTCCACTCGTATGTGCACACATGCTCGCCGCGCCGGACTCGTCGCCGCGCTCGTCAGTTCCGCAGCGCTGATCGCCCCCGCTTTCGCTGGCGCACTGCCCACTGGTTCCCTCGGCTCGAACGACACCTCCCCCGGCTTCACGTGCAGTCCAACCTCCACCGAAACCACCACCAACGGGTGGGGCATCCCGTTCGATGACGAGAAGACGCACCTGTCCTCGTACTCGGCCGAGAACGTCTTCGACACGGACGGTTCACTCAACCTCGAAGTCGCCGACATCGCAGATCGCTCCGTCTCCTACCACTCGGCAGGCAGCATCACGCTTTCCGACGCTGCAGCGAAGGAGATCGGGTTCTCCGAGCGAGCTGTGAGCACCAGCGCGGCATTCCAGTTGCGCCTGACCGGCACCAAAAACCCGGCGGACAACGGTTTCGCCACCCTGGTGTGGGTGCCGAGCCAGAACGGTGCACCCGTCACCACCGAAGCTGTCAGGCACGAGAATATCCAGGGCGGACTTTGGTGGAGCACCCGGACCATCGGCGGCGCAGCCAAGGGCGTACCGACCTCACTCAGAGCTATCGTAGCAGCTAACCCTGGCGCGAAGGTCGAGCACTACGGCGTCAGTGTCGGCACCGGCTCCGCCGCCTCGAACGTCTTCGTCGACGCAGTGAAGTTCAACGGTTGCACCACCAACTTCGCCAAGAAGGACGCCAAGCCTGAAACCGGTACCGGCTCGCTCGGTAACCTGTTCGGCAGCCTCTCCTGATCTGAAGTTCCCAACGCAAGATCAGTCCCACTCTCCGCGAGGACATCGGTGTGGCACCAAGGATTAAGCCATCCAGAAGCGGAATATCGGCCGCTGCCAGGGTGAGTGCGGGTCGGCGAAGAACGCCTTCATACCTGTATCGATCGTGAACTAGAAGTGTCCGGAGAGTTCCTTCCCGCGATCCCACGTCAGCGTCCTGCGTAGCTGCAGTGGAAGGACGCTCATTGAAGCAGACAGAGCCGCGTTCTCAGGCAGCGGATGATGTCTCTTTTGGTCTTTCCTTCGGCGGTGCGGCGTGCGACGTAGGTTTTGGTGGGTTCGTGAAAGCGAATGCGTACGATGACTGTTCGATAGATGGCGGCGTTGAGTTGTCGGTGGCCGCCGTGGTTGATGCGGTGGCGTCCGGTCGTGGTGCCAGATGATGCGGGGATCGGACTGATCCCGGCAAGCTTGGCCAGCACCGCTTCGGACTTGATGCGCTCCGGGTTGTCACCGAAGACGATGAGGATTTCCGCTGCCGTGTCGGCTCCGATTTCGTATGATTGAACAACTTGGGGTGCAGTGGTTTTCGCTAGCGCTCCGATGTGCTCGTGCAATTCTGCTGCCTCGCGGTCGAGTGTCAGCCAACGACGAGCAAGGGACGCTAGCGTGATCCGGATCGAGTCCTCGGGGCTGTCCAGGCGCTCGGTCGTCAGAGCCGCGCAGTGGCGGGCCAGCATGATCTGAGTTTTCCTCGCCGTCTCGGCGCGTAAGGATTCCGGCGCGTGCACCAGCATCGCTTTGAGCGTCACCATTGTCGTGGCGCGAGCCTTGACGGCAGTGTCGTGCGCGACTTTCAATTGGCGAATCATCTCGACCGCACCGTCGGCGGTTTTCGGTTCGGCGGTGGCAAACCCGGCCATCACTGCTTTCGCCGCATTCTGGGCGTCGCTCGTGTCCGATCTTCCGACCAGCCGGCGTATCCGTCGATCCGGTCGGGCAACTTCGATGACGCGGTAACCGCGCCGCCGGACGAACGAGGTCAACGCACCACCGTAGGAGCCGGCCCCTTCGATTCCGAAGGCTATTGGCTCTCCGAATGACTCAGCCCACGAGAGCAACTGGGCAAATCCGTCTGAGTCGGCAGGGACGCTGATAGTCGACAACAAACCGGCTGTGGTGTCAAATACTGCACCAACATGCACATACTTGTGGGTGTCGATCCCGACAACAACATCGCCTGATTTCGCGATAGCGATAGCTGTGGTGGCCACGATGGTTCCTCCAGAACGTCGATTCGATCTACCATGGGTTGCACACTGGAATCAGGCCTGATCGACAGGACTGTCACGGGGACGCTCGCAAACCGGAACTTGTCAAGGGAGTTGAGTCCAGCGGGAGTTAGGCGGCTGCCGTTTCTGTCGCCTCCGGGATGTCGGATTCGTCGGTGGGTCGGTTGATCCAGGCACTGTCTGGCAGATCGAGGATCTTTGGTGCGGCCGTCGTGCCGAAGCGGTGAGGGTGTTTCGCCCGAGCGGCAGCGAAAACGCTCCGGCGGTCGGCCGCTTTGCTTGCCGCCAAACCGAAGTGAACATCGGCGGGAGTATGCAGACCGATACCGGTATGTCGATGCTCATGGTTGTACCAAGCGGTGAAAACGTCCATGAATTCTCTGGCTTCGCTGATTGATCCGAAACGCTCAGGGAACGATGGTCCGTACTTCAAAGTCTTGAACACCGCTTCCGAGTATGGGTTGTCGTTCGACACCTGCGGCCGTGAATGCGACCGGGTGATCTCGAGATCTGCGAGTAGTGCAGCGACGGTTTTGCTGGTCATCGAAGTACCCCGGTCGGCGTGGACGACCTGCGGAATGCCGTGGACCGAGAAGATGTTCTCCGTCAATTCCCTTGCAAGCAAACCTGACTCGTGTGTGTGGACGTGAACACCGGCTATGTAACGAGAGTAGATGTCGATCATCACGTAGGCATCGAAATATTGTCTCTATTACGGCGCCGGCGAGTTTGGTGATGTCCCATGAGTACACCTGCCGAGGTGCGGTCGCCACCAGTTCCGGACAAGCCTTCGCGGGGTGTCGGGCCAGCCTCCGACGCTCGGCGACCTGCGCGTTCTCTCGCAGCACCCGGTACATCGTCGACATCGAGCACACGTAGATTCCCTCGTCGAGTAGTTGCGCGTATACCTCGAGTGGTGCTTGATCGACGAAACGATCACTGCCACGAATCTCAAGGATGCGGCGGCGTTCGATGGTGGTCAGCTTGTTCGCCGGTTCGGCCACCGACGCAGGTGCGCGGTTGGGTGTGGCAGCAGCAGTTCGGCGCCGCAGCGCGGTCGAACGGATGACGCCCGTCAGCGCACTCGCCATCCTCGTCGAGACTCCAGCTTCGGCCAGTTCAGTCCACGCGGCGGTCAGCGCTTGCCCGGCTTGTCTCCCGGATCCGCTCTTTCGGAAAGCGATTCCAAGTGAGCGTGTGCTTTTCCCATGATGCCCGGGGCGGCTTCGGTCGTGGTCAACCGCTTGTTCGCGCGCTCCAGCTCACGAGTCAGGCGGGCGATCTCGGCTTGCTCTGCGGTGAGCTTTCCTACCTTCACACCAGGCTTCTTGCCGTCAAGAACGCCGGCGTCGCGTTGCTTGCGCCACTCGCAGATCAGCGAGGAGTACAGGCCTCACGGCGCAGATATGCACCGCCGCCGCCGTCCTCGCATGCCAGCTCATACGCGGCCAAATGTGTCAGCTTGTCTGCGGGGGTGAAAGCTCGTCGCCGGCGAGGGCCGACGGCTCGAGGACGGGGAGAGGCCATGCCGAGAGATCGGATTCTCAGCTAAGAAACTCGGGGGGTCGACATGAGAAGTACAATAGCTAACCAACCCCGGAAGCAACACCGGATTCAGGTCACACCCGCACAGCACGGTCCGCATCTTCCCGCGATCACACGCCGGAAACCATCGCTGCACTTCTGGCCGCTTGTGCGACCAGCCGCCGCTGCGGTCGTTGCCGCCGCCCCGGCAACGAATGCGTCGGGCGATCATCACCCACCCCGCGTTGACCGACAGCTTCTACGCCTCGCCAGCCGATCTGGCCGACCACCGACCTGGTGACGTGCTCGCTGCGCGGCCGGTGTCGGCGCCGGCAGGGTTTCTCAACACCGACGGAAGTGCAGCTGAAGTTCCGGTCGACGAATTCGACAGGGTCACCCCATTGCTGCGGTGACCACGGTGCTCTCACCTCGCGGCGCCGCGCCGGGTCGGCCGTTGTTGTCGTATCACCCGCATCATCAATGCTCTGCAGCTCGGTTGTGCACCGTCAACCAAGATCTACACCGACGAACCGAAGCTCGCAATCCGCGAAGCCCCTGGCCTCAACGTCGCCATCGCAGGGATGGACGGTGGCCATCCCCGACCATCTCGGCCCCTCCAGCCCCTACGGGGCAGCCAAGCTCGGCGGACAATTTACCTTCGACGACATCCGCGCCGCCAGGCGATTCGACGCACTCGGCCTCGGTGCAAGCCCCGTCGGGATGGCCGGCTACTCCGGCGGCGCAATGGCAACGGCGATGGCCGCGACGATCACCCCCACCCACCCACCCACCCACGCTCGCCGAACTCGAGCTCGCCGGCAGCGCCTACGGCGGCGCTACCGAAGATGTCGGCATGGCGCTGCTCGACAGCGCGGACATTGCGGCCGTGTTCGCCGACAACAGCGTCGAAGACGTTTCTTCGGTGCCCAATGCCCCTGTGTACGAGTGGCATTCCGGAACCGATGTCCTGATCCCGGTCGAGGCGATCGACTCGACAATCGCGCGGTACTACCGAAGCCGGAGTGCCAGTCACCTCCGACGAAAGTCTGCGCACCCAACCACCTCTCGGCAGCGGTGATCATCCCTACCCGGCGCAGCCGGAGTTCTTCGACGACCGCTTCGCCGGCATCGCTCCGACCACGAACTGCTGCCATCCCGACGTGATGAATTCGTAGAAGCGGTGCAGGGGCACCCCAGCAGCTGTATTCAGTGGGACCGGGTCCGGTCCGGCTCATCGATTATCGGACACCGCCGGGGCTGTTTCTTCGCCCGTGTAGGCGGTATAAATGGGTGCAGGCCGAGGGCGCGATGAAGGGCCCCTGGCCAGGTGCCTGCGGTTGAGCAGTCAGCCGCAGGCACCGATTGGTGTGGGCGGTCCGCTTTCTTCCTGGGTCAGGTGTTGATTAGCAGATGGTCGAATTGCGAGCGCAGCCCGGAGGGTAGGACGAAGTCTGTGCGAGATCGGGCGGTCAATTGCTCGGCCACCTGGCGGAGTTTGACGTTTTTCTGCTGGGAGCACCAGATGAGGATGTCGAAGGCGCGGGCCCGCGGAAATTCCGTACACGATCATCAGCATTCCCTTGGCCTGCTCGATCGCTCCGCGGGAGCTGTTGATCTCGTCCACCACCTCGTCGACCGACTCCTTCACCGTACGATCGAGCGTTTCGGTGACGTCGATGTAGAAACCGGAACTTCCTGTCACCGTGCCGCTCTCGTCCATTATGCTGTCGTCCACCACGATCACCGATCTCGTCACACCTTTCATGTCGACGATGCGATGCCGACTGCTGAACGGCTCGCCCGAGGTGCGGATCGCGTTCAAGGTTTGCGCCACATAGCAGCGGTCATCGGGATGTTTGTGTGAGAGCAGCAATTCCGTCGCGGGAACCACCTCCCCTGGAAGATAGCCGTGCATCTTCGGATGCTACTACGAAACGATGATCGGTTGGCCCCGAGGCGACCTCGCTGTCAGCCGCGACGAAATCGTCGAACTCGCCGTCGACATGTTCGCCCTCGTAGGCGAACACCTCACCGACTCAAACAACCCGACCTGACCGAAGCCACGCGACGATGTGTCATCTCGCCAAAGAACGGTAAAGCAGGATCGCGCGTTCTCGTGCGTTCTCGTGCGGGTAATGCAAGCAGGGCTGGACGGAGGGTTTCGTGGTTGTCGACGCCGTCGATAGCGGCGTCGAAGTCCCCTATGACATCTCCGGTGGAGATACGTCCAACCCTGAGTCAGCACTGCCAGAAAGTCGAGTATGGTCCGGTCATGGGCCGACTCACAGAACTACTCAAGTCCGTAAAATCACTCGGATCACGCAAAGACACCGCCGCCAAGCAGGAAAAACGCGCACTGGATCGGTGGGAAAACGAAGGCGGCCCTGTCGCAGAGGACCCACGACAACGCTGACCCCGGACGAGTGCCAGCGCGCCTGAACCGATCAACCCGGCCAGAATGGGCGCAACGACCTGATCGGCGCCGGCAGCGCAGACCTCGACGCACACGGAAGTACAACAGACGTTTTCGACGGCTGAGTTCGGTCGCACTACATCGCGGGAAGTGACGAATTCCCGTAGTGACCAGTGAATCGCATGTAAGTGTTTGCAGTGGCCGGCCCGGGGCCGGCTGACAGGATAAGTGTCGTCGCTACAACGCCGTGTGACTCATGAATCGCTTTGCTCATTTTCCGATGCACTTGCCTGGATCTATCCACTTGTTGTGGCGGCGACGCCCGTCCAGTCTTGCTTCGGTTGCTTGATTAGAAGCCTGCCCGACCCCGTTGCCTCGGGGTCGTGGCTCGTTACAGGCATGCCTCGAAGTGCTCTTTCCGGGCCGACGCCGACTAAAACGCCGCCCATCGGAAAGGACATCCGCCGCTATGCCTATCGTCGCAGATAAATACGAAATCGTCATCGGAGTCAGATATAGAAGCATCCCGGAGCTTCCGGAGTCCAACTTTGGGGGCCCGTTCCATCCTCCCAACAGTTCACCTGCAGTCGAACGGACAATCACAAGCGAACCAAAGCGCAGACATGACTTGTAGTACAGTTACCGTATCGAATTACGGAGGCGTTCGAACGTCACGATCCGCAAGATCGCGACGGGACCGCCCAACTCGACTACGCGGGAATTTTGGCAA
>NZ_JAWLSC010000029.1:0-21071 GCF_033142465.1 Rhodococcus sp. IEGM 1318
GTACTGGTCTTCGACGCCGGAAAGATCGTCGAGGAGGGCCCGCCGGAACAGATTTTCGACTCCCCCACCCAGGACAGAACGCGCACCTTCCTCAAAGCGGTCCTCAAGCACTGATCGCCCTGTATGCCGCAACCGCAATCTACGGCTCCGGTCGCGGGCGGGTCATCTCGATATCATCCAGACCGCGAGAACCACCAAAGCCACCACGACAAGGAAAATCACCGTTGTTGTTTCGGCGGGATGCGCATTGATCCACTCGCTCATCGCACGATTCGACATTGACGACGTGCTGATCATGTGTGCGATTCCCTTCCGTCGAGTTGAATCAGTCAGGGGCAGAAGGGAAACTAGTCCGCGGCATGCCGTTGATCTCTTCCCCCTCCCTGGATTGCAGGCTTCCGCACTCATAGAGAATCTCACGCCATTGACCACCCCTAAGAGTGACACACCCGGACGGGGAGCACACCACGAGTGAGTTCTCGAAGTGACGCATTCTGCAATGGGCCGCCCTGCAAGGTCGTACGCTGCGGGCCCCGAGGCGATCTCGAGGAGGAAACACCCATGTCTCTCGCTCTCGCCACACCAGCACAACGAGCACGTGCAGACCACGTAGAGACCCGTACGATCGCAGGTTTCCTCGTGATCACCGGCGTCGTCATGGCCGGTCTGGCTGTTGTACTCGCGCTCGACGTCGGCGAACCCGTTCAGGACACGACCGGTGCGCAGCCATGGCTGCGCTGGCCGGCAACGATCATCGTGGGAGGCCTCGCCACGGTATTGCTGGGTGCAAGCTTGCGGTATCTTCTTGTTCGCTTACGCCCAGTCCCGACATTGGTGAACACACCGTTGCATGCGGTGGTGACGCGTCCGCCCGCGGCCAGACAAGGAGCCGGAGTCGAGGTGTTTCACATCGACGTCGCCCTGGACAACGACAGCGGCCGCTCGGTCGCATCGATTGCGGATGCCGTGTCGCCGAGCTCGATCGGCCAGTTTTCGGTCGGCTCTCGCTGGCAGGTCTACCCCCTCGCAGACGACGCCCGCTGGGTTGCATGGAGTGAGAGCCACCACGAGATCATCCGCTACGGATATCTGATCCACACGGGCACAAGCAAGAGCCGATCTCACCTGTTGGTCGACACACCCGGCCCGGGTTCGGACCTCGCGCACCGTGATGCGACCGATGTGAGGTGACATCGCCGGGCAGTATCGACTACCTGCGGGCGGCGAGAAACTCCGGTCTCGGTGCAGCACCGCAGTAGGGCGGCTCGAGCGCATTGTCGACGCTGTTGAAGACGACGAAGATGTTCGCACGAGGTACGGGCGAAATATTTCCTGCGGACGCGTGGAGGAGATTGCTGTCGAACAGTGTCATCGAACCGGCAGCGCCGGTGACGACCTCGATGCCGTGCTGATCGTACTGCTCGGAGATCATCTGCTCGTTCGGGACACCGACCCGGGGAATCTCGTCGACCAAGGATTCTTCGAAATACCGTGGCGGGGTGGCACCGACGCACTGTAGGAAGGTGCGGTGCGAGCCGGGCATGACCATCAAGGGCCCGTTGAAATGGTGGTTGTCGGTCAAGGCGATCGAGGCGCTGACAGCTCGCGGCGCCGGCATCCCGTCCTCGGCATGCCAGGTTTCGAAGTCGGCGTGCCAGTAAAAGGCCCCACCTCGAAAACCCGGCTTGTAGTTCAGGCGACTCTGGTGAACGTACACCTGCGATCCCAGAATCTCTGCTGCGATGCCGGCGGCCCCGGACTCCTCGATCGCGTCGGAGACCACCAAACTCAGATTCGCGATGTCGAAGATGGACCGCACTGCTGACGAACTTTTTTCGCGAACGATCCGCTCGTCACCGCGCAGCGCTGGTTCGTCACCGAGCCGCTTGACCTCGCTCAGACATCCCCGCACCTGGCGGTCGTCGAGCACTCGGTCGAGGTGTGTGAACCCGTTGGCCTCGAAGTCCGCATGCCGGGTGCGCATCTCCGGATCCCAGAGAACAGGGTCGGGGCGTTGATACGCAATCGGCGACGCAATCACCCGCGTGTGGTAACGGTCGGTGGTGACAACCATCAGTACAAACTCCCCTTCTCGCGTTGCTCGAATCCCGTCTCCGGCATCGGCGGACACCGACACACTGGGTGATGCCCAGGGTGCCAGACACCGGTCGGATATTCGATTCGCGCAATGCCTCATCGTTTATAACACTTGCCCGCGGTGGTTCTCAAAATGCTTGGACAACAGTGACTTTCTCTGCTAATGCAGAGTGTCTGTCGAGCTGGATCGGGACTCGACTACGCCGGAGGATCCGATCGAGTTGGATCGTCCAGGGCTCATGGAAGTGAGCCGGGAAGTCTGGTCGCCATGTAGGTCAATGCTGCCCGAACACCCCAAGAGAACGTGATGCCTCATCCCACCAGAGGTCGGACCTGTACCCGGCTAGCGTCAGGTAAACGACGGTGACGTCGACGATCCTGCTCAGGTCGGGCTACCGGGGCCCCGGTGACGAACGGCAAGTCCAGAGCGCCGCCCGAGCGCTTCACTCTACATGGCGTCTCTACCACGAACTGCGCACCTTCCCCACAGTGTTAGGGGCACCCACTCCGAACGAACGCCGGTGGTGATGATGCTCGGCGGCGCCTCGCCGTCGCCGGTACCCGTCGCGGCGCCGATGGAATACCAGCGCCGACGTCGTACCTCGACTCGACCACCGGGCATGAATACGATCCGGAACCGTCCGTATCGACCTGGTTCGCCAAAAATAACCGTGCATTGCGTCCCGACCCCGCGAAACCTCCGACGCTCGACAGACGGATGGGATAAGACCCGCGCGTCGCGATCGGTGACGGTGATCGTGGGGACCAAAGACCGTCTAGTGCCGCAGGGCAGTCGACAAATTCGTCGACTGTCGGTCCGACGTACACACGATCCCTATGATCGGAGTGGGCCGGTTCCGATTCTGGAAGCACCCGAACAGTTCGCCGACGCCCTCGACACCGCACCGCGCACCCACACACTCGAATGAAGCCCTACCGCAACCCCGCAGACATTGCACCGACAGCCGTCGTCAACCGAAAACCATCGACAAGGAGCAATTGCGTTGCGCAACACAATGCTCCAGATCCGCGAATCTTTCTGGTTCATCCCGGCCGTACTCGGCGTTCTGGCGATCCTGCTGGCACAGGGGTTGATTTCGCTTGACCACACGATCGAAGAACGACAGTTGCATACCTTCGGGTACTTCTTCTACGAGGTCGGTGTCAGTGGGAGCCGCAGCATCCTCGGTGCGATCGGCGGATCGATGCTCGCTGTCGCAGCAACATCGTTTTCCATCACGATTTCGGTCCTCGCCACCGCCAGTTCAACGTACGGGCCCCGCCTCGTACGGAACTTCATGTCCGATCGTGGAAATCAAGTCGTCCTCGGAGTTTTCAGCGCAACCTTTCTGTACTCGCTGACTGTCCTTCGCTCGATCCGTTCTCAGTCTTCGGACAATGTGGCGTTCGTTCCGGACATCGCAGTCAATGTTGCCGTCATCCTGGCAGTGATCTGTGTAGCCGTGCTGGTGTATTTCATCCACCACATCGCCGACTCCATTCAAGTGTCGACATTGTCAGCAAGAGTCCGATCCGAATTGGTTTCCTGCGTCGACGAGATGTATCCGGAGTTGCCTCCCGACAATGCCGTTGCGGTAGACCGTAGTGATCCGGCCTTGTCAGGCGATGATGTCATATCAGCAGACACCAGCGGGTTCATCGTCACGATCGACGAACCATCGATCCTCCGACACACTGTGCATCACAGTTGCACAGTGGAGATAACCACCGCCGGAGGTAGACATGTTCTAGTGGGCGACGAACTCGCGCGGGTCCGTTCGGGAGAGGCCAGCGCCGAACTGATCACCGCGGTCCGCAAATGCTTTTCCCTCAGCGACGCCCGCAATCCTCACCAAGACATCGATTTCGCCGTACAGCAACTGACCGAGATGGCTGTACGCGCACTGTCACCGAGCACCAACGATCCCTATACAGCGAAGAACGCGCTAGCAGAATTGGCCGTAGGCCTCGTTCCTCTGGTCCAGCGGAACGTCATTCCCGAAGGACGAGTCGACGAGCAAGGAAGCCTGCGACTCCTCGTCTATCGGACCGCGCCTACCGCGATAGTCGATACCGTGTTCGATGCGATGCGGACCTATGCCGTGCCGAATCCAATCGCTGTCACCGCAACAATCGATCTGGCTCGGCGGATCGGCACGGCCGCCCGGTATCAACGCACTCGGGACGCACTAATACGCCAACTGACGCTTCTCGACGACGCCTATTGCGCATCCGGAGCGTGCACGGTGGATATCGAAGCCTGCACAGCCGATATCCGCACAGCCCAAGGCGATATCGAATCCTCGGACAGTCGAAACAACGGCCGGACCGTCGAATCAGAGACCTGAGGACCCCGGAGCAAAAAGCACATGTGCCCGCAGGCACTCCGGAGGATCCCCCGGGCGGTGTGTCAGAGGTTCGAGTGCATGACGTAGTCGGTAGATCGTGCTCCCCCGCCACAGCCATGACCAACACCTGCCAGTGCAAAACAGCGACACCGAACAGCAGCGTGCCCGCCTATCTGCGGAAACGAACGTGGTTGACTGCCTCTGCCTTCTCAGTTGGGACTCGCACCGCGTTCACCACGTTCCGAAATTACCCAGCCACAGCGCGGAAACGATGTACAAAGCGACAGCCAACGGATAGAAGAAATTCACGACGACCCCATCCACTCGGGCGCAGCCAGTGCTCGGTCCGAACAACACCGCAACATCTCGCGTACCCGCACACAGGCGCGGTAAACTCGCTCGCAACCAGGTCCGACACACTGAACGAGCAAGCGAGACCCCGGCGCTGGCTGCAGAAATCCCGGGTCCTGTTCGATGCCCGGGTGGGCACTCACCTGTCCTGATCGATCACTGCCAAATCGTTGAAGTATTCGGCGAGATGATGCGTTCCGGTCTGTTCGCCGACGGAGTCACGTTGGAGGCCTTCGAGGAAGAATCTGGTCAACGACGACATACGCGGCCCCAATCGATCGGCAACCCAGAGCGTGGGGCGAACGACCCGCACAGGAACACGCACCGTCCGGGCATGCTTCCCCACTGCCGCAAACGCCAGGTCCACTATCTCGTGATAGCTGTACACCTCTGGGCCGCCGACATCCCATTGCCCGGATTCGTCGCCGAGATGATCGATACAGAACGCTGCAAGATCCGCCCCGTGAATCAGGTTCAATCGGTGCCCACCCTCACCCAACCCGAACGCGAAACCTCGCCGTGCCATGTCGACGAACTCGGAGGCGTCGGAAAAGTAGCCGGACGGATTGATGACTTGTGAAGCCACAGTGCTCCGTCTGAGCGATTCCACAAATGCGGCCTTCGACCGCATGAGCATCGAGGTGCCCTCGTGAGCATGCATCACATTGACGTACAGAAACGACGAAACGGCGCTGCGCTCCGCCAGAGCCAACAAACGCAGATTCGCACGGAAGTCGATGTCCCACGGATCTGCCCGCTGTCTGGTAACCCCCAACGCCGAGACCACTCGATCGACTCCGTCACACAGGCCGTCCATCTCACTACCGTTCCCGACATCTGCAACGACCCACTCGTCAACCAACCCGAGAAGAGAGGGTGCACCGAACTCACCGCGTTGTTCTGCCCGCTCACGCGAGCGCACCAGCCCCTTCACCCGATATCCGCGCCGGTGAAGCTCACTGACAAGGTAACGGCCCATATATCCCGTCGCTCCTGCGACCAGAACAGTCTGCATGTCGCACCCACTCCATTCTTGGACCAAGAAGTACAAGAATGGTAGCTTCACGCACCCCACACCGCAAAGCCGCTGCCGTGAACGACCGGAGTGCGGTGATTCCAACTCATCTCGGATAATCAAGACGACGACAACGGAGGATCTGATGGCACGTCCTGCTCGCCCCCCCGACCCCGCACGCACTCGTGCACTACTCGAGGCCGCCGGCACGGCATTCGCCACTCACGGTTACGAACGAGCCTCGCTCAACATGATCTTGACCCAGGCCCACTTCCCGAAGAGCTCCTTCTACCACTTCTTCGGAGACAAAGCAGGACTGCTCGAACGTGTGGTGGAGTCCGCGATCGAGGCGCTAACGATGTCAGTGACACCGCCGAACCTCGAACTGCTCGATGCCCCCACCTTTTGGCCGAAAATGCGTGAACTGGCAGAACAGTTGCTGGAAGCGGCGCGTTCCGAACCGCTCGCCCTGATCGCCGGGCGGCTATTTCACTGCACCGACACTCCCCACTCTTCGGCGATGGAGACCTTCCGCCTTTCAGCGACAGCGTGGCTCGAGCGAGCCCTCGAACGTGGACGAGAGTTGGAGCAGATCGACAGCGAAACACCCATCGACCTTCAACGGCAGATACTTGTTGCCGTCGTCATGGAAATTGACCGATGGGTGCTCGCCCACAGCTCCGATGCAAACCCTGCTACGGTCGCATTCCTCGTAGTCGAACGACTACTCGCACCGGCCTCTGGTCGACGATCGTGACCGCCGCAAGGGCTCCGTGACCATGACATCGACGTGGCCGAGCGCCGCCACCTGAACGGCCGGCGCGTCGAGAGGCCTCGCAGACGGCCCACGCGGCTGGAAATCCACAAGGCAGTAAAGCCGGTTCCTGGCCATACCGGCTGTCTCACCACTGACCGGCCAGTCCGGACCTCGACACTCCGATCTGGAATCCGATCACCGGGTCCGGGTCGGCACCGGCCGCCTGAAACGATGTCCCCTATGAGTCACGTCGGTTCATGGGTGCAAGCACAAATTGATCTCCGCGGGTATGGGAGTGTCAAGGAAGCCGCCCACGCCCTCGGTATATATCCATCGGTGTTGCGCCAGTGGATGTCGATTGTTCGACGGCCCTCACACGGCGTCGTGCGTCGTGCGGCCGACGCCTTCGACGTCCACATCCAAGAGGTCCTCGTCGCCGCCGACTACATGACCGAGGAGGAGTCAGGGCTCGTGGACGCAGTTCCCGCATCAGTGCGACACTTCACCATCGGGCAAATGCTCGAAGAAATCGGCCGCAGAACCGAGGGACGGTAGTCCACTACCCTCTCGGATAAGAACAACACAGCAGATGCAGCCGATTTCAGAAATCCAGGCGAAACTGCTGAGCAACAGAATGTTCCGAAGACAAACAGCACAGCCGGATCTTTGATCCAAGGTCACAGCACCTCCAGACCGACCTCGTTCGAGGTCCCGCTGGATCGGTCCACGAAATTCCAGATCGGCGAAGTAGATGAGACAGTCGAGGGTCACGGATACACCCGACCCCGGATTGGAATGACGCCAACGATGACCCTCACCGAACAGCTACACAACTGTCAGCATCTGCTGGAACGAGCACAACTGGCGGGCGACGCGGACGCCGTGCGCCGCTTCTCTGAGCATCGACGCACACTGGTCCAGCAAATAGCTGACGAAAGTTCGCACCCTCGACACAGTCAGGGCTCGTCTCTCGACTGAGATTCACGCGTACCGGCGGGCAGCGCACCAGAGCAGGTGCGCTGATGCCTACTGCAAAAAGAGGTATGCGCGTGACAGCGCTAGCGCACAGAAAGAAATCCGAAACGCCCGGTTTCTTACAGTGCCGTTCCATGTTGCCGCATTGCGGTTCTGACGACTGTGGCACCGCATGTCGCAGCAGACGAAGTCACCGGCGGCGAAATGGTAGTACGCCACGACAGTGATTACCCCCTCCGCCCGACCCTCAGCCATCCGCTGAAGTTGTGCCTCTGCGGCGCGCGAGAGCGATACATACACCGCGATCTTTCGGACTCGGACGGCGAACACGCGTGGGCGCACGCGTGATGTACGGCAGACTTTGGTCAACGCGATCTCCCCACGGAGGACGAAAGCGGCCCAACTCGGGCGACACACGATAACCGAAGGGAGAAAGGCCAGCAACAAGCGAGGGAGGCGTTCGACGAGCCAGAGCCAAACCAGCAGTTCGCACGCTCGAACTTTGGACACGAAGCGGTTGTCGGGCGGTGGAGTTGCTACTGCACTCGTCGCAACTCCGGCCGCCGCCCTCGGACTGCTCATCGTCCGTGGTCTTCTCGATACCCGGTGATCACACCAGGCGGTGACAAGCGAATCCGCAAGCAGGCTCACTCGCCATCGAGGCGGCGCTGCTGCACGTCCTGATGATCTCGACACGCAGAGCATCGAACTTCTTCGGGAGGATCGGCGTGCTCGCGACCGTCGCTGCAGCGTTGGGGCCGTTCGTCACCACTGCCACCCTGGCGTCGAAAATCGGCAGCACGGCAATTTACTTTGCCGTCGGCACTGCGATCGTCTCGTTACTGAGCGGTGTCGCTGCGACTGCACGGACATTCGTTCAGACCCAGCAACGAAGGGTAGTGCTCGGACGAGCGATATGTAAAGCTTGCGCTCAGGAAGTGCCAGCGTGCACAACTGAGTCTGCGGCCTTCTCGTGATGTCGAAGGAGCATAAATGTATGCGGTGATTCCCGAGGAGCAGCGTCGGACATTGGCGGAACTCGACGAGAAGCTCAATTTCTCTGTGGGGGAACGAGATTCGAAGCGATCCGCCTTCTGGGTGATGCTGACCCTGTCTGCAGTGATCGCCGTGGCCGGTGTCGTGGGCGATTCCACGGCAACCGTCATCGGAGCGATGATCGTCGCTCCCTTGTCGACGCCAATTCTCGGGGTCGGCCTGGGTATCACCACAGGCCGAGGCGCTTTGGTCGGGCGGAGCCTGGTCTATGTCGTCGGTGGTATCTGCCTCGTCGTCGTCTTGGGTGTCGCGTTCGCTCAGGTATTGCCGAATCCCTCCAACGTGCTGACCAATTCCCAAGTGCTTGGGCGTACTTCGCCGACGTTGATGGACTTGACGGCGGCACTTGCGACCGGCCTCGTTGGCGCAATTGCAATTGCACGCAGGGATGTCGGCGACGTACTTCCCGGTGTCGCCATTGCAATTTCGCTTGTCCCCCCGTTGGCGGTGGTAGGTGTCTGTCTCGGCTCGGGGTCACCGAGTTTGGCGGTGGGCGCGTTTGTACTGTTCGCATCGAACGTGGTTGCCATGATCATCACTGCGACAGGCGTATTCGTCGCGGCTGGGTACGCGCGCGACGCCGGGATCTTGAAAACGTCGCGGCGGCGGGCATACCTCGTGCTTGCCGCTCTGTTGATCGTCGTCGCGATTCCGATGGTCGGCAACTCCCTGTCGTCATTGTGGGCGAGGCAGATCGGGAGCGCGGCGCAACAGTGGCTCGCAGACACTCCGGGAGCCGAGGTCACCGACGTCACCTGGCAGGGCAGCACCGCCACCATCGACGTGCTCGGCCCGGAAACCCTTCCCCCACTGGATGAACTGGAGGCATCGATCGACGCCCTGATTCCGTGGAACCCGGACGTGCAGATCGTCCATACCGTCGGGACGAGGATCGCAGCGGGGTAACTGTGATCACTTCAACCACTTTCCATCTTCACTGAAACACATTACCGCACAACACAACAACATCGCTGCGCATCACTTGAGCCTCACCGCGATACAGCGCAAAATGCGAAGATGAGCAGCACAACGAAGAGTGCCGTGAGCGCACGTGTGCCAAGTCACAGCGCGCTGCAAAGCACCAGCGGTAGCATTGACAAACGCTCATAGTCACTTCACCGGCCGCGGAATTCGTGATTTCGTCCCATTACTGGCCGAACGCGCCGTCAACGATACCCTCGCCGCATTAACGGCGGCACAACACCCCGCACCTAGCAGATATGGTCACACAGTTCTGACATACCAGAGTAACTCACCGGACTTCAGTTACTCCAGCACCCTGCAGTGTCACTGGTACACCCGAGGGACTCTGATGTGACGAGGCTTTCGAGTGCATCGCCAACAATGTTGGAGCTCGGAGCGCGACCGGCCGGTAGTCCACGGACACTAAAGAACTGTGACTTTCGCCTGATTTGTGGCGTGGTTTTCGATTCCAGGGTTGGCATGGTTTGACGTTTTCCATCCTTGGACCTGGGCGGATATGCGCCTCAACGCTGGTTGCTTGCTCGCTGCTACTGCCGTGATATTGCAACCTTCGAGATGAGTGCAGGGTCGATGAGGTGGGTGTGGTCGTCGTCGCCGACGTCGATCTGTACGACGTCGATGCGGCCGTTGAACTTGCTGGCGCCGGCGTAATCGGAGCTGACGGGCATGCCGTAGTCGTCGCCGATGTCGGTGGTTTCGTCTGCAGAGAAGATCATCGGTTGGGTTTGCTCTACGCGGCCCCTTCCTGCTTCGGTTCCATCGTAGAACAGGGTCACGTCGCCGCCTTTGGCGAGTCCACCTCCGTCGTACGCGAATTCGGCGCGGATCTGATGACTGCCGTCGGCGAGTGCCTTCGTTGCGGTGGTGGTGAATTCGGTCATTCCGAGCAGGTTGTACACGAACCTGGCGTATCCGTCCTTCACGTAGAGTGCCCATCCCCCGAATCGGCCGCCTTGGGCGATGATCACTCCGTTTGTGGCGCCCTTTTTGGCTGTGTCGACGGCGGCGGTCACGCTGAAGGAGCGGTTCTTGATGTCCAGGACGCTGTGCTCGCTGAGTCGTTTCATTCCGGGGAAGAGGACCTGAGTGGTGCCTTTGATCAGTTGGGGCCGGCCCGCGATAGTCGCATTGAGCCGCTCGAATCTGCGATCATCGATGGGTAGAACGTTGTATTTCACCGCCTCGATCAGCCATAGGCGTTGTAGTGCCGCAAGCCGCTCCGGTTGCTCTTTCGACAGGTCACGGGCCTGGGACCAGTCGTTAGTGCCGTCGTAGAGTTCCCAGACGTCGTCATCGAGGGCGGGTAGTTCCTCGTTAGGGAGCCAAGGTGTGCTGTGCCGGGTGACTGCGCTCCACCCCTTGTAGTAGATGCCGCGGTTGCCGGCCATCTCGAAGTATTGAAGGTCGTGGCGTTCGGGTGCCTCGGCCGACTCGAAGGTGTAGTTCATGCTGGCGCCCTCGATGGGTGACTGTTGGACGCCGTTGACGAATGTAGGTTCGGGTATCCCCGCGGCTTCGAGGATGGTGGGCGCTACATCGATGACGTGGGTGAATTGAGAACGAGTCTCACCTTTACTGGTGATCCCGGCGGGCCAGTGCACGATGGTCCCGTTGCGGGTACCACCCCAGTGCGAGGCGACCTGTTTGGTCCATCGGAACGGCGTGCACATCGCCCATGCCCAGCCCACCGAGTAGTGGTTGTAGGAGTCGACGCCTCCGAGTTTGTCTTTGACTTCGGCCATGAATTCCGGGGTTTCGATGGCGGCTAGCCCGTTGAAATTCGCCATCTCGTTGAACGCGCCGTTGACTGTGCCTTCTGCGGAGGCACCGTTGTCGCCGATGATGTAATAGATCAACGTGTTATCCAGGGCACCAATGGATTCCACAGCATCGATGACCCGGCCGACATGAAAATCGGTATGCTCGAGGAATCCTGCATAAATCTCCATCTGCCGTTCCAGGACAGGTTTGAGGTCATCGCTCATCTCTTCCCAGGACGGAATCGCTTCCGGTCGTGGTGTCAGTTCGGCGTCGGCGGGTACCACGCCGAGTTCCTTCTGCCGTGCGATGATTGCCTCGCGTTGTGCATCCCAACCGCCGGCGAACCTGCCCGCATATTTGTCGGCCCATTCCTGCGGGACATGGTGCGGTGCATGCGTGGCGCCGGGCGCAAAATAGACGAAGAACGGCTTCTGCGGGGCCAATGCTTTCTGAGTGCGAACCCAATCGATCGCCCGGTCCGCGAGATCTTCGGTCAGGTGGTAGCCCTCTTCTGGAGTCTTGTCCGGTTCGATCGGACTGACCCCGCCGTAGAGAGCGGGGTAGTACTGATTGTTCTCGCCTCCGATGAATCCGTAGAAGTGCTCGAAACCTCCGCCGCCGGTCGGCCAGGCATCGAACGGGCCAACTGGTGATGTCTGCCAGGGCGGAACCTCGTGACATTTGCCGAACTGGGCCGTGGAATATCCGTTGAGTTTCAACGTCATCGGTAATGCCGCTTTGGTGTTCGGTCGCATTCCGGATGATCCGGGAGCTGCCGTCGCGGTCTCGGTGATCATGCCCATCCCGACCGAATGATGATTGCGCCCACTGAGAAGAGCGGCCCTGGTCGGTGCGCACAGCGCCGTGGTGTGGAAACGGTTGTAGGTGAGGCCACCACTTTGCAGTCGCTCCGCAGTCGGGGTGTCCGCGGGCCCCCCGAACGCACTGCTGGCCCCGTAACCCACATCGTCGAGCAATATCACCAGAACGTTCGGGGCATCCTCAGGTGGCTGCAGGGGTTCGATCGGGGGGAAGGTGGTGTCGAGATCCTTAGCGTCGTAGGTCACCAACCCCAAATATTGGCGATCGGCGATGGGTAGTGAATCTCGACGTGCACCCGATTGGTCTGTCATGTCCGAATCCTCATTCTGCTCGATCAAACAGTGGGAAGGTGCTCGCGGCTACGTATGCAGGGGCGCATCGGATCCGCGCCCGTGCAGGTGGCTTCACTGGGATCTGATCTGATCAGATCGAGTCGGCCGTATCAGGCCGCCACGTCGCAACTGCCCAGATCACAACGCCATCGAAGGCGGTGATCACGAATCGACCACAGGGAGATTGGCTGGGCCCGGTCATGGCATCCCCTTGTCGTCACCAAAATATCGGTGTGAACAGTATTGAAAGATTCAGGCCGAGGGACATCACCCCGAAAGGATGAGACTCACCATCCCTGCGGAACCGCCTCGGTGGCGCGGCCGAGGCCGCCGAGCTGTGAGTCAGTTGAAGAAATTTCGGGAGCCATCGCACCGCCCGCAGAAATTCCGGACGTGATGGCACCCAATTGCCCCCGGCGTGGGGTCACTCAGCTTTTGTGCGCGGTTGGCGACAATAGTTTCCGCTATCGCACCGTCGTGAGCAGAGTGGAAGATTTGATGAAACCCTTATTGGACACCGGTCTTCGCCGGGCGTGGGCTCGCCTTGTCGTTCTATTTGCCGCGATAGCGACTGTTCTCAGTTTCGGGCTTGGGTCCGCAAGTGCCAGTCCGGAGGAGATCGGATCGACCTCGGAAGATGGGGTTTCCATCGGATGGGGTCTCCCGCAGCCGCTGCAACAGCGCTCAGCTACAACCGAGGATCCGCCCGTGACGTTCGGGTCCAAGGTATTGGCGGACGGTGAGCAGACTTTGATCCATATCAACCGGCCGGATGCCCCTCACGCGTTCCGTTTCCCCGTGCAGGTACCTGAGGGCGGAAAACTCGAGGGCACGGGCGATGGGACCGTTTCTCTCAACGTGGACCGGATGCCGCATGGCGGGTTCACCGTTCCGTGGGCGAAGGACGCGAACGGTCAATCAGTGCCGACCTATCTGCAGGTGGAAGGCAGTGATCTTGTGCAGATCGTCGAATTCGACGAGAACACCGTCTTTCCGATCGTTGCCGACCCTCGTTTCGACTGGGGAATCGTGTCGGGCCATGCGTATTTCAAGGAAGAAACACGCATGATGGCTGCTGCCGGTGCCGGCGGAATCGCTGCGCTACCGTGGATCGCACTGATCCCGCCGCCGTTCCAGGAAGTGGTTTTGGCCAATGTCGTGAACATCTCGGCGTGGGCGATCTCGGCACAGGCAACGGGCGAGTGCTTGGCGCTCAAGTTCGGCGCCCCCGGTACATTGTGGCCGCCTGTGATCGGCGAGCATCACACCGGATCTGACTGTACTGAGAGGCGTCATGAAGTTCAATCTCGTGGTGGCCGTGATTCTTTCGATTGCCTGCGTGATGATCGTCGGTCAACACACCACAGCCCTGTCGGATGAGTTCAGTTGGCGGTTGATGCTATTGGTTCTGTGTCTGATCGCTGCAGTGGCGATCTTTGGGTGGAGAAGTCGGGTCCGTCACCACGAACCAGCAGTGTTCGTCGCCGTCACGTACCTGTCGTTAGGAACTGTGGTCGCAGTGTCGGAAGCTGCTAGCGGGGATTACACCAGGGTGATCATCATTGCAGTGACTGCACCGATTATTCCCGGATTCATCGTCGGTGATCCTCGTACTCGCCGATGGGTCAATCGGATCGCCGGATATTCATCCGACTCACCGAAGATCGGTCATGAGTGAGAACACACTCTCACCCTGAAATTGAAAAGACTATGGCTCGTTCCGGTTTCGACCGGAACGAGCCATAGTTGGTTCGGGACCTACCCCAGCTGCACCGCTGATCTACCGGCATCTGAGGTTGACCTCCGGCCGAACCATCACCGTCAGCATCTCTCTCAGTGGTTGCTCGGCCACACGGCGGTGTGCGGGGCCGGTTTGGGGGTGTGGTTGGTGGGGGTGGGTGCGAGGTGGTGGAGTCCGGGGAGGCTGTCGGCGGTCAGCGCGAGTCGGGTGCGCCAGGCTTTGTGTTTGAACGCCCAGATCCAGTGCCCGGTCATCCAGATTGCGAGGCCGGCAGCGGGGATGGCGTAGGCGGCGGGTGAACTGCCGGTGAAGACGTTGCGGAGTAGTCCTCGAAGATTGCGATTGCGCCTGCGATGATCGATCCGAATCCCCCGATCAAGAGTGCTGCTACGGCGATGATCGCGGCGATAGCTATGCGGTTGTCCTCCTTTCTCATGGGTGATTCGTGTTGTCGGCGAGGGTGCCGTTCGGATCCGACAGGGCGTGCAGTGTCGACGTGTCAGAACAGGGCGTTTTGCGCGTCGTGGGCTGCTGTGTCGGTGCGTTTCTCGTAGGCTGCGGCGAGGGTTTGCGCTGTTGCCTGGCTGCATCCCATTTCGGGGTTGGTAGGTGGCCGTCGTCTACTCGGCGTTGACGCAGTGTGCGGCGTCGTTGTGCATGCGAGGGCAGGAGTAGTCACCGCACCCGCAACTGAGTCCGGCGTAGTGGATGGTTGCCACGCTGTAACCGTCGCTCATCGGTGACCTTTCGTTCGCGGCAGGGGGCCAAACCCGTGCCCCGCCAATTTTTTTCGCCTTCTGGCATAGGAGAGTTGAACCGACATTAGGGGCCGGAGTGCAACTGGTGAACGAAAGGGTCTTTCTGCGAGCCTGCGAGTGCGGGTTGAAAAAGTCTTTCGAGCCGAAGGCCGGAGCGAAGCGGAGTCATCGGTTGCGCGCAGGTCACCGCCGGTCAAAATCGGAAGCCCAGAAGGAGAATCTCAATAGGCTTTGTCAAGCACGGCCGCAGGGCCGTTCCGTGCTTGGAGCAGCAAGCTCCGCGGCGCGAAGCGCCGAACATCTCGGTCGACAACTGAAACCTCAAGAGATGATCAGCACCCCAAACAGCTGCATGACTTCAACCCCGAGTGCACTCTCCCCTTACGGACGGGTAGAGTCTCGTCCGTTGGTAACCCGATGAAGCCCGCCACACATGCGGGCCGCGACAAGGCGCCGAAGAGGCGCGATTGTCTGTCCTGGTAGGCATCTCACTGTGCCGAAGAACTCACTTACTGCATCGGCGTCACCGCGCCACGCGAACGGAGCCGTGATGGCCGCACAACATTTAGACGACACTGCCCCGAATGAAGGCTCAGTACGCGCAGCCTTGCGCTCACCCCGGCGATTGAAAACCGAGATCCTCGCCGGCGCAGTCGTCGCTCTGGCTCTGATCCCGGAGGCGATCTCGTTCTCGATCATCGCCGGCGTCGATCCACGCGTCGGATTGTTCGCCTCCTTCACGATGGCGGTCACCATCGCCGTCGTCGGTGGCCGCCCTGCCATGATCTCCGCCGCTACCGGCGCGATCGCCCTGGTCGTCGCGCCCCTCTCGCGTGACTACGGTCTCGACTACCTGATCGCCGCGGTCCTGCTGGCCGGAGTTCTGCAAATTGTCTTGAGCGTGCTCGGGGTCGCGAAACTGATGCGGTTCATCCCACGCAGCGTGATGGTCGGCTTCGTCAACGCACTCGCAATCTTGATCTTCACCGCTCAACTGCCGCACCTGAGCGACGTGCCCGACCTCGTCTACCCCATGGTCGCGGTGGGACTGCTGATCATGGTGTTCCTCCCCAAGCTCACCACCGCAGTTCCCGCGCCCTTGGTTGCGATCGTGCTGCTCACCGCCGCAACCGTGATCTTCGCGTTGAACGTTCCGAACGTCGGCGACGAAGGTGAACTCCCCTCCAACCTGCCGTCGTGGCTGATCCCCGATGTTCCGTTCACCCTGGACACACTCACGATCATCGCGCCATACGCGTTAGCGATGGCCCTCGTCGGACTCCTCGAATCCTTGATGACCGCGAAACTCGTCGACGACATCACCGATTCGCATTCCGACAAGACCCGCGAAGGCTGGGGTCAGGGAATCGCCAACATCGTCACCGGGTTCTTCGGCGGCATGGGCGGCTGCGCGATGATCGGGCAGACCATGATCAACGTCAAGGTCTCCGGAGCACGTACCCGCATTTCCACCTTCCTCGCCGGTGTATTCCTGCTGATCCTCGTAGTCGGCCTCGGCGACGTCGTCGCACTTATCCCGATGGCGGCCCTCGTCGCGGTGATGATCATGGTCTCGGTCGGCACCATGGACTGGCACTCCATCAACCCGAAAACCTTGCGCCGCATGCCCAAGAGCGAAACGATCGTCATGATCGCCACCGTCGCAGTCACCGTCGCCACCCACAACCTCGCCTACGGCGTCATCGTCGGTGTCGTCACCGCAATGGTGCTCTTCGCTCGCCGCGTCGCACACCTGACCGAGGTCGTCGACATCGCCCACCCGGATGAGACCACCCGCGTGTACGCCGTCCGCGGAGAACTGTTCTTCGCTTCGAGCAACGATCTGATCTACCAATTCGACTACGTCGGTGACCCGGAAAACATCATCATCGACCTGTCCGACTCACACATCTGGGATGCCTCGACCGTCGCCACGCTCGATGCGATCACCACCAAATACGCTGCCAAAGGTAAGAATGTGGACATCATCGGTCTCAACGCCGCCTCGTCGGAGCGGCATGTACGCCTGAGCGGACAAATGGGCGCAGGTCACTGACCTCATCGCCGGAGAAACGAAAGAGGGATCGATGAGTCAGGACAGCACGGAGCAGATCGAGATGTCGACAGACCGGCACATGCAGATCGGTGAAGTCGCCGAACGCACCGAGCTGTCCATCAAAACCATCCGCCACTACGACGACGTCGGCCTCGTGGCGCCCTCGGAACGCAGCGCAGGCGGCTTCCGTCTCTACACCGAGGCCGATGTCCAACGACTCTTGGTGATTCGCCGGATGAAACCTCTCGGATTCACCCTCGACGAGATGCGTCAACTCCTCGAATCCCTCGAAGTCCTCGAATCCGGCGCACAAGGCGAGACCACAACCGCTGCGCAGGAGTTCCTCACCGAATGCCACACCCGCGCTGAGGAAAGCTGCGTCAAACTACGCAAACAAATCGTCTACGCCGAAGAATTGACCGCCCTCCTTGCTGCGCACACCTCGAGTCGGTAGGTCGCAGCCTTCGTTCAGGTAGCTGGTGCGATCTCGGGACTCTGCTGATAGATAGCCCCGTCACGCAACATTGCCCACAGCACATTCAACCGGCGTCTGGCGAGAGCGAGAACCGCCTGCGTATGACGTTTCCCCGCGGCTCGTCTGCGATTGAGGAAGACCTGGGACTGGGCGCTGTGCCGGATACTGAGCTGCGCTGACATATAGAAGGCGCGCAATAATCAGCGGTCGTATCGGCGCGGACGGCGCAGATTTCCACTGATCCGGCCCGAATCAGGCGGCACTGGAGCTAGATCTAAAACTGATGGAGGTTGTTGACAGTTGGGTCTTCCGATGAGAGGAAGACTTCCATGTCACCACGAGAGCTCGAACGTCGGGCAAAACACAAACTTGCAGTGCTGCGTCACGTCGAGGAAGTCAGTGGCAGTGTCGCCGCCACCTGTCGCTACTACGGCATCAGCCGGCAGTGCTACTACGTGTGGCGGCGACGGTTCGACGAAGAGGGGTTCGAGGGTCTGAACGATCGGTCGAGTGTGCCGCACCATCAGCCCACCAAAACCGATCCGGAGGGGACCAGAGAAGATCCTCTGGCTTCGCCAGCAGTATCATTTCGGGCCGCAGAGGATCTCGATGTACCTCGCCCGCTACCACGACGTCACCATCAGCCCGTCCGGTGTCTGGCGCATTCTTCACAAGCTCGGCCTCAACCGGCTGCCGGCATCTTGGGCGCTACAAACGCACGCAGACCCGGTGGAGCGCTGCGAGAAACAACGCCCCGGCCACCAATTGCAGGTGGACGTGAAATTCATTGAGCCACTTGGTCAAACAGGAAAGAAGAAGCGTTACTACCTTCTGCACCGCAATCGATGACTGCACTCGATTGCGGGTTTTGCAGGCGTACCCGCGCAACGATCAGAAGATCGCGATTCAGTTCATCGACCACGTCCTCTCGAAGCTGCCGTTCCAGGTCGAGAAGGTCCAAACGGACAACGGTCAGGAATTCGGCTCGGCGTTCCACTGGCATCTGCTCGACATGGGTATCGGGCACGTCAGGATCCGACCTCGGACCCCACGCCTGAACGGCAAAGTCGAGCGCTCGCATCGCATCGATTCCGACGAGTTCTACCGACTGCTCGAAGGTGAAGTCATCGACGATGCGAACCTTTTCGCCGAGCGACTCCAACAATGGGAAGACCACTGCAACTACGATCGACCCCACGGCGCCCTCTCGGGCCAAACACCCTACGAACGCCTCAAGCAAAAAGCACGAGACCCGCTGTCATAAGTCTCTTTCAGTTGCACAGCTAGACCAGACATGGCAGCCAATTTGTCGGCGCTTCCGAACGCAGACACATCACCACCAATCGCGGCCAGGAATTCGGCACCGAGCACCGGCTCGAAACCCGGCATTGATTCAATTACTTCCGCATGCCGGTGCCGACGAAACCGCTCTTCGATCGAGGAATCCAACTCCCTCAGCTCAATATTCAAACTCAGAACGTGGTGCGCCAGCCTAGCGACCGTCGATGCTGCTACATCTTGCCCAGCCACCCGCACCAACTGGCAATTAGCAGCTTCGATCGCAGTACCAGCAAGACGAGAGGCGTTGTATGCCTTCCTCTTCCGCAACCACATCTCCAAATTCGTCCGACCAAATTTCGGGTCTGTCTAGAAAACGGTGTAATTGGTTGGTTTCTAACTACTTTCGTCCGGCAGACAGCCGTCCGTCGAACGTGATCTCGAAAGCATTCAGTGCTGCCTTCCATCGGTTGGACCAGCGTTGGCGGGCGGTGCCTTTGGGATCGAGGCTCATGATGGCCAAATACACGCATTTCAAGGCCGCGGCCTCGGTCGGAAAGTGTCCACGGGCCTTGACAGCCCTGCGGATTCGAGCGTTGACACTCTCGATGGCGTTAGTCGTGTAAATGACCTGCCGTATGGCATTGTCGAATTGCAGGAACGGCACGAACTCAGCCCAGGCGTTGGTCCAGAGCCTGATGATCGCGGGATAACGTTTCTCCCATTTGTCACTGAACTCTGCGAATCGGTCGAGCGCGGCCTGCTCCGACGGCGCCGTGTAGAC
The DNA here is from genome assembly GCF_033142465.1 of Rhodococcus sp. IEGM 1318. Lineage (NCBI taxonomy): Bacteria > Bacillati > Actinomycetota > Actinomycetes > Mycobacteriales > Nocardiaceae > Rhodococcus > Rhodococcus sp. IEGM 1318. The sequence continues at coordinate 19,591 of NZ_JAWLSC010000029.1, forward strand.
GGGTTTGAGGTCCTTGGCGATCTCGGACCAGTCCTTGCGGGAAGCATAGGCGTAGGTGTTACGGAGAAGATGGACCACACAAGTCTGCACGATGGTCTGTGGCCACACTTGCTCGATCGAATCGGGTAGATGCTTGAGACCGTCGCACACGACGATCAGAACATCCTGCACACCACGGTTTTTCAGCTCAGACAACACCCGAAGCCAGTACTTCGCGCCCTCCCCGTCGCCGTGCTCACCGACCCACAATCCGAGGATGTCGCGGGTGCCGTCGACAGTCACCCCCATCGCGACGTAGATCGGCCGGCTAGCGACGTTGCCCTCGCGAATCTTGACGTGGATGCAGTCGATGAACAACACCGGGTACACAGGATCCAACGGCCGGTTCTGCCACTCGGCCATGCCTTCCATCACCCGCTCGGTGATCGTCGAGATCGTCTGCTTGGACACCTCGGCTCTGTACACCTCAGCCAGGTGTGCAGCGATCTCACCAGTCGTCAACCCCTTGGCCGACAACGAGATCACCATGTCCTCCACGCCTGAGAGCCGACGCTGCCGCTTGGCCACGATCTTCGGCTCGAAGGAGGAATCCCGGTCACGGGGCACCTCGAGTTCGACCGGGCCGGCCTCGGTCAACAGGTTCTTGGCTCGTCTGCCGTTGCGGGAGTTGCCGCTGCCCCTCCCTGCCGGGTCACTCTTGCCGTATCCGAGGTGGTCGTCCATCTCGCCTTCGAGCGCGGACCCCACGACTAGCTTGGTCAGCTTCGACAGCAATCCACCATCTCCCGTCAACTGCAGCCCTTCGGCTCGCGCCTGCTCGACCAGCTCTTTGAGCCGCGCATCGCTGATACCCGGCTGAGCCGAGTTCGTCTCTGTCTCACGATCAATCACATCAGTCATAGTGGCGTATCTCCCTTCAGAGTTACACCGTTGTTCTTACAGTCCCGATCAGTACGAGCTTCTTCTGTGCCTGTGTCTGTGCCTGTGCCAATTGTTTTCGGAGCCAGTCGAACTGATCTTCGGGAACGGCGCCGTCGGCACCGGCGACGGCGTTGCAGGTGTCGAGTCCGAATGCTCGAACATGTGGAGTCATGTCGGTCGACCACCAGGTTTCGCCCGAATCCAGGTTATGCTGGGTGAAGAACTGTTGTACTCCCGCGAGTACACCAGCGAAGCTGAGCGGCGCACCGCCGTCGAGGTGTGGAATGTTCACTGCAAATACCATCGACCGCATTCAGCACGCGGAGGACGACCGCCCGCCGCTTACCGCCGGCACCGCGTCACCAACGTCCGTTCCTCATACACCTTTTTGGCGAATCGCTACAGGTGGCCGACGGTCGAACGGACAATCGCAAACGAACCAAAAGCGCAGACATCAATTGTAGTACAGTTACCGTATCGAAATACGGAGGCGTTCGAACGTCACGATCCGCAAGATCGCGACGGGACCGCCCAACTCGACTACGCGGGAATTTTGGCAA